>PMAM01000038.1 GCA_003152595.1 Acidobacterium sp.
ACAGGCCTGATCTTCCTGTCTATGGGCTGTAAGAAGATCGAGCCTCTGAAGCTGGACTGCAACGCGAGCGCACCTTCGATCTATCCAGGCGACGCGCAAACCGTTACCGCCACTCCCGGCCAGGTCGCCCCCAAGAAGAACTGGGACGTGGTCTATACATGGAGCGGCACCGGCGTGACCGGCAATGGCACCACGGCCACGGTCAGTACCGGCTCGCTCGATCCTGGCAACTACACCGTGAAAGCGGAAGCCAAAGAAGGCAAGAAGGGCAAGGAAGGCGTCAAGCCGAACACCTCCGCCTCCTGCTCGTCGGACTTTGCCGTCAAGCCTTTCGATCCGCCCACCCTCACCTGCGCGGCCAATCCCACAACGGTGATGTCCGGCACCAGCGCCACCATCACGGCGACCGGATCGAGCCCGCAGAATCGTACGCTCACCTACAACTTCTCGAGTTCCAGCGGATCGATCAGCGGCAACGGCAACACCGCGACGCTGGCCACCACCGGCGCCCCGGCGGGCAACATCACCGTGACCTGCACGGTGCAGGACGACAAGGCCCACACGGTTTCCGCCACCACTTCGGTGGAAGTCCAGGTTCCGCCGCCTCCGCCGCCTCCGAAATCGCAGACGCTGTGCGCCATTCAGTTCGGCGACAAGCGCCGGCCCGAGCGCGTCGACAACGAAGCCAAGGCCTGCCTCGATGACGTCGCACTCAACGCGCAGCAGAAGCCCGACGAAACCGTGGTCGTCGTTGGCAACTCGGCTCCGCTGCCGGAAAAGAAAGGCCGTCATCACAAGAAGGAGATGACTGCCGCCGATCTGGCCGCGCAGCGCGCCGTCAACACCAAGGACTACCTGGTGACCGACAAGGGCATCGATGCCAGCCGCATCCAGGTCAAAGCCGGCTCCGGCGGCACCGATGAGGTGCAGGACTACCTCGTTCCCTCCGGCGCCAACTTCGACAACGACGTGCCCGGCACGACCGCGATCGACGAAGGCGCAGTGAAGGCGCAGCCTCGCAACCCGAAGCCGCACCATCACCATAAGGCAGCTGCGAAGACCGGCGGCAGGTAAGCCGTTCTCCAACCCGAAGCAGCGAAAGGCCGGCCCACATGGGCCGGCCTTTTTGCATACCCCCAAAAAAGACAGCGCCTCTGCATAGAAGCGGCCAGGTTCACCCTTTAGCCCTTTTGCATACCCCCCCCAAAAGGCAGCGCCCCCCCGAGCCGCGGCCAGGTTCACCCCACAGCAAGAAGCAAAATCCCTCACCACTCAAATTTCAACCCTTTTCATCCGTACTTCAGAACGAACGTACCCCTCAGGAATACTCCCGGCCCATTTTGGGAAAGCGCCCTTCTCCCCGAAGCCGGCTTCGCCGCGTCCCCGCTTCTGGCCACGAACCCGCCAATCGCTGACAATAGAGCTATGCATGACCCCACTGTCATGACCGACGTCCCCGGCGCCCTCGAAGAAGTCAAGGCCGGCCGTATGATCGTCGTCGTCGACGACGAGGATCGCGAGAACGAAGGCGACCTCATGCTCGCCGCCGAGCACGTCACCCCGGAGGCCATCAGCTTCATGGCCCGCGAAGGCCGCGGCCTCATCTGCCTCGCCCTCACCGAGGAGCGCGCCGACTACCTCCGCCTCGGCCCCATGACCCAGGAGAACTCCTCGCGCTTCGGCACCGCGTTCACTGAGACCATCGAAGCCCGCGAAGGCGTCACCACCGGCATCTCCGCGTACGACCGCGCTCACACCATCCAGGTCGCCATCGATCCCCGCTCCACGGCCCACGATCTCGCCCGACCTGGTCACGTCTTCCCGCTGCGCGCCCGCAAAGGCGGCGTGCTGGTTCGCGCCGGCCAGACAGAAGCCTCCGTCGACCTCGCTCGCCTCGCCGGCCTCATCCCCGCCGGCGTCATCTGCGAAGTCATGAAGGACGACGGCCGCATGGCCCGCGTCCCCGACCTGATCGAATTTTGTCACCGTCACGGTATCAAAATGCTCACCGTGGCCGATCTCATCCGCTACCGCCTCCAGCACGAGCGCTACATCGTTCGCGTCGCCGAGAGCCCCATGCCCACCGAGTTCGGCGACTTCCTCATGATCGCCTACGAGAGCGAAGTCCACGGCGGCCAGAGCCACGTCGCCCTCGTTCGCGGCGACGTTCACCAAAGCCCCAGCGGAAACGAGCCGCCTGTCCTCGTCCGCGTCCACTCCCACTGCCTCGCCGGCGACGTCTTCGGCACCACCCTCTGCGATTGCCAGCGCACCATGCGCCAGTCGCTCCGCATGATCGCCGAGGCCGGACGCGGCGCCCTCATCTACCTCCACAACGCCAGCCGCGGCTTCGAAATCGACCGCACCGCCACCCCGCACCGCATCGTCTTCCATCGCGAAGCCCGCGCTCGCGAGCGCCACGAAGATCGCCACCAGCGCACCCTCCGCGAAGTCGGCCTCGGCGGGCAGATTCTCGCCGACCTCGGCATCCACCGCATCCGCCTCCTCAGCAATACGCCCACCCACGTGCCGGCACTCCAGGGCTTCGCCATCGAAATCGTCGAACAGGTCCCCATCCCCATCGCGGAGCGCGCCGAATCACCGCTTCCTTGAGGACACCGCTTCCCGAGCAAGCCCCACCAGGAATAAACAAATCCCCGCCTTGCCGTGGAAGAATGGGAGCATGGCAGTCAATACAGACTCGCATGTAGAAATGCCCGAAATCCACAGTACGCCCAACTTTCTCCGCGACATGATCGCTGACGATGTGCGCTTGAGAAAGTATGGCAATGCGGTGGTGCAGACGCGGTTTCCACCAGAGCCGAACGGCTACCTGCATATCGGCCACGCCAAAGCCATCTGCCTGGACTTCGGGCTGGCCGACGAGTTCGGGGGCAAGACCAACCTGCGCTTCGACGACACCAATCCCGAGAAGGAAGAGCAGGAGTACGTTGATTCGATCCAGAAGGANNCTTTATGAGTGGGCGATTCAGCTGATCAAGGCAGGCAAAGCGTATGTGGACGATTTGTCCGCGGACCAGATCCGGCAGTTTCGCGGGACGCTGACCGAACCGGGCAAAGACAGCCCCTGGCGCAGCCGCACGGTGGAGGAGAACCTCGACCTGTTCACCCGCATGAAAGCCGGCGAGTTTCCGGACGGAAGCCGCGTACTGCGCGCGAAGATCGATATGGCGTCGCCGAACATCAATATGCGCGACCCGATCATGTACCGCATCGTGCATGCCGAGCATCACCGAACCGGCGACGAATGGTGCATCTACCCGATGTACGACTATGCACACGGACAGTCGGATTCGATCGAAAATGTCACGCACTCCATGTGCACCCTCGAGTTTGCCGATCATCAGCCGCTGTACCGATGGTTCATCGAACAACTGGGGATTTTTCCTTCGCAGCAGATCGAGTTCGACCGGCTGAATTTGACGTATACGCTGCTGTCGAAACGCAAGCTGCTGCAACTGGTGCAGGAAGGCCGCGTGAACGGATGGGACGATCCGCGGATGCCCACCCTGTCGGGGATTCGGAGACGCGGGTTTACACCGGAGGGAATTCGGGCCTTCGTGGCCTCACTGGGGGCGACGCGGACCAACGGCATCATCGATTTCGAGATGCTGGAGCATGTTCAGCGCGACGACCTCAATCAGCGGGCAACGCGCGGAATGGCGGTGCTGCGGCCACTGAAGCTGGTGATCGACAATTACCCGGAGGGACAAACGGAGTACGTGGAGGTGGCGAACAACCCGGAGGATCCCGCGGCAGGCACGCGACAGGTGCCGTTTTCGCGTGAGCTCTTCATCGAGCGGGAGGATTTTCGCGAGGTTCCGCCGCCCAAATACTATCGCCTGTCGCCAGGCAAGGAAGTGCGGCTGCGCAATGCGTATTTTGTCGTGGCACAAAGCGTGGTGAAGGATGCGGACGGGAACGTGGTGGAAGTGCATTGCACCTACGATCCGGCCAGCCGCGGCGGAAATTCGCCGGATGGCAGAAAAGTGAAGTCGACCATGCACTGGGTGTCGGCGGCGCACGCCATTTCCGCCGAGGTGCGGCTTTACGACAAGCTGTTTTCGAATCCCAATCCCCTGGACGTGCCGGAAGGCGGGAGCTTTCTGGACAATCTGAATCCCAGCTCGCTGGAGGTGGTCCCGGATGCGAAGCTGGAGCTTTCCCTCGCCGAGGCGAAGGAGGGCTCGCCGTACCAGTTCGAGCGCGTGGGATACTTCTGCCTCGATCCGGATTCGACCCCGGACAAGCTGGTGTTTAACCGGACCCTGGCGCTCAAGGACACCTGGGCGAAGATCGAGAAGAAGGCCGGGGCGTAGGACCATCCCCCGAGGGCAGCCGGGCTGTCAGGCCAGACCTTGGAGCGCAGACGCCTGCACCCTGTACCCTTTTTGCTTTGACCATGCCCGATGCTCCCTCCGGCGGACTATATATTCCGTGTTGCCGGTGATTCAGCAAACTACCACCCCACAGAGCTGTCATCCCGAACGCGCAGCGGAGGGATCTGCGGTTGCTTTTCTGTTTTGATCCGCTCCCCAAATTTCCGTGTTCCCGCTGATGCGCCAGTGCGACGGAACCTTGTGCCGCGGGCGGAGCGCTTTTGTAACAGGGCACGACTTTCAGTCGTGCCGAACCGAGCCAAAAAGAACTGGGCTTCAGCCCCTGACATCCAGCCGAGGGTTCCGCAAAGCCGGTGATGCGTCCACAACTCGGACCGAGTTCGCGTCCCTTGGGGTGCTGCGCAGCAGCACGACGGTAAAAGCCCCGGCCTTTAGGCCGGGGAATCAGCGACTCACATAAGACCGGGCTTCAGCCCCGGGCCAGGTTTCCGGGATGCCGGTGATTCGCCAACACACCCGACCCACCACACCGAGTTGTCATCCCGAATCCCCTGCGCGCACGCGCAGGGCGTGAGGGACCTTGTGTTTCTGCTTCGATCCGCTCCAAATTTCCGGTTTGCCGGTGATGCGCAAGTGCGACGGTACCTTATGCCGCGGGCGGAGCGCTTTTGTAACAGGGCACGACTTTCAGTCGTGCCGAACCGAGCCAAAAAGGACTGGGCTTCAGCCCATGATTTCCCACCCAAGGTCAACTTCCGTATCGCCGGTGACTCGCCCGGGACCAGAAGAACCCGGCGCACGATCCCATTTTCCTTTTCGATCTTAATTGGTGCAAGGTCATCAGACGGAAGCCGGAACGCCGGCATACGACAAGGTCAGAGCAGTAACGTCATCATCCTGTCGAAATGCCTTTGCTGCAGAAGCAATGGTTTCCGCCGGTTGGGTGCTGAGCGCAGCCGAATCGTTCAAAGCCAAGCCGCGAGCCGGCCTTATCGGCGGCTTCGACAACGCCGCACCGCCTGAACAATCGCCGACCAGATGCCTGAAGAGGACGTTGAGGGTGATATGCTTGGCGTCCATGAACATAAGCCGGGTCCTCCTGTGGCTCCTCTCATGCCTTTCCTTGTTATCCCCACAGGCGCCACAAGACAATACTGCCGAGAAGTTGGTAGGAGCCTGGCGATTAGTTTCGGTGGAGGGCACCGATGCCACTTTTCACTTTGCTTATGATCACCCTACGGGACTCATTGTCTATGATCGCTCCGGCTGGATGTCAGTCCAAATCGACATCAAAGGCGCTCGCAAGCCCTTCGTGATCGGACCAGCCGCCGGTACTGCCGAAGAGAGGGTGGCCGCCTTCGACAATTACATTGCGTATTACGGCACCTACACGCTGGACTTGAAAGCGCAAACTGTCACTCACCACCTCCAAGACGCAAGCCAACCAAATTGGCGCGGCGTCAATAATGTCCGATGGTTCGAATTTCAAGGCAATGATCGCCTGCTCCTTATCCCCCGCGAGGACGGGAAAGGAGGAGTGATCGATCGAAACAACGCAACATTTAAGCTTTTGTGGGAGCGTATCAAGTAGTAACTTACCCGCAAGTCCGAGTTCCGGACGAGTGGTCGGCCATACTTCCCTTTCGAGCCCAGCACTTTCAGTCCGGCCACGCCTTGTAGATCGCGAACCAGCACTCCTGCGAACAGGCGGACCTCCCAACTACAACCATTACCTCCGTACCGTCCCACCCTCCGATTTGCCTTGCCCTGACTTACCCCCTGAACTAACCTAAACACAATAGGAGAGGTATCTCTCCATGCAAGGCTCGCCACGGCGAGCCTTTCTTATTGCTCGGAGGAAATTCGTCATGGTCGAAGAATGCGTCTACCTCTATCTCGACGGCCGTAAATGCCGCCGCATCCCCAAACGCGGCCAAAACCTCTGCTCCACCCACCGCCCGCTGCCCCGCCGCCGCGCCCCGCTCGAAGAGAGCGAGGACGTCATGCGTCGTCTCCTCGCCTTCGCCGATACCCTCCGTGCCATGCCGATCGCCGATCTGCTCTACGAAACCAGCGGCCTTCTCGCCGACATCCACGTCCTCATCGACCGCCGCTCCTCGCGCCGCCATCGCATCGCCTTCCACCGTGCCTGCGCGGCCGTGGTCATCGCCGCCGACCGCCTCGAGGAAATCGCCCAGCGCTCGCGCCCGCAGTCCACAACCCACCCTGCAGCGCAAACGCCCCCCGCCCCGGCCTCCTCCCAGGCCCTCACTCCGGGAGCCAAAGCCCGCCTCGAACGCCTCGATGCCTTCCTCAGCAGCGGCCCGCACCTCTCGCCCGACGAACTCACCAGGATCTGCAACGAGCTGATAAGCATCACGGAATCAAATGCAGAGACAACTTGCACTTTAGATTCAAATGCATAAGCGCCACTCGTTTCAGCACCCAGCCCATGCATAACAAAGCAAAATGCTTACCCGCAAGCACCATGGAATCAAATGCCTGGCCGCCACTTCAAAATCGCCGCCCGAGTGGAATCAAATGCTTACGCGCCACCACCCACTTTTGTCGTCGAAAATGCACGCCAACCCAGGAAACACGAACCGTGCCAAAGACTCGGCGAGACGATCCTGTTAACGATATCGCTAACACCGAGGGGTCCTCACCGAAAGCCACCCAGCCCAATCAACAACATCCCGAGGGGTCGACCCCCCTCAATCGAAAATGCCGATACCCGATGCCTGGACGGCAAGTGCCCTGCACCCTGTACCCTGACTTTTGATCCCGACCATGCCCGATAAAGCTCCCACCACGCCTCGCGTTCGCTTCGCCCCCTCGCCTACCGGCTACCTCCACGTCGGCGGCGCTCGCACCGCGCTCTTCAACTGGCTCTTCGCCCGCCACTTCGGCGGAACCTTCATCCTCCGCATCGAAGACACGGATTTCGAACGCTCCTCTGAAGCCATGGTCGACGGCATCCTCGAAGGCATGCGCTGGATCGGCCTCAACTGGGACGAAGGCCCGTTCTTCCAGTCCCAGCGCCTCGCCCTCTACCAGCAGACCGCCGAAAAACTGCTGGCTTCCGGTCATGCCTATTACTGCTTCTGTACCAAACAAGAACTCGAGCAGCGCCGCGCCGCAGCCACCGCCGCCGGCCGTCCACCGATGTATGACCGTCGCTGCCGCTCGATCGCCCCCGAAACTGCGGCCGTCCGCAAAGCCGCCGGCGAAGCCTGCGCCGTCCGCTTCTCCGTTCCCGACGGCGGCGCAACCGCCTTCGACGACGCAGTCTTCGGACGCGTCGAATTCGCCAACGCCGAAATCGAGGACTTCGTCCTCCTCCGTTCCGACGGCATTCCCACCTATCACCTCAGCGTCGTCGCCGACGACATCGACATGCGCCTCACCCACATCATCCGCGGTGCCGACCACATCTCGAACACCCCCAAACAAGTTCTCCAGTACCGCGCACTCCAGGCCGAACTGCCTATCTTCGCCCACGTCCCGCTCATCCTCGGCCCCGACAAAACCCGCCTCTCCAAACGTCACGGCGCAACTTCGGTCATCGCTTACAAGGACATGGGCATCGTCCCCGAAGCCTTCCGCAACTTCCTCGCGCAGCTCGGCTGGTCGCCGCGTTCAAAGCAAAGTGCGAAGCAAAATCCGCAGCAGCAGGACCGCGAGATCTTCTCCTCCGACGACCTCATCCAGCTCTTCACCCTCGACGGCATCTCGAAATCGAATGCCGTCTTCGACAATGACAAGCTCGCCTGGTTCAACACCGAATACATCCGCGCCTACGACTCGGCCAAACTCCTTCCACTCATCGAAGCCGAATGGCGCGCAGCACAATTTGTGCCGACCCGCTCCACCGGTGAAATCCTCGCCGCCATCGACCTCCTCAAACCCCGCGCCCGCAGTCTCAAAGACTTCGCCACATCCTTCCGCGCCTATTTCAGCGACGACTTTGAATACGATCCAGCCGCTGTTACAAAATTCCTCAGCGATCCCGCGCTCCCTTCCCTTCTCCAGGAACTCGCCACCCTCTACGCCGCCGCGCCCGACTTCACCGAAGCCTCCGCCGAGCAGATCCTACGCGTCTTCGCCGCACAGAAGGGCGTCAAAGCCGGCGCCCTCATCAATGGATCCCGCGTCGCCCTCACCGGCCAGGCCGTCGCACCCAGCCTCTTCGCCGTCATGGCCGCGCTCGGCAAAGACCGCGTAGTCCAGCGCCTCTCCGCCGCCCTCAAACCACCGACGTCAGGATGAATGGATGCCCTGCTGCAAATCTCTGATCCCTGATTGCGCGCCGCAAAACGCTATACGCTATACGCCCTGTCTTGCTACAATCGGAAGAGCGGAATGGTGACAGTTCCGTGGGTTCGCTTGAGCTTCTCAACACCGCGGCGAACAGCAAGTACACGCAAAGCGCAACGCTTTGTGGCACGGCTCTCAAAAGGCAAAGGGGACGTAGTTCAGTTGGTTAGAATGCTGCCCTGTCACGGCAGAGGTCGCGGGTTCGAGCCCCGTCGTCCCCGCCATACATTCCAAAAGATGGGAATCGCGACTCTTCTCCGAAGAGAGATGAGCAACGCAGACCCTGATTCTCGGAGACCGCGAGTTTGCGCCTTAGCTTCTCAATCTCCGCCATGCTCTTTTCGTTATCCACCAGCGAGGAGATCATCGAAGAGAGCTGGTGAGCCTGATGCCTGGAGCCAGCCATGCTGTTCTTTCAGCTTTCCGCCTCTCAGCCCAGGAGCGTACCTTGCCTCTTAGAATCGATTTTGCTGCCCTGCACCTCAACGGTGATGTTCTTTGCGTCGACCTCAGCGCTACGAAGCAGCGCGTCCTCAATCTTCTTCCTCAGGTCGGACGGTGAAGCGTGAAGCCGACGGTTTTACAGAGATAAGATTGCTGACGCCCTTCACCCCCCTAAGACGCCGCACGGCGCGCTCCGCCTCCTGTCTCTGATATTGCCATTCCACGTCGCCCTTTAAGGTGACCCAGCCTTTGTCGACGGTTACGTGGATCTTGTCGGCTGCGACGCCTGCGTTCCATCGGAGCGCATGAACTGCGGCGGCCGCTATGTCGGCGTCGGTTCGCTCTCCGATCGTCCGTACTGTTATATCGTTGGCCACAGCAGTTACTCCGGCCACACGATGGGCAGCTTCCTCGGCTCTCCACTTCTTCACATAGGTGTCCACTGTTCCCGTAAGGGTGACGACACCATCCTTGACAGATACACCGATTTCACTCGCCTGAACGCTTTGGTCCCAACACGGACAATTCATCAGATCGTTGATCTTCGGCTAACCGGCAAGAGGTCCTGCGTATCATCAGCCGAATCTATACACTCCTCATGCAAGCGAGAGTGTAACTCGTAATCAGAAAGTCGTACGCTGTGCGCGCGCGCTGGTTACACAGTCGGCTCGCACTTCGGGAGAATGGTATTGGCCGGCGTAAGTCGAATTGCTATGGTTATGTTTCGGGGCGCAGGATGTTGAGGGTCATGCGTGCACTCTCTGACATAAGGATGGAATTATGGACTTGTTTGTTCTCGCCGATGTAGAAGGCCTGCAATCCAAGTGGAAGTGGTTCCTGCTTCTGGGACTCGCGCTGATTTGTCTCGGGGTGCTCTCTCTGGCGTTCATTCCTGCCGCGACTTGGGGTACTGTATTGGCGCCTGGCTGGATTATCATCGTCGCCGGCGTCCTGGAAGTGATTCAGGTGATTCGTGTGCACAAATGGAACGGCCTGTATCTTCACCTGATCGGCGGCATTCTTGGCGTGCTGATCGGCCTACTCATCATCACGCATCCGCTCGCCGGAGCGCTGGCATGGACGCTCCTTTTCTCTGCCATGTTTACGGTGTTCGGCACCTTCCGGGTCGCCGGGGCGATCATGCTGAAATCCCCTCACGCGGGTTGGACCGTCTTCCACGGATCCCTTTCGATCCTGTGCGGCATCCTGCTCTCGTGGACTGGCCATGGTCGGGGCTCTGGTTCCTCGGCCTGGCCGTAGGGATCTCGCTGCTTTTCCGCAGGTGGTCCTATTTCATGCTGGCGTTTGCGGTTCGCAACTTGCCTGTCATCGCATGAAGCCGCGGGAGTGGCGCAAATCGAGATTCCCCGCGTGAACGGAGTCCATAGGGCTCTTCATGAGGTTGAGCATCTGCGGAGCGCGTTTCCCTTCCTAGGTTCGAAGGTGTCAAGTTAACGGGACATAGTTACAGAACGTTCCGGGAGATCCTTTACATGCTATTGGGAAGGTTATGGCGGACTATCTGGTCCGGTCCGCCACCAGATACCGCATAATCTCGATGTTGCTCTCACTGACCACGCGCAATTTCGTTGCGCCGTACCCCTTATTTCCAGCCGGAACGCCCTTCGACCACTGTGATGTAGCGATCGACCGGCAGGCCGGTAAAGCGCTGTCTGGCACCGCCCGGCTGCGGCCATTCAACCTCGACCCAGTCAATCTGCGTGCGGTTGCCCAGGCCCAGCACCATGCGCGGATCGTGCGAGGCGAGATAGCTGCCTCCTCCAACTTTGGTGAGGNNGCTCTGCCAGGTGACCTTCGCGCCGATGGCATCGATATTGGATCGGGTCCCGACCAGCCTGAGCCCGAGCCAGTGATGCGCGCGGCCAGCATTGTTTTTGAGGAGCAGCGGCGAGCCATCGTTGGTGCTGACGAGCACATCGACGCGATGG
>PMAM01000265.1 GCA_003152595.1 Acidobacterium sp.
CTCACTGCCAAAGCCATGAAGGGCGACCGCGAAAAATGTCTCGAAGCGGGCGCTTCGGAATATCTTGCCAAGCCCGTGAACACCGAACAGTTGCTGTCAGCGCTGCGCATGTGGCTGCACCGCTAGAAAGGATTGGATGGGGCCGGAGAGATCGATGACTCCAGATGAGAAAGTCAACATCCTCATGGTGGACGACCAGCCCGCCAAGCTCCTCAGCTATGAGGTCATCCTCGGTGATCTCGGCGAGAACCTCATCAAGGCCACGTCCGCCAAAGAGGCCCTCAATATCCTTCTCAAGAACGACATCGCTGTCGTCCTGATGGACGTCAGCATGCCTGAACTCGACGGCTTCGAGCTCGCCGACATGATCCGCGAGCACCCACGCTTCAGCAAAACCGCTATCATCTTCATCTCTGGCGTCCACCTCACCGACCAGGACAAGATCAACGGCTACCGCCGCGGCGCCGTCGATTACATCTCCGTCCCCGTAATTCCCGAGGTCCTGCGCGCCAAGATCGGTGTCTTCGTCGAGCTCCATCGCAAGACCCTCCAGCTCCAGCGCCTCAATACCGACCTTGAGCGTGTCGTCGCTGAACGCACGGAAGCGCTCCGACAAAGCGAAGCCCACCACCGCGAGCGAGCCGAACTCCTCGAGCTTGCTACCGAAGCCATCATCGTGCGCGACGAGAACGGCGCCATCCGTTTCTGGAATGCAGGCGCCGAATGCCTCTATGGCTGGAGACGCGAAGACGTCCTCGGCCGCGATCTGCACCAGCTTCTGCGCACCACCTTTCCTGTCTCCAAAGCCACAACTGAACAGGCCCTGCTTACCCACACCTCATGGGAAGGCAATCTGTGCGTGCGCGCCAGGGACGGCCGCGAGCTGATCGTCGCTACCCGCAAAGTGCTCTATCGCGAACGAGCCGTCGTCCTCGAAATTCAGCGCGACATCACTGCGCAGATACAGGCCGAGGAAGCGCTTCGCCAGACTGAGAAGCTCGCTGCTATGGGCCGCGTCGCCGGCATTATCGCCCACGAAATCAACAATCCGCTCGAAGCCATCACCAACGCCTTCTACCTGCTGCGCAATCATCCCTCCCTCGACCAGGAGGCCCGCTACTACGCCAGCCTCGCCGACCAGGAACTCCAGCGCGCCGCCCACATCACCCGCCAGACACTCAGCTTCTATCGCGACTCCAAACAGCCCATCGCCGTCTCCGTCACCGATCTGCTCGACAACGTCGTCGAGCTCCAGCAGCGGCCCATCCTCGCCGGCCACATCGTCCTGCAGAAGCAATATCGCTCCACCGGCATGGTGCGCGGCTTTCCCGGTGAATTGCGCCAGGTTTTTCTCAACCTCATCAGCAATGCCATCCAGGCCATGCCTTCCGGCGGAACTCTCCGCCTCCGCGTCGCCGAGGCGACCGAACCGGAAACCCAGCGTCGCGGCATCGCAATCTCCGTCACCGACACCGGAAACGGTATCCGCCGCGAAGACGCTGGCCACCTCTTCCAGCCCTTCTTCACTACGAAATCCGCGAAGGGCACCGGACTCGGTCTCTGGATCAGCAAGGGCATCATCCAGAAATACGAAGGCACGATCGCTTTCCGCAGTCTGCACACCTCCCGCGGAGCCTGCACCTGTTTTCGTGTCTTCCTACCCCTCGCCGGCGAAATGCCGCTCGGTGACGTCTCGACCGATCCCGGCCTTTCCGCCAGCACCCCCGTGCGCGTCATCGCCTGATCATGCGTTTAGCGTGTCATCCCGACGCGAAGCATCGCGCAGCGGAGGGATCAGCGGCTGCTTCTCTCAACCAGGAATCACATCCGCCAGCGTACATTCCGTAGGGCCGGTCATACGTCCAGAACGGGCCGAAACTGACGATCCAGCATAGAATCAGATTTCAACCAGAGGAATCGATCTCTGATGCGACGCCGGGGGGTTGAGGACCATGGCAAGACTGACGAGTTATCAATCCGACATTCGCCCACTCTTCACAGAGCGAGATATTCGGGCGATGAGTAAGGCGTTCGACCTTGCGAGCTACGATGACGTGAAGGCGCATGCTGCGGCCATCTACGACCGCATTCGCGGTATCGGTGGCGCTGTCATGCCGCCGCCCCCTCCACGAGGAGAGGGACCCTGGTCTCAGGATCGCATTGAGCTCTTTGCTCGCTGGATGGCGGACGGTTTCCAACCTTAAAAGTAGCCTGCTCTCGATCTGCACATTACCGCGGACGCGGCAATGCAGACGATCACTACCCAGAAAGTCGGCAATGGGGAACTTTTGACCTACGGACCGACGTCAGCACGCAAGGTCCGCTATGCCGGTTAACCGGCCCGAACGCAGGTCTGCTACCCGCTTTTGTATCAGGGCATGACTTTAGTCGTGTCGAAAAGAACGTAAGCGATCGGGCTTTAGCCCCTGAGGTACCAGCCGCCGCGAAACCTCTGGGTTCCCGGTCACTCGTACAAATCTCGATCAACCCACGGCGCTGTCTTCAGGAGCGGAGCGACAAAGGATCTGCGGTTGCTCTTCTGCTGCCTCCGCCCGAAAGTTCCGAGTTGCCGGTCATACGTCCAGAACATGGTTCAGCGCGTATCAAGGAGCATCGGTGAGCGCATTGGCGATAATGCGCGTTGAGGATGCGTCACAGTGGAGTGCAGACAATCGCAGAACGAAAGGCAATTGTCAGCACGATTCCGAACAGTGTTTCATCTTCAGAAACGTAGCTTTGAATAGTGGCTACTCTGGTCCCGCCTCGCTACGCGCTTCCGCCAATTCCTGGCGTCCTGGATTATCGGCGTGCTCGGCAACTTTGAGTAGCTTTTGGAAGTAAGTCTGCGCCGTCTGGCGATCGCCGGCTTGCTTGGCGGCCTCGGCTGCTCCGTAGAGAGAGCGAAAGCGATTGGGTTCTTTCGTCAGGGTCGCTTCAAATTCCTTGAGCGCGTCTGCGGGCTGCTTTGACTCCAACAGCAACTCCCCCAACAATTCACGCGCGGGTGCGAGCGGGCCAGGCGTGACAGCGCTCTTTTCGGTGAGGTCTTCGAGTTCGGCCGCCGCGCGCATACCGGCAAGTCCGCCCTGACGGTCGCCTTCAGCAAAAGCTGACCAGGCGGATACTTCCTGCCGTTGAATTTCGACCTGGTTGGCCCAGTAATCCTCTTTCATGCTCTTCAGTTGATCGCGTATCCGTTGTAAGGAGTCGATTGCCGAGAGCGCAGTGGCGCGATCTTTGATATGCGCGGCGCCTAAGCCGCGGGCAAACCAGGTGATGGCATCGGCGTAAGGAACCGGACTGGACTGCGGCTCGAGCGCTGCTGCATCGGCCCATGCGCGCCGTTCCAAACAGTAACGAGCAGGAATCGCCGCGCGGGCAAAGTATGCGGCGGCGGGACTGGCTGCCCCGCTGACCAGCACAGCCGGATCAAAGCGGGAGAATATCTGAACCGCTGAGTCCATTACTTGCCGGGCGGCGTTGTCCTGCGCAGTCTGCAAATAGGCGTAGACCATGTAGTCGCTGGCGTGTAACTCCTCGCCCGTTTGCCCGTCGCGTCGTGCGGCCGCTGCCGAGGCAATGTTGGCTTCGATGGAATCCTGCCAGTCGCCAACTCGCGTAAACGTATGGGACGGCATATGCAATGCATGCGGAGACGAAGGGGCGATCTCGCTGTAGCGCTTTGCTGCTCCCAGAGCCCGCGGGGCCAGCGGGGGAACATCGTACGCGTGAATGATGTAATGAGCCACGCCGGGATGATTGGGATATTGAACGAACAGGGTTTCCAGTATTGCACCGGCCTTGAGTTGCTTCGTGTAGGTCTTATCGGCGGGGTCGGCGGCTGCGGCGAGGGCGAGCGCGTAGAAGATGGAAGCTTCGACGTCGTCAGGATAAGCGGCATGAACTGACTCCATGGCGCTTTCATAGGCGAGAACACGGGAACGCTGATTCGTAACCTCGGTGCCGGTAAAGAGGTGCGCGACGGCCTCGACGTACGCGCGCTCGCGCTCTGTCTTTGGGAGTGTGGCTCGCGCCTTCTCGACAGCTTTGAGTCCCTGCTGCAGTTGTGCCGGGGGCTTAAGACCGGCGGCAAAGGGGTTGCCCCAGTTGCTGAGCGCGATGCCCCACCAGGCAATCGAACACGATGGATCGGTCACAAGAGTGGCGTTGAATCCTTCAATTGCGCGCGCAAATTGAAATGAGTGCATCAGGGCTACGGCACGATTGAACTCCGGTTGTGCCTCGCTGCTGCACGAGGTGCTGAACGTCACGCTGCCGAGTTTCTCCGTCGAGGTGTGATCATCAGTCTGGGCGAAACCGAGCGCCGGCATCAGGAGAGCGGGCCCGAGAAGAAACAACATGAGGCGAGCTCGCATCATGGTCTCCTGGATCGAAAGTATTCAGCGGACATTGACTAGTGTCCGGAAGGTCGGCAACCCGGAAGTATCACCCTCCGGCAATGCCAGAAAAGGCAGCGCACCCCCTCCTGCTCGCAATCTGCTATTCCCTGTTCCCTACTGGCTATTCCCTAGCTTATGTCGCACCATCTCGCTCAGCATCTTCCCATCCGCCCGCAGCCCCGCCTCCTGCACCTTCGCCTGCACCGCCTTCATCGCCGCGCCCATATCGCGCGGCCCGAAGCTCGTCCCCGCCAGTGCCTCATCCACCACCTTCTGCAGATCCTCTNNCGCTGCTTGATCATCGTCGTCAGCACCTGCTGACCCTCCGCATCCGTCAGATCTGAACGTTTTTCGATCTGCCGATTCTTCAGCGCCGCCTTCACCATCCGCAGCGTCTGCGTCCGTTCCACATCGTGCGCCTTCATCGCCGCCACCATGTCCTGATCGATCTTCTTCGCCAGATCCATCGATGCCCTCCATTCCTCAGACGCCCCATTATAGGGAGAAATCTCCTCGCGTCCGCCGTTCTAAAATGAAGCCAGAGGCTCTCATCCCATGATTCGTAAGACGCGTCTCTTCACTCCCGGCCCGACCCCGCTCCTTCCGGCGGCTCAGTTCGCCATGGCCGCCGCGGATATCCATCACCGCACTCCGGAATTCCGCGCCCTCTACGAGCGCGTCCTCGCCCAGCTCAAAACCTTCGTCGACACCAAAAACGACGTGCTGCTGCTCGCCTCCTCCGGTACCGGCGCCATGGAAGCCTCCGTCTCCAACCTCACTTCGCCCGGCGACCGCGTCCTCGTCCTCTCCGCCGGCAAATTCGGCGAGCGCTGGGATTCTCTCGCCAAAGCCTTCGGATGCCAGGTCGACCTCGTTAGCATCCCTTACGGCGAGACCTTCTCCCTCGACACCATCCGCAAAGCGCTCCGTCCCGATACCCGTTGCGTCTTCGTCCAGGCGACCGAATCTTCTACCGGGGTCCGTCACGACATTCAAGCCATCGGCGCGCTTCTCAAGGACGCCGGCAGCAACGCGCTTCTCATTGTTGACGCGATCACCGGTCTCGGCACCACGCATCTCGACGTCGATGCCTGGGGTGTGGACGTCATCATCGGCGGCTCCCAAAAAGCCGTCATGATCCCGCCCGGCCTCGCCTATATCAGCCTCAGCGATCGCGCCTGGAAGGCCGCCGAAACCTCAAAGAACCCGCGCTACTACTTCGATCTCCGCAAAGAGCGCAAGAACGCGCAGAAGGGCGAGTCCTCCTACACGCCCGCCGTGGCCCTCATCGCCGCGCTGGGCGCCGCGCTGGATTACATCGCCGCTCAGGGCAATGGTGACCTCGCCGCCGGCCGCGACGCCCTCATCGAGAACGCCGAAACCTGCGCCGCCATGACTCGCGCCGCCGTCCAGGCTCTCGGCCTAACACTCTTCAACTCCTCAGCACCCTCAGCTGCCGCAACCGCCATCCTTCCGCCCGCTGGCGTCGACTCCGGCGTCATCGTCAAGGAGCTCAA
>PMAM01000065.1 GCA_003152595.1 Acidobacterium sp.
TGCCGACGCCGGGCTCACCGATGAGGACAGGGTTGTTCTTGGTGCGGCGACAGAGGATCTGGACGACGCGCTCCAGTTCCTGATCGCGGCCGACGAGGGGATCGAGTTGGGAGTCCATGGCGGCCTGGGTGAGGTCGCGGGAGAACTCGGCCAGGAGCGAGGACTCGCGGTTGCGCTGCTGCTGGGGGACTTTCTCCTGGGTGGCGCGGGCGAGTTCTTCGCGGACGGCGAGGAGCTTGAGGCCGCGCTCGTGGAGGATCTCGGAGGCAAAGCATTTCTCCTCGCGGAGCAGACCAAGGAGCAGGTGCTCGGTGCCAATGTGCTTGTGCGAGAGGCGCTCGGCTTCTTCGGCAGCATAGGCGAGCACGCGCTTGCATTCGTTCGAGAGGGGAAGATCGACGGAGGTCGAGACCTTCTCGCGGATGGTGGTGTGGCCTTCAATCTGCTTGCGGATGGATTCAACCGAGGCATGGGAGCGAAGGAAGCGGTTGGTGAGGGCTTTGTCTTCGCGCAGAAGTCCGAGGAGAAGGTGTTCGGTCTCGATGTACGGAGAGCCGAACTGGCTGGCCTCATATCTTGCGAAGAAGATGACGCGGCGTGCCTTTTCTGTATAGCGTTCGAACATGATCCCTCTGAGAGGCTCCGTTTGCCCCATGGATGCCAGTCGTTTGCCGGCAAGCCCGAGGGCACTCGGGAGTCTTCGTTCTTATGAGCCTCAAAAAACGGCTGAGGCTCGAACCGCCGCCCTTGCCAAGAAGCTGGGGCCAAATCGCGGGCGGCCCTGAGGCTGGTGCATTCGTCCGCATCCATCCCACTGTGCGAGAGCGCCGTCGCTATCCTTATTATCCAGCATTCGACGCCGGTCCCGCTGTTGTTACAAACCCGACTTCCAACGGTCCGTTGCCTAGAGAGCCAACGGAGCAACTTCGTTCAGGCGGCCCTTGTCGAGCCGGAGAATCCTGGTGCATCGGCGCGCAAGCGCCTGGTTATGGGTGACGATGACCGAAGTGAGGTTATGGAGCTGGTGCAGGCCCTGAATGAGCGAAAAGATCAGGTCGGCGGTGGCTCCGTCGAGATCGCCGGTGGGCTCGTCGGCGAGAAGGACCTGGGGCTGCGTAATCAGGGCGCGGGCGATGGAAACGCGCTGTTGTTCGCCGCCGGAGAGTTCTCCGGCGCGATGGGTGGCCCGATCCCCGAGTCCGACTTCGTTCAACCACTTCTCCGCACTTCTGAGGGCCGAAGCCTTCGATTCGCCTCTGGCGAGCAGAGGCATGGCAACGTTCTCCAGCGCGGTGAATTCCGGCAGGAGGTAATGGAACTGCCAGACGTAGCCGATTTCGCGATTGCGAAAGGTGGCTGCCTGGGATGGAGTGAGCGAGCGCAGCTGAGTTGAGGCGCAGTATACGTCGCCCGCGGAAGGGGTATCAAGGGCGCCCAGGATGTGCAGCAGGGTGCTCTTCCCGGCACCGGACTGGCCAACGATGGCGAGCATCTCGCCGCGCAGGATGTCGAAGGAGAGTCCGTCGAACAGCGTGAGGCGACCGCGGCCGGTGAGGTATTCCTTGCAGAGGTTCCTGACGCTGATGATGTTTGGATGATCGACCCCCGCTGGAGGTCGCAGACCGCGCGAAGCCGGGATGTGGGGCTGTGCTTCGGTGGCGCGCGCGGTATCCATACCTACCTCTACCACTCCGCTACCCAAAAGGGAAGACGGGAGTTACTGCTTTGGACGCGGCTGGAAGGAAAACCGGTACAGGAGTACCGGAAACAGCAATTACGAAGGAGGGAGTGGCGCAAAAACGCGCCTGAATGGCGAACACGTTCTGCTCATCACCCAGCCACAACGGGCGCGGCGAGTGCTTCTTTGCAATCAGAAAGGCGGGAGAGCCGAGAAGTCTGCAGAAGGCCGCGATTCCTGTCGAAGGGCCGATCGCTGACGGCAACTGCTGTGAGAGGTGTGAGCGCTCGGGCGCGGATCTCAGGCCGCTGTAGCGGAGTGGACGATTGCACAATGAATCGGGATATGGCACCAGGCGCACCTGGTTTCGAGAGTGGTAGCGGCGCTCTGCTCGAGAGTCCGGGGGAAGGCCCTGAGGCATTCGGGACAGGTAATGGTGACGAACATTTCTCCAGAAGCATTGTGTCCGCTGGATGAAATCCAGATCGGGGCCTGGAGACGGGTGCGTCGGCTGACCAGCGATTGGCCTGACCGAGTGATGTATTCCACGATGCGAAGGAGGAAGGCGGGGTCGGTTCCTTTTTGATAGAACGCGTCGGCGGCAACTCCATGCGGGAGACCCAATAATCCACTGCTCATGGCGATGACGCGAATGGAGGGAAAGCGGCGGCGGACGACGGAGAGGAACTCAAAGCCGGACATGCCGGGCATGTTGAGGTCGCTGAGGATGAGGTCGGGAAGCTCGTCCCGGATTGCGCCCAAAGCGGAGAAGCCGTCGGAGGCATTTCGCACCGAATAGCCGGCTGCGATGAGCATTTCCGAAAGACATGTGCGAAGCAGCGCTTCATCGTCGACTAAGAGAAGACCTGGTGTGAGGTAGAGCATGCGCACCTCCGGGGGCATCTGGACTTCGCCCGTACCCAAAGAGTGGCATTGCGCCGAGGTCCGCACTGAGCAGTATTGAACAGGGTTAGTCCCACAAACGGGTCATATGCCGTTAGGGAGGTTAGTAATTGAGTGGTTAATCCGCCCTGGCAGAACTCACTCGCGAGGGTGGTTCCGGACGATTCACCGACCAGCCGGAAGCTTAGGCATGCGGCTCGGAACCAAAAGAGGGCCCGCCTCACAGTCATGGAGGGCGGGCCTAAAGAGGTAGTACTCGGAATGAGGGTAAGGACAACCACGATGCATGTCTGTTCAATATGGCTCACAGCTGATCGGAGGGGGATGGTTTCGCTCACAACTGCGCGGCGGCCGGCAAAGGATCGAGGGAGTGGACAATCGCGTACTGAATGGGGTTCGAGCAGTGGGCGCATTCTGTATTGCGCGTTGAGGCTGGTTTCTTATCCAGAACCTGAGGGAAGGTCCTGAGGCACTCCGGACAAGAAATGATGACGTAGGGTTCTCCCGAGGGATCGTGGCCGTTTGTCGGAATCCACATGGGGGCATCGGAGCGCAGGGAAATACGAGCTGCCTGTGATTTCGTTGGGTGCGTCATCGCTTCTACCGCCCCCAGCAGCAAATGCGGGCGGTGGCATCCCTTTTCGTAAAAGATATCGGCTGCAACGCCCGGAGGTACGGTCGTGCCAGTCAACATGCCGCTCATGGCGACTACGCGAATGGACGGGTACCGGCGCCGGACCACGGAGAGCAATTCAAATCCGGACATGCCGGGCATATTCAGGTCCGAGAGAATGATGTCAGGAATCTCATCCCTGATAGCAGCCAAAGCAGAAAAACCGTCTGGGGCGGTCCGGATCGAATAGCCGAGGGCGCTGAAGATTATCGACATGTTTTTGCAAACCAGCGCGTCATCGTCTACCACGAGAAGTCTTGCCTTTGGGTTGGGCATCGGTCACCTCAGTACGGGCATCAAACGCAACCCCGTTCCACAGTGTCCCATCATGCGCGGTTCAGCGCTGGTCAATACGGCTCACTCAATAGAGCGCAGCGAGCGGCGGGGTTTTTCCCCGGCTGGACGACAGATACCGGGTGTCACGCTGAAACAATGACGGCAACGACCCTGCCGTCGCAGGATCCATCGTTTTTTGCGTGAGAGAGGTTCCAGCCGGGCTGTCCCGCTCACGCGCTTTGGCTCCAGGCGCACCTAAACGTGAGCAAAATTGCACAGTCTGGGAATTGAGGGAGTGGAATACTTCGTCTGCGGCCCTCCCCCGATATCCCCAAGGCACGATGTGCGACCTGGAAATCAGGCTTGTCTCAGTGGTGGTCAGGCAGTCGAAGTGTGTGGCACTACCGAAGATTGCAAGGGTCCGTTGGGGGGTTGCTGGTGGACTGGGGAGATGAGCCGACATGGGATCGACGCAAAAGACCGACCAGGGCGATACGCGACAGCACAACGTGGGCGAGTTCTTCAGTTCTTTGGCCTCCGACGCTTTGCAGGCATTTCAGGCCTACGTGTCTGTGGTTTGTTATCCGGCGCACGCGATGCTGTTCGAGGAGCAGGGGGAAGCCAGCAGCATGCTGATTCTGGTGGAAGGCTGCGCAAAGATATCGGTGAACTCGAGCGATGGGAAGCGGCTGATCCTGTGGATCGCAAGGCCGGTGGAGTTGCTGGGGCTAACGTCAGTACTGCGCGGCAACTGCCATGAAGTGACGGCGGAGACTGTGCATCCGTGCAGGATCGCATCGATTCGCCGCCATGAGTTTCTGGATTTTCTGGTGCGGTATCCCGCTGTATATCAGGGGGTAGCACGCGAGTTGAGTGTGGAGATGAGTCGAGCGCGCGAACGAATGCGGATCATGGGCCTGTCATCGTCGGCAACGATAAAACTGGCGTGGCTCCTGCTGGAGTGGTCGGCAGACGGGGGGCGCACGACCGGGCGCGGGACGAGCGTCAGCGTTCCTCTGACGCACGAAGAGATGGGGGAGTGCATCGGGGTGACGAGGGAGACGGTGAGTCGCGCGATGGCCGAACTTCGACAGCGGCGGCTGATCGACCTGCATGGCTCAGCGCTGATCATCACGAACCGATTTGCTCTGGAGTCTTTTGCTCAGGGGTTGCACCCGGCCACGCCGCGCGAGGCTTCTTCGACGGCCAATCGGGCCGGCCGCCGCAGGTTTCCAGGCACTCTTGCGCGAGGAGTGACGGAAATCACCGCCGGGCGGCGCCCGAACTGAGGCGGGATCATTTACCACCAAATCAAAACCACAGGCCTGCCGGAGTGCCGACGGTGAATCTATAATGGTCTGAAGTACTCCTTGTTCACTTCAAGCGTGGATGCGTTTGCCGCTGCGTCGCACGTTGGCTGGGTAACCTCGGTCCGGAAAGGGGGGTGGGAATGGTTGAGCTGAAGATGCCACCTTTTGACGCTGGGGCATTTCTGGCAAGCGCCGGGCTGGGACGGAAAATTGTTCAGCTGAAGCCGGAACAGGCCTTTTTTGTGCAGGGAAATGCCGCCGACTCGATTTTCTATCTGCAGCAGGGCCGCGCAAAACTCACGGTTGTTTCAACGAACGGCAAAGAAGCTACGATCACGCTGCTCGGCGACGGAGACTTTGTCGGGGAGGAATCGCTGGCTGCGGTGGGCGGAATGCGCATGGCAACGGCGACGGCGATTACTGCCTGCACCGCGCTGAAGATCGAGAGAGAGGAGATGATCCGCGTGATGCACGAGGAGCACACGTTCTCCGATCTTTTCTTATCGTTTCTGCTGGCACGAAGTATGCGGGTGCAGGCAGATCTCGTGGATCAGTTGTTCAATTCCAGCGAGAAGCGACTGGCGCGCATTCTGCTGTTGATGGCGGAATTCGGCAAGCCGGGTCACGCGCAAACGATGATCCCGAAAATTTCGCAGGAAACCCTGGCGGAGATGATCGGCACCACGCGATCCCGGGTAAGCTTCTTCATGAACCGCTTCCGCAAACTGGGTTTTATCCAGTACAACGGCGGCATCCATGTTCACAAATCGCTGCTGAACGTGGTTCTGCTCGATCAGCTACCGGACCGTAACGCGGCTAAACCCCCGATCCAGGGCACTCCGCCTGCCGAGTCGTAATTGCGGGCGAGGCTCGTAAGTGCTGCAGGTTGAAGCGCGGTGGGGGATCCTCGCCGCCCTATCGGAAGACGCCAAGCAGGTAGCACACCAGCAGGATCACCAGCACGGTTCCGAGGCCAATACCGCCGCCTCCGCGATAGCCCCAGCGGTTGTAACCAAAATATCCGCCGCCCAAGCCAAAAACCAGCACCAAAACGATAATGAGTATAAGCACTTCAGACTCCTTCTGCTTCAGGTCAAAAAGCGTCGTTATGCGACGGCTTTGATTTCGCCGGGCGTCGTCACCTCGACGAGTTCATCGAAGAGCGAGCGGTACTCGATCATCGCGGTTCGCAGGTCTTCCGTACTGACTTCGTCTCGACCCAGGGGCACCGCCACGGCGTGTGCAGAGCGGTAGCATTCCACCAGGCGCGGATGGTTGACGGAAATATCCGCGGCACGCTGTTCGAAGTTGGCTACGGGATAGCCGCGCGCCTGCAGAACCGAAGACACCAAATCATCGGCCTCAGTGACAGAGCCTTTTGGGTGATCGACGAAGCGGGATTGTAGCGCATGCCACTCCGCTGTAAAGCGCTCCCGGTCCGCGGCGCTGAGCTCGCGGATGTTCAGGTTCTCCATCCGTGTCTCGCGATCCGCCAGCTGGGCTTCGGCCTTGCTTTCGGACCCATGCGTGAGCACGGCCCGGTCGTATTCGGACCCGAAGCGAGCGCGCAGGCCTGCAGTGGTTTTTCTGCGTTTTCTCAGGTACAGCACCAGCGCAACGAGCATGATCAGGACGATTGCAGTCGCGCCCACGATCAGCCGGTGATTCGTCAGTTCAGGAATCATTTCACCCTCCCGGGGGTTGGGTGCCGGCGACGGGGAGGGTCGGGTTTGAGAGGTCTCCCCGTCCGGCCAGGACACTCAACCCAGCAAGTATGGAACGGGGAGGCCGCCCAAAGCTGATCACAAACGCTCAGCTGGTCCACAAGAGAAAAGATTGTTGCGGTTGCGTGGCACACCAGGAGTTTTCAGCGTCGCAGTCGCCGAATTGGCGAAGGCCGCCAGTGATTTTTCGATCGCTCAGCGCGCGCCGGAACCAGCCGGCCGGATCCATGAACGCCGTGAGTTTGCCCCGGGAACAGCCAAATCAACAGCGTCCAGGCCGGATCGGTAAATTACCGAGATGGCCCTGAACTGAGCAAAATTGCTCAGTATGCCAAAGCCCACAGGAGGATGATGCACTTACCCTAAGGTCCCCACGAATGCTTCGGAGAGAGGTGAACGATGTCCAATCCCAAAGCGAAAATCCTCATCGTCGACGATGAGGCACCGATTCGCCTTAGTCTTTCGGCCATCCTGAACGAATTCAAATACAGCGTGCAAACCGCTGACGACGGCTTCTCAGCACTGGCGGAGATTCGGCGCGAGATTCCGGATGTCCTGATTTCCGATCTCCATATGCCGCAAATGTCGGGCTTCGAATTGCTGTCGGTGGTCCGTCGCCGGTTTCCCGCGATTCAGGTGATCGCGATGAGTGGCGCATATTCCTGCGACGGCGTGCCGCCAGGTGTTGCCGCCGATGCTTTCTATCAAAAGGGAACCCATCCGGGCCTCTTATTCCGTGTTGTGAAAGCAATGTCGCAATCGGAGCGGCTATCGTCGCTGCCGGATCGCCCAAACTCGATGGCGCCGATCTGGATTCCGCGCAACGGGCATGACCCTGCTGGAGAAGAGTACGTCATGGTTGCCTGCACGGAGTGCCTCAGGACCTTCCCGCAGACACTCGGCAAAGGCTTCGACGGAATCCAGCAGGCCAACTGCGTCTACTGTTCCAGCCCAATCCAGTACGCAATTGTCCAGCCGCCGGATTTGGTGTCGACGCCTGCTTTTCAACGGGCGCCCGGCACGGGATCGTCTGCTTCGGGAACATCGGATCTCTACTTCTAGAGAGCGATGACAGTGGCGCCGAACGGATGCCGAATGGCCCTCCGGGCATGAGCGCGATGCGGAAATTTGGGCGGACAGCAGCGACCACCGGACGAGTGGCACCGGTAATTCCGCAGGTCCTGCATGGACTCTGCCTGGCAACCGAGGCAGGACTCCAGCGCTCCGACTGATCGTGCTCAGGCTTTCGCCTTCCCGATGGACGCGACTTCTGTTGAAGTCAATTGGCCCAGGCGTAATCACGGGGGCGGCCGACGATGACCCTTCCGGGATTGCGACTTACACGGTTGCGGGCGCGCAGTTCGGAACCAGGCTGCTGTGGACCGCGGCACTGACGTGGCCGCTGATGGCCGCGGTTCAGATGATGTGCGCGCGCATCGGCAAGGTGACCGGGCAGGGGTTGGCCGGGAATCTGAAGGCGCGATTTCCGGCATGGCTACTGTACGTGTTCGTGACTGCTTTGCTGGTAGCCAATACGATCAACATCGGAGCCGACCTCGCCGGCATGTCAGATGCAGCTGCCATGCTGTCGGGGGTCAATTCGCGCATCTACGTCGTGATCTTTGCACTGCTGATTTCGTGGGCCACAGTCCGGCTCCGTTACCAGCAGATCGCGAGCACGCTCAAGTGGCTGGTTCTTGTGCTTGTTGCCTACCCTGTCACTGCGTTTGTGGTGGGGGTCGATTGGCGCCAGGTGACACGCGCTACGTTCGCGCCCTCTATGCCGCACGGCAGAGATGAATGGGCGATGCTGGTGGCGATTCTCGGTACGACCATCAGTCCGTATCTCTTTTTCTGGCAGGCCAGCGAAGAAGTGGAAGAAGAAAAAGCGGCAGGCCAGAGCACGCTNNGTGATGTTTTTCATCATTCTGACCACGGGAATCACCCTGCATCGGCACGGCCTGACTCACATCGAGACCACGCGCCAGGCGGCCGAAGCCCTGCGACCCCTCGCCGGCAGGTTCGCCGCAACCTTATTTACAGTGGGCATTGTCGGCGTGGGATTCCTTGCCATTCCAACCCTGGCGGGCTCGTCGGCGTACGCCTTCGCGGAAACCCTGGGGTGGCGCCAGGGTCTGAACCGAAAACTCAAACAGGCGCGTTGGTTCTACGCACTGATTCTGTTCTCCACCGCTGTGGGAGTGGGTTTGGATTTTGCGGGCATTAACCCTGTGAAGGCTCTCTACTGGACGGCGGTGATCAATGGACTGCTCGCGCCGTTTCTGCTGGTCGCCATCCTGGTGGTGGCGGCGGACAAGAAGTTGATGCAGGGGCAGCCCAGCTCGCGATTGGGTTTTACTGTCGTGGCAATTACCACTATCGCGATGTTTGCCGCCGGGATCGCTATGTTTGTGTTCTAGCGTGAGCACGCTCGCTGGAAGGACACCAGGCCTTCGACGCTGTTCCCGTCCAGGCAAAGTGAGCGAAATGGTACAGATTGTTGCTTCCATCCGTGCGACGGTAGATATGGATAAGTCTAAATGGGCGCCATGGAGCTGGTTGTGAAGCCCGGCCAGATCGGCAATCGGGTTCTCTTCTCACAAGACTCGGCCGGGAAATGGCGCAGCAGTTCAACGAAGTTGCTACAAGTGAACAAGGTGAATTTATGGTGAAGTTCAATGTTTTTGCATTGGCGGCTGTTGCTGGAATCTGCCTCGCGGCAGCTGCTCCCACAGCCAAGGCTCAGGTGGTCGTCAGCATCGGAGTCGCCCCCGCCTGTCCGTATGGTTACTATGACTACTCTCCTTATAGCTGTGCTCCCTACGGCTACTACGGCCCGGAGTGGTTCAATAGCGGTGTCTTTATCGGCGCCGGACCATGGTTTCATGGCGACGAACACTTCAACGGCCATGTGAACAATCGCTACGACCCACAGCACGGCTACAAAGGTGCACTGCCAAAGAACGGCGAGAAAGGCCGCAGCAACCCAACACCCCGCAACTTCAAGTCCAACGAAACTCGGGATGGACGTGGCCACGTTGCTGAGCCTAAGCGGTAATAGCCAGCGTCATTGGTTGTCATCTACCGCTGAAAAGAAGGAGCTGCTTACCTCTCCGCCAAACCGGTTCGAGAGGTGAGCAGCAGTATTCTCATGCGAACAATTTCGCTTCTGGACAGGGATATCTATGCCGCAGAGCACGCACGATCGAGCAGCAGAACTGCACAACCTTGCGGCTCACGCCCACAGGGCCGCGGCTGCGGCCCATGGTAAGGGAGATTATCTGACGGCTCATGAGCTCACGAAGCAGGCTCATGAGCACTCCGTGAATGCGCACAAGCTTGCCGAAGAGCTCGCCTCGAGAACGCGCAAGGCCGCTAAATGACCGAGCAGCAGAAACCCGCATTCGTCGTCGCTGACTTTCTGGCCAAAGCCGGGCTGGGGCGAAGAATCGTCCAGCTGAAGCCGCAGCATGTCTTCTTTGCGCAGGGAGATCCTGCTGACTCCATCTTCTACCTTCAGAAGGGCCGCGTGAAGCTGACCGTCCTTTCGAAAAAAGGGAAAGAGGCCACGATCACTCTGCTCGGAGCTGGAGATTTCGTTGGTGAGGAGTCACTGGCCGCCAGCGGGGGCCTGCGCATGGCAACTGCAACCTCCATCGGTGCCTGTACCGCCCTGAGAATCGAGCGTAAGGAGATGATCCAGGTGATGCACGAGGAGCGTGCGTTCTCGGGTCTGTTCCTGAAGTTTCTGCTGGCCCGGAGTATGAGGACCCAGGCCGATCTGGTCGACCAGCTTTTCAATTCCAGCGAGAAACGCCTGGCGCGCATCCTGTTGCTGATGGCGGAATTTGGCAAGCCCGGCGAGCCGGAAACATTGATTCCGGCCATCACTCAGGGCACTCTGGCGGACATGATCGGCACCACGCGGTCTCGGGTCAGCTTTTTCATGAATCGATTCCGCAAGCTCGGTTTCATCGAATATAACGGGCGCATCCGGGTGCACCAGTCGCTTCTCAACGTGATGCTGCACGATCAATTGCCCGAGCACAACGCGGAAACGCCCGCACTCCCTGAGACATTCGTGCGAACAGACCGGAAGATCCCACAAAAGTCAGTGGATTGAGCCAACTCGGCAGGGTCGTGATTCTTTTCAGGATTTGCGACAGGCCAAAAACTGCACGGTTTCGTGCTGGTAGTCGTTCACTTCTCCGGAGTGGGGCGCCGGAGTCCAACTGGGGCGGGATGGCAGAAAGACTGAGAAAACCGTTCCGGTGAAGGGGGGATGCGCCCGGCCCTTTACCTGAATGGTGCCTCCGTGTCTGCGTACGATTTCAGAGCTGACCCAGAGCCCCAGGCCCTGATATTGTGGAGCGCCCCCGTGCGCGCCCTTCCTTCTCGCCAGCACGGCAGCATGAGCGAGAAAGGCTAACCGTGGATTCGACCTTTAAATCGCCCGCAATCCCCTCTGTCTCGTCGAAGGAGAACCGGGGAACCGGAAAGACCACGATCGCGATGCAATTCCTCATGGAGGGCGGCCGTCGCGGCCAAAGGGTCACCACCACGGCAAAGTACCGGGACTGGGCCCACCGTCCGATCAGGCGAACGAGGTGCGGCCCCAGGACGAGGCCGCAGTCACTTACTTACATCGAGATGCTGACCGCAATGCCGACACCGGGGTAGGTCTGGTTATAGAGGTAGTAGCCGTTGTCTGCGTAGGCGACATAAACCTGGTCGTTGTCGTACCAGTCGTCGCCCCAGTTGGTGGGCCACGGGTCAACAACGCTGATCCAATAGCCGTGGTACTGGAAGCGCGGGTATCCGCCAACCGCCATGAAGGGCAGGCCCTGGATTCGAAATCCATGATCCGGCCCGAAATAGCCACGAAAGCGGTCGTCAGGAATCCGGTAGCCGCTATAGCCGCCGCGCTGTTGCCAGGTGCGGTGGTCCGACTGCCAGTTGCCTGCCCGATGCTGCTGCCAGGCAGCTTGCCGGACATGCTGCTGTGCCAGACTCTGGCGCGCGGGAGATGGGGCCCGCTGTTGCCGGTCGTGCTCCTCCTGTTTACTGACGATCGGAAGCTGCCGCTGCGAAGCCTTGTTCGGTCGCTGCTGTTGCTGGACGGACTGGCGCTTTGCCGGANNGAGCCGGCTGCCGCTGCTGCTGGCGGGTGGGCTGCTCCTGCCGGCCCGATGAGCGTGGCTGTTGCTCGTGTTGATCGGGCCTGGCCTGCTGGCGCGCGGTGTCTTGTTTTGGATGGTTCTTGTCCTTGCCATCGGATGGCCGGTCCTGCGCTGCGCACGCAAGAGCGACCGATCCGAGAAGCAACGACAGAATGGCTGTGCGAGTGATCCCTGACGCTTTCATCGGTTATGCCTTTCTATGCCCAGCCTCAACACATGCGCTACTGCAGGCTGCTGGTAGTGACATGGTCGCCGATCGATTCGCCAGATACGACCAGCTCGACTCTCCGGTTCTGCTGCCGTCCGGATGCATCGCCGTTCTGGGCCACCGGGTCGGTGTTGCCGAAGCCCTTCGCTGTGACGGAGGCTGTCGCCACGCCCTGCTGAACGAGGTAATCGCGTACTGAGTCGGCCCGGTTCTCGGAGAGCTTCTGGTTCATTGCATCGGTACCCACATTGTCGGTGTAGCCGCCGACTTCAATGGCAAGACCCGGATAGGCGAGCAGGATTCCGGCAACCTTCGCGAGTTTCTCTCTCGCGCCCGGCTTCAACGTGTATTTCCCCGTATCAAATAACACGTCCGACATGTTGACGATGAGCCCGCGTACGCTGTCGTGCGTCTGGAGGATGGAATTCAGCTGGTCTGCAAGTTTCGCACGCAGCGCAGCCTGATCGCCTTCAGCGTGGCGTTCGTTCTCCTGGGCGACGCTTGTCGCTATGCGTGCCTGATCGGCGTCGGACTGCGCCTGTTGGGCCGTCTGATGAGCCTGGTCAGCGTCGGC
>PMAM01000010.1 GCA_003152595.1 Acidobacterium sp.
GCGCTGTGATACTCCTCAGCGAAGCCGGACTCCCGTCCCGCCCCATCGGAGACTCGATGCTCCTCGTCCTCAAACGCCTCATCGGCTGGATCGTCGGCCCCCTCTTTGCCCTCGTGATTGTGCTGGCCGTGCGTTTCTTCGAACGCCGTCTGCGCTTTCAAACCCGCCGCGACCCCGCCTGGCGCTCCCAATAAAGCGGATCCCGGCGCCCTTTCCCCTGTCCCCTGCACCCTGCTCCCTGCTCCCTGNNCTCCCTCCTCCCTCCTCCCTCCTCCCTGCTCCCTGTACCCTGCTCCCTGCTTTGAGGTAAAGTCAGAGATGGCCCGCGGTTGAGCCTCTTCGGCACCCGCGATTGAAGCGTCCCCGTCGTCTAGCCCGGCCCAGGACACCGCCCTTTCACGGCGATAACACGGGTTCAAATCCCGTCGGGGACGCCATCAAAACAAAAGGCTTTTAGATATTCCGCTTCCGCGCTCCATCCGAGCGTGACGCTATCGTGACAATTTGAACGCCATCCGGGGGTTTTCCCGGCTTTTGACGTGACCTGCTGGCGGTGGGAGAATCGGGCCCATGGCCAGCCTCAGAGAAATGGGACGGAGCATGGGGAGCCTGATGGGTAGGCTGCTTCCCGGTACTCGGCAGGCTCATCCAGTTTTCGACTCTTACGAACTCACTTACGCTGGGTGTGCCGATTTTCTTGTTGAGCGGATGGTTGCTGAGGAGCCACCCTTCGACCCCGGCGAGTGGTACACCGCGCTGATTCGCCTTGAACTTCCTTCGGGGGGATTAGACGCAATAACGCCGGGGCTCGATGCCACTTTTGAGTTCATCTGTTGGATGAACTCGCTCGCGGTTTTCGTCTCAGGGATTATCGAGTCACAAGGTGAAGAGTCAGGCTACTTGATAATCCGCGCACTTGAAGAGCAGCTAATCGCACGGCTCCCCGATGCAGGCCCAACGCTAGTCATGTTCTTTCGAGCCGAACTCACTGCACCGCCGCTACCGTCTGACCATCCAGTATTCTCACAGAAAAACTGCGAGTCATGGTCAAAGCACACTGAGGCGTTCGGACGAGCGAAGGCCGCACTCGACCATGTTTCCGAGATCGGAGATATCTCGAACATGGAGGCGCTTAGCTTGCTAGGCCGATGCGTTGCCTATGGAACGATTTGCTCTTCAGAAAGATTCAGCACAGCGATCCCGAAGATTCGGTTTGTGGAAGTGGCCTCGAACGTGCTCGGAGCCAATACACAGCATGAGCGGTGATCCAATTCCTAACCCTGCACTGTGCCTTCCACTGTCGAGCCGCAGCTTGCTGGCAGCATCCCGCTCATGATCCCGTCCAGCTTGCCCACGGCTCCGGCCATGTAGTCCGGGGATAAGTGGGCATACCGCTGAGTCATGCGCGGCGTCTTGTGCCCGAGAATCTGGCCAACCGCGTACAGGTCTACTCCCTGTTGCACCAGCCAACTTGCCGCCGTATGGCGCAAGGTGTGAAAGCTGGCATCGGGGATGCCGAGCCGCGCGAAAACCCGCTTGGTATAGACGGAGAGATTGGCCGCATCCACTCCCGCGAATACCGGATTACCCGCCGCACCTTGCGGCAGACTGCCGAGCACCTGGAGGGCAGCAACGGAGAGCGGCAGGATTCGCAGCGCACCGTTTTTCGTCTCCCGCAGATAGAGCCTCCGGTTTTCAACGTCCACATCCATCCACCGCAGCGAGAGCATTTCGCCGCGCCGGACTCCCGTGCAAGCGGCAAAGGCCATCGGCGCGCGCATCCATTCGGGGGCAGACTCCAAAGCGGCTTTCAACTCGCCCGGAGTGAGATAGCGCGTCTTTCCGGGCGGGAGTTGGGGGAGCCGCGCACCCGCCGCCGGATTCTGATTCAACTCGCCCCACTCCACGGCTAGCTTGAGGCAATGCTTGAGCACGCTCATTTCCTTCGCAACCGTTCCGGGCTTCACAGTCTCCGCGCGCGTTTCGATGTACTCGGCAACCGTGCGCTTTGTGATGGCCTTCGCCTGCGCGGGCAGATGGGCCTTGAGCGTGCCCAGGATGCCGCCCAGCCGATCAAAGGTAGTGGAACGTATCCGCGCCCTCTGGTGCCTCTTGTAACGCTCAAACAGGGCTTCTGTGGTGATTTCAGTGGCGGGCCGGACTCCGAGTGTGCGCGCCTTTTCCTCTTGCACGCGGATCGCGTCCAGCATCTTTACAGCCTGAGTCCGGGTATGCGCTCCGGCCAGCTTGCGGCGCGCGCGCTTCCCGCTGGCGTCACTGTAAGAGCACCACCAGAACGGCGAATCTGGACGCTGGTAAACTCCATCCCATTTCCTAGCCTTTGGCATTGTGTAGCGCCTCCACACGCTCAAGAATCTTTTCGAGATTTTGCGAAACCCATCGGCGTCCAAACGCCGTTCCGTGCCTCTTGTTCACCTGCTCCGCAATCCATTCTGGAGGAGCTGGCCCCTTGCGCCTAGACTCCCATTCGATCCGCTCTTTTGCAGCGGTATCGAGCCTTCTATTGCGGCTGCCTTCGGTCCGCTTCACAGAGCTTTGTCTCTCGCAAGCTAGGCAGAAAACGCCATGTTTCACCTTGCGGAGCCGGGCTCTGTGATAGGCGAAGTATGCTTTGCAGTGGTCGCAGCGGGAAATGTGGCGTGAGAACGGAGAATCGAGTAGCCCGGAGAAATAGAAGGCTGCCCATTTTGTGCCGTGCGCCTGGAGAGCGTCTTCAAGTTTCCAATGCGATTGTGGATCGAACCTCGGATAGGTTTCCGTGATCGTCTGTGAGCCGTCCCGCCTCATCTCCTTGTAGACCGGATGGCTCCTCAAAAGAGAACGGTAAATTAGCAGTGCCAAAGAGCAAGCACGCCCCGGCAACACATCCTCCACGTTCCGATCCGTTGGAAAATCCACTTCCCGTTCCGTTCGGCTTTTACCGGAATCGATCCACATATCAGCCATTTCCCGCATAGAAGAAATCATGCCGTTTACGGCGCATTGAAAGAGCGAGGGATCACCACGCAATCGCCTTTGAATTCTCTCGATTTCGGGTGTAGGGATTTGAAAATCGAAGCGAAGGAAATACTCCAGGTGCTGCCGGACCATCTGACGGTGTTTCCCGTCTAGCACTCTCAAGATGAAAGAGAGCAACGGTCTTGGTTCGTTTCGGAATCTGGGCGGCAAACCGAGATAACTAACGGTGCGCGTGTGACCCGAAATGGGACTGAGGGTTTGTCCCGTACTCTTCGCCCGTCTGGTCCTGGATTTGTATTTCATAACTCGATGCGCTTTGTGCATACAATATGCATGATTTTGCTGTGGTTTGCAAGAGGAGAGAATTCGATCATTGGTTTGTATAGGAGGCATCTCGCATGACAGTGATTGCAAAACTGGAGCCCGAATTGGTGGACGTGAAGGGCGCGGAAATCATCACGGGCCGGTCACGCTGGAGCTGGAGGCGGGACGCGTACAGCGGCAAGATTGCCAGCGTAAAGATTGGCTCGAAATTGCTGATTCCCATCGTGGAAATTAAGCGCGTAGTCGCTGAAGGAACCCGGCCCAGGCGCGCGCAATGACGGCGGAAGCCTTCGCCGCGCTGGTGGAGGCGCGCCGAACAGGTGCGGGCCGATGGATGGCGCATTGTCCGGCCCACGCAGACCGCTCGCCCAGCCTCAGCATCCGTGACGGCGAAGATGGGCGCGTGCTGGTGCATTGTTTCGCAGGCTGCGCAAATACCGCGATTCTGGCCGCGCTGGGGCTGGGCCGCCGTGATCTTTACGCGGGGCCGCCGCCGTCAACGCAGCAGGCCGCCGCGCTCCGGGCCGCGCGGGAAGCGCGCGAAAGAGCGGCGCGCATCGAGGGCAAGGCACGGCGCGATGCGTGGAATGCCGTGAGGAAGTGGGAGGGCGTGGTCAAAGCGCTGGGGTCGAAGCTGGCGCGCACGCCGGACGATGCCCCAGGCGGTGATTCACTTACGGCGCTCTTCCATCAGGCTTGCGAGAGATTGCACGCGGCGGAGATTACAGCGGAACAAATAGAGAGCCGCGCGAAGAGCGAGCGAGGTGAGGCAAGTGAACAAACCCGATATGGCGTCCTTGTTCGACGGTGAGGGGATGATCTTCCCGAAGAGCAATCCGCTGGCAGGCGTCACGGCGGAATTCGCTGGCCCGGAGATTGCCGCCGAGCTGGGGATTCCGCCGGCAATCGACGGCTGGCCGGAACCGGAGCCGTTAGAGGATTCTCTTCCCGATGTAGCGCAATTCGATCTTGAACTGATGCCAGAGTCATTCCGTCCTCTGGTGAAAGACGTGGCCGAGCGTATGCAGGTGCCAATGGATTTCCCTGCCGTAGCCGCAATCGCAACTCTGGCCGGAGTGACAAACCGCCGCGCCTTGATTCAACCGAAACGGCAAGATGATTCATGGGTCGTGGTTCCAAATCTTTGGGGCGGGATCGTAGCTCCGCCGGGAATGCTCAAGTCTCCCGTGATTGCGTCCATCACACAACCCGCGCGCGCAATCGAAAGCGAGTGGCGAGAGGCGCACAAAAGCGAACAGCAAGCCTACGATGCCGCACTTGAACTGGAGGGCGAGGAAGAGAGGGCGTGGCGCTCGCAATACCAGACCGCAGCGAAGAGAAACAATGAACGGCCAGTGAAGCCCATCTCCTCGCTCGTGGCACCAGTGCTCCGGCGTCTGCTTACCAGCGATGCGACTTTTGAGAGCCTTCACTGCATATTGTCAGAGAATCCGGCTGGCCTGTTTGTTCTTCGCGATGAATTGACCGGATGGCTCGCCGGGCTGGAGCGGCAGGGCCGCGAACAGGAGCGCGCGTTCTACCTTGAAAGCTGGAACGGGGATGCTGCCTTCACAATCGACCGAATAGGGCGCGGCAGCGTGCATGTTCCCCATGCCTGCGTATCCCTCTTTGGTGGAATCCAGCCCGCACGCCTACGCTCTTACCTGGCGGATGCCTTGCGGGATGGGCCATCAAACGATGGACTAATGCAACGATTTCAATTGCTGGTGTGGCCGGATTCACTTGCGGGCTGGGATTATTCGGATCGCAAGCCAGATAGGGATGCGCTGGAACACGCCGCAAAAGTAATCCGCCGCATTGCCACGATGGACGCGGAAAATCCGCTCCGATTGCGCTTCGACGATCCTGCCCAGACTCTCTTTGAGCAATGGTTGACCGATTTGGAGCGGAGACGTATCCGGGAAAACGATCCCAGCCCGGCACTGCAAGCGCATCTCTCGAAATATCGGAGCCTCATGCCATCCCTCGCCCTGTTGTTCGCACTGGCTGATGGTCGCTTTGATTGCGTCCCACTGTTGGAGGCGCGGCTGGCCTGTGACTGCTGCGATTATCTGGAGACGCACGCGCGGCGCGTATACGCGTCGCAGGGCCTGTCTGGGCATCTTGCTGCCATCGCGCTCAGTAAACGGCTGGCGAAGGGCTGGAAACGCGAGGAAGGCGTATTTACGGTGCGGGACCTATACCGCAACGGATGGTACATGCTGGATTCCCCTGATGCGGCGCGTCGCGCATTGCTGGTGCTCACAGAGCACGGGTGGGTGCGGGAAGAACTCGATGGAAGCGATAACGGTCCCGGTAGACCCAGCGAAACCTATCTCATCAATCCGAAGGTAGGGAGAAAACATGCTGGCCAGTAGACGCTGGCGCGATTGGCGTCCATCGGAGATTAGGCTGGAAAGCCGAGAGCTTGAAGCGCCAGAACCGCCAAAACTCGCTTCTGTCAGTTCTGTCAGTTGCAACTTAGGGCCGTCCCAAAGAATCGCGCCCTCTGAGGAAATCCCGCCCCATGATCCGGCAGAGTGGCGGGAGCCGCTTATCCGGTGGGTGGGTTCCGTCTGCGTGAGTGATCCGCGATGCTGGGGTGGAGTGGGTAGCCTGCATCTCGCCTTCTGCGAATGGGCAATTGCCCAGTGTGACGTGCCATGCACACGTTTCGTTTTTGAGTGTCTGTTACGCGAGTTGGGATTTGAGATCGATGAAATAGCGGGGGTGGTCTTGGTAGACGGCCTGACGTTCCGGGAGGATTTTGAATCGGCGGGACTGCGGCACGGTGGGCGATTCGGACAATTAATACAGCCCAAACGCGCGCGCGCGTGAGCGCGGGTTGAGCTGGCTCCGCCCTGCTTTGATCCGCTTAGCAACTTTCAAATTTAATCGGATTTGAGGCCATACAAATTGACAGTTGACGAAAAGGGCCTTTCACTTTGGCGGGAACGGTGATTACCAGAAAATCAACTCTTAAAGCAGTGTTCTGGGGTTTTGATACCAGTACGCGCGGGCGCGCGAGCGTGGACTTGGACTGATTCGCAGGGCTTCGCTTCCTGTGCGCCGATGCCTAGTTTACTGGTTTAACAAATCCGGCTCCCGCCCATCCGATTGCACGGATCGCGCCCCACGGGATAACGAATCCTAGGATGGGCAGGAGCGCAACCAGGAGATATTCCCAAGCGGCTGGTGCTGCTCGCGGATAGAGAGTCTGGCCATCCTGCATATCGATTGAGTAGATGCCGGAACTACCATTCCAGACGTGATTCACGTCCCAATTTATCGTTTTGATACCGCCCATATTCACTTCAGAATGTCCACGTTCGTACTCCTCAGCTGCCTCGCTCCATTGGTCGGGTGACGGTTGAACCCGTTCCCCCGTCTGCGGGTCAATCTTCGGCGGAGTTTCCTGCGCTCGCGTTCGGGCCTGAAGAATCTTGCGCTCCTTCTCCACAACATCCGAAGCTGCCAACTGCTCGAATCTGTTGTGGCTCGCCCGTTGCTCCAGGGTGGCCTGCAATTCGACGTATGAGGCAAACCCGCCAGCAATCGCGCCAACCGCTCCCAGGAGCAGGGCAAGCCGCCGCGTTCCTTCCCGCAGATTCATAGCTCTCCATCCTTTAGTTCAAAGCCTTGCACGTCAGAGAATCGCTCTTGCGCTGGCAGCGCCACGACACGAACACCGCGTCCGGCCTGTCAATGCGACCCGTAGTACCTCACCGGCAATGTGTGGAAATAGCTGTCGAATGCGCTCCAGTCAGTCCGCCCCCATACCGAATCCGTGGCGGAACTGTAGTGAGGCATGGCGAGCTGGAATTCAACAATGCCTTCGCCATCCCAATTCTTTCCGCAGAACAAGCGGGGCAATTCGGCTCTTGCCTCCTCTGAAAACACAATCCCAGCGGGGGGAGTTTTCGTCAGCATCCCACAATCGCGGTATTCGCCCACCATCCAAATCGCCAGCGATCCAGACCGGCGTGAGGATGATACGCGCTTCCCGGAGACCGTGACGCTATCGTGACAAATGATCCGCCAAACCCCCGCAAATTGGGTCAAACGCTGCCAAGTGGGAAACGGCCTCTCCCCCGCGCCAGCATTGACGATTTCCGAATCTTGCTCCGCGTAGGCCAATCCTGCAATTTGGCCCCAGACCCGCTTTCACGGCGATAACACGGGTTCAAATCCCGTCGGGGACGCCAACAAATCAACGACTTGGGGCCGCAGTAATAATCAGACCGACAACTAATACGGCAATTTTACGGCAATGGTGCCCCTTGGGCGTGCCAGCCGATCCGTTCGCAGCGCTCGCTTGCGGGTGAGAGCCGACCGGATACCCCCCACCCCCCAAGCGCCTGCCAGCGCCAATCGCGGGAGCCCACTCCGTCTCTGCGGTTTGCATAACGAAATCCGGTCATGCCCCGATAACGTATCGAGCCATTTGAGTGTGAGAGCATTCCGGGATGAGCCAGAACATCAGATTTGAAGATTCACACCCCCACCTGAAGGAATTCAATCGGCTGCTTGAAGTGGCAAGGAAAGAAAGTGATCGCGGGGCTGTCCTGGTTCACGCTTCGATGCTTGATGAATTGCTGAAGCGTTCGATTGAAGCGTATCTGATCGCGCATAAAGAAGTACGAGCGCTGACTGATGGTTTCAACGCGCCAATTGGGACACTCGCAACGCGAACGTTAATGGCGTTCGCATTGGGGCTCATTTCCGAACGCGAATACCAGGAGTTGATATTGATTCGCAAAGTTCGGAATGATTTTGCCCATGCCATCGAAACATCATTTAGCGATCAGAGCGTTGCAGCGCTGGAGTGCCCGGCAAATTTT
>PMAM01000174.1 GCA_003152595.1 Acidobacterium sp.
GACTTATCGGTACTAATCCTGCCTCACTGAGCGTATTGGCGATTTGGCACCAATCCCAAAACGTCACTGGCGGTGTATGGTTGGCGAAGCTGATCCTGAAGAGGGCGGTGGAACGATGACAGAAGCGCAGCGCAACCACAAGGCTTCCAAACAACCGCTCCGCAGACAGCGGGTAATCGGGGAGCGCCTGGGGGCTGATTACGACACGGTGATGGGCAAGATTGGAAGGCTGAGAACGCTAGAGGCGCATGTTTCTCTCCTTGACTCATATGACACTGAACCGCTGATCAACAAGACTGCTAAGTGGGTGATCGATTTAGCCGAGCCGATCTACGGAACAAGGAACGTTTCTCCCTCTGAGGCCCAATTAAAGAGTCTGTTGAGAAAGAGTCCTATGCTTGAAGGTCACCGCGAAGGAGTGAAACAAATTGCTGCTGCCGCCGTGGTCGTGTTTGCTCACAGCATCCTCGACGATTTCATAAACCGAGTGATCGTCCTCTCGCTTGAGGCCAATGTTGAATTATGGTGACACCTGGTAATCGCGTGGAGTCAAAGCAGAGGATACCGATATGATCTAGCTGATCTTGAAAAGAAAGAATTCGACAACGAGCTTCGTGCGACAGCTGCGATGTATGGACGAGCATTGGCAAAGAAGAGCATGAAGAATCGCGTGCAAAGTTTTTACTCCGTTGTCAAACCGGAGAGCGAATTGCTGAAGCGCCACGATTGTCCTGATCTCAGCAAAATTAATGAGTTGGATGACCTGAGACACCAGATCATACATGGGGACAAGCTCGGAGCTCCGATGCCAGAAATGAACGATGCCATCGATCTCGTTCACGGGTGGTGTAACGCAGCCATCTCGATGATCGTGGATGCACACAAACTACCGCTGAAGTGGTTCACGGCGGGGGTCAAGAAGAAACAAACAATAGAAAGGAGGGGTATCAGATTTCGGCGCATTAAGTTCAAGCGATTACTTTCTTCCGAGGAAGCTAGAGAGCCCCGTCAGCGGACTCCTTAAAGTAGACGCGCATCGGCATAGTAGCGTGACCAGCGCCGAAGGGCGCGGGTCCCCCCACGTGATGAGACGTTGAGTGTGCGAACAGACACGCTCACCTGTCTGTCCAATATCGCTCACTGCCCCCTCTGTTACAGGCAGGCCTGTGGAAGACGTTCGCCTCGTCTTCGCCTATGCTGTGGGGTGGAGACTGGTCCTGTGGGCGAGATGAAGAAAGCGAATGCTCGTGAGAATGAAGAGCGCCAGCGTGATCGGTTCTCCTCGACGCTGGTGATCGCGGCCGCGATCATCGCGGCGGTGAGGTGGCTCGGGATGACATCAGCAGGCCCAGCCCGCGGCTCGTCGCCGATTGCCGACAGCGTGGGGCTGGCAAGAATGATCCTCAAGCGGGTGGTGGAAAGGTAGCAACAAATAGGTGGAGTCGCGCCCATCGACGACTTGCAGAGAGCAGAGACCCCGCAGAACTCAGGTGATTATCTATAGGTAACGAGAAGTCGGCTTGTCTTCATGAATCCATGAAGTTCGGCGCCCGTATCAGGGCGCGGCTTCGGCCGTGCCGAATAAAAGTCGGCGCGAAAGCGCCTTCCACGTTCGATCCTGCGCGATGCGCCCGCCCCGAGAGGCGCACCCGCAGGATCGAACCCGGGGCGCCACTCATGACCTTCGTACCCAACGCGTCTCCGAATTGTCTTGCAGTTAAACTCGCAAAAACCTAGCCTAAGAACAAGGGAAGCTCTGTCCGCGACATCGCGTACGGAGCTTTTGCTTTTGGCGCGCCCCACCGGCGCCCAGCCCGGCTCAGGCCGTGGCATACCCGCTGTTTGAAATCCCAAACGCACGAGATCAACCCATCCCTTGCTGCCGTCCAGGTCCTCCGGCGTCCCGCTATCCGGAACTCCGGCGCAGTTGTCGAATTCGACAACAAAACAAGACACTTATTATGAGTGACTTGCCACGGCCCCAACCCAGGGGGGAGGGGGGTACCGCCACCCTACAGCCTCGCCGCTTCTGCCGGAGACAGAATAGAACCAGGCCAGTTGTTGTATCGTCGCCTTATTTCCCCGAGGAGAAACCTGCCCAACATGTCCCAGCGCCTGCGTGGATTTGCCATCCTGACCCTCGCCCTCTGCGCTTCCGCAGCGCTTGCGGCGGCTCCTTCCAAAGACCCCCGCCTTGCCGGTTCGTACACCTTTGAGCGCGGCGGATGGACCTATGTGCATCTGGAGGGTTCGCCGGAGCAGATCGGGTTTCAGCATGGCTACCTGCTCGCGGCCCGGATCGAAGATGCGCTGCACGTGTTCCAGGTGGAGGACCAGCACAGCACCAAGCGCGACTGGCAGTTTTTTCGCGACGCGGCGCAAAAGATGTTCTGGCCCCATATTGACGCCGAGTATCAGGCGGAGCTGAAGGGCATCGCCGAGGGCGCCGAGGCGCACGGAGTCAAAGTCGACGTGTGGGACATTGTCGCCCTGAACGGCACGATGGAGCTGAGCGAGTACTACGTGCCGTGGTTGGACAAAAAGCAGCACGCGCAGAACGCGCCGGTGATTCACGCTCCGCTGAAGTGCAGCGCGTTTATCGCGACGGGAAGCTACACGAAGGACGGCAAGATTGTCATCGCGCACAACAACTGGTCGTCGTATGCGGAGGGCTCGCGCTGGACGATGATGTTCGACATCCAGCCGGTGCACGGGCACCGCATTCTGCAGGATGGCGTGCCAGGAATGATCACCAGCAACGACGACTTCGGGCTCAGCGACGCCGGCATCATGATTACCGAGACGACGATTGCGCAGTTCGAGGGATGGAATCCGGATGGGGTTCCGGAGTTTGTGCGCTCGCGCAAAGCATTGCAGTACGCCAACAGCATCGACGATTATGCAGCTGCGATGCGGGATGGAAACAACGGCGGCTACGCCAACGACTGGCTCATTGGCGACCGCAAAACCGGCGAAATTGCCTATCTCGAGCTGGGGCTGAAGAACACGCCGATGTGGCGCAAAAAGGATGGCTACTTCATCAGCTCGAATTTCCCGCGCGATGCTTCGCTGATTAAAACGGAGACCAGCGGCTTCAAGCCGGACGACCTGTCCTCGTCGATGAACGCACGCCGGATGCGGTGGCAGCAGCTGATGCAGCAATACAAAGGGCAGATCGACGTGCAGCTGGGCGAACAATTCCTGGCGGATCACGTGGACTCGTACACGCACCAGCAGGGAGCGGATCAGCGGACGCTGTGCGGGCATGTGGACAGGTCGAAGGAAGGCATTCCGCAGTGGGATAGCGGACCCTACAATGCCGATGGCGCGGTGCAGGGGAAGGTGACCAGCAGCGATCTCGTTGCGAAGATGGCGATGATCGCGCACGCCGGCCATCCGTGCGGAGAGGATTTCCTGGCCAGGCCATTCCTTGCCGCGCATCCGGAGTATTCTTGGATGGCGCCGATTCTTCGCGACATGAAGTCGGGCCCCTGGACGGAATTTACCTCCGGCGAAGCGCCGGGGCGTTGAGAGACGTCCGGTTCGGCGTCAGCGGTGAGCTTCGAGGTATTTCTCGAACGGGATCTCGAAATAGAAAAGCTCGTTGCCGCTGGAGTCGCGCAGTTCGCGCAGGACGAGCTTGCCTCCGTGCAAGGGCGTGTCGCCCAGCCCCTGCATATCGTAGAAGAGGAAGCCGGCGCGGGTTGTATGCGGCTCGACGGCGAGGGCGCCGTATTCAAAGTGATCGAAGTCGGCCTCGATCTTATCGTCCGACGCGCTGCCTTTGGTGTGGACTTTGATGGGGCCGACGGGAATGTCGACGCCGCGGCTGTCCCTTGGTCTCACACGGCGCTCCACGTCCTCCGGGTCGGCCGCCGGCACGCGATCGCCGCCGGCGCTGACAAAGAAGATGCGCGCATCCCGGAGCGAAACAGGATGGTCGCCGTTGTTCGTAACGATGATACGGATGGGAAGAAAATGGTACTTCAGATAATCGACATGAAAGATTTTGCACTTTTCCGGCGTGTCGAACGGTTCGGCGGCAATGGCAACCAGCTCTTTGGCATGATTGTCGACAGCCGGGTACGACGTGGCGTCTTTTGCGGGAGGGGGATCGGAGTCGGCGCGTGAGAAAGGAATGATGCCGATGAGAAGAAGGTACAAAGGCCACAGGCGTCGCAGAGGAATGCGGGACAAGCACGAGCGCATGGTCACTATTATCATCTTGCCTTATGACCGGGAGAAGGTGAGCTTGGTAAGCGGATGTTGATTCTATACAGCCTCGCCCTGCCCTTGTTGTTGATTCTGGGCGCTCCCTGGTGGCTGTTTCGCATGGCCACCAGCGGAAAGTATCGCGAGGGCTTGCCGGAGCGGCTGGGCCTGGTCCCGGACCGGATTCGCCACAAGTTAGACGGAAGAAAGGTCGTCTGGATCCATGCGGTTTCTGTGGGAGAAGTCCTGGCGGCGAGCCGCCTGATTGAGGAACTGGACGCGAGGCTGGCACAATCGGGCGGACAACGCGCGCAGGACGCCTGGCGCGTGATGATTTCGACCACAACGCGAACCGGACAGGCACTGGCGCGGCAGAGGTTCGGCGAGGACCGTGTCTTCTATTTTCCTCTGGACCTGGGCTGGGCGGTGCGGGCGTGGCTGCGGGCTCTGCAGCCGCGTCTGCTGGTGCTGATGGAGACAGAATTCTGGCCGCGCATGCTGGTCGAGTGCCGGCGCAGGAAGATTCCGGTTGCGGTCGTGAATGCGCGCATCTCGGATCGTTCGTGGCCGCGGTATCGGAGGCTGGCGTGGATGTGGCGGCGCCTGCTGGGCGGTTTGGCGCTCGCGCTGGCGCAGAGCGAGCTGGATGCGGAGAGGCTGACCACTTTGGGCGCCGCGAATGTGCGCGTGGGGGGCAATCTGAAATACGATGTGCGCGCCGCGGCAGCTTCGGCCATCACGGAGATGCTGGGGGAATCTCTTGCGCCTGGCGCGCGCGTGCTGGTTTGCGGATCGACGCTCAATGGCGAAGAGGAACTGCTGCTCGACGCGCTGCCTGCGGATGCGGTGACGATCCTCGCGCCACGGCATCCGGAACGCTTTGGCGAAGTGGCCGATTTGCTGAAGAGGCGCGGAGTGCAATGGATGCGGCGGTCGCAGTGGGCAGAGTCGCCCGAACAACTTGAGCCGGGGACGGTGTTTCTGCTGGATTCGATCGGGGAGCTGGCGTCGGTGTACTCCCTGGCACAGGCGGCGTTCATTGGCGGGAGCCTGGTCCCGTCCGGAGGGCACAATCCGCTGGAAGCTGCGCAGTTTGGCGTGCCGGTTGCGATGGGCACGAGCTATGAGAATTTTCGCGGGATCGTGGAGAAGCTGCGCGAACACGACGCGATTCGTATCGTTAGGGCGAACGAACTCAAGGAAGCGCTTGCAGAGCTGATGGCCGGCACGCCGGAATCGATTGCGATGGGAGCGCAGGGCAGGGAAGTCTTCGAGAGCGAAGCAGGGGCGACCCAGCGTGCGGTGCAGGCACTGATGGAGTTGCTTGACGGCGCGCAGGCAAACCCAGCGGATCGACGCAGAGCGCCCGCGGAGGTTCGCGCGTGAGCGGTGTGCTTTCGCCATTGGTTCCTCTCTACGCAGCTGCATCGGCAGCGAAGAATTTCGCTTACCACAAGCGCTGGATCGAGCCGAAACGACTCCGGGGTCCGGTGGTCAGCATCGGCAACCTGTCGATGGGTGGCTCGGGCAAAACTCCGCTCACCATTCGCTTGGCCCAGTTGCTGCGCAAGAGCGGGGTCGCGGTGGATGTTCTCTCGCGCGGTTATGGACGGCACTCCAGAACCGTGGAGAGGGTGATTCCTGGAGGTGCGGCGGAAGAATTTGGAGATGAGCCGCTGCTGATCGCGCAGGCCTCCGGCGTGCCGGTTTTTGTGGGCGCGAGCCGCTACCGGGCAGGCCGGCTCGCCGAGTCCCAGGAGAACCCGGCCCTGCACCTGCTCGACGACGGATTCCAGCATCGGCAGTTGGCTCGCGATGTGGATATTGTCGCGCTTCATGGCGACGACTTCGGGGAGAAGCTTCTCCCTGCCGGGCGGCTGCGGGAAAGCTTTTCGTCACTGTCACGGGCACAAATGGTCTCGATGCGGCAGGAAGACCGCGAGCTGGAGCCGGAACTGCGTCGCCGCGGATTCGCCGGGCCCATCTGGTGGATGGAGCGCCGGCTCGAACTGCCGGCGGTTAGCCGGGTGGTGGCTTTCTGTGCTATTGCGCGGAGCGAGGAATTCTTTTCCGGCGTGCGCACGGGCGGCCTCGCGGTGGTCGCGATGCGGGCCTGGCGCGATCATCATGCTTATAGCGAGAGCGACATGGCGGAGCTGATCGAGCTGCGCCGGCAGTACGATGCAGAAGCGTTTTTGACCACCGAGAAAGACATGATGCGGCTCCCGGTTGAGTTGCGCCACACGCTCGAAAGCGCCGCGCCGCTCCACGCTGCGAGGCTTGTTGTGCGCCTGCAGAATGAAGCTGCGGCGATCGACCAGCTCGCCGGATTTCTGCCGGCCGAGTGGCGCGCGCGGCTTGTGAAGGTCCGCCAGGCCCCGTGAGAAAATAAGAGATTGTCTGCCATCCCCAAGCACCTGCGTCTGCTGATCGTGCGTCTGGGCGCGATGGGAGACATCCTCCACTCCATGCCCGCCGTCACTGCTGTGCGTCAGGCGCATCCGGAGTGGACCATCGGCTGGGCGATCGAGCCGCAGTGGCGCGGCCTGTTCTGCGCGAATGGATGCGAGCCGCGTACGGCGACGATGCCGCTGGTGGACCGGATTCACATCGTCCCTGCGAAGCAGTGGGCCAGGTCTCCGCTGAGCCCGGCTACGCTGCGTGACATCCGCCGCGTGCGGAGCGAACTGCGCGCGATGGAGTACGACATTGCCGTGGAGTTTCAGGGAGCCATTCGGGCGGCGATGGTCGCGCGCTGGGCACGGACACGGCGCATCATCGGTGAAGCGAAACCGCGCGAGCTTCCAGCGCGATGGTTCTTCGACGAGAAGGTTCCCACGCGCGGAGTGCATGTGATCGAGCAGTCTCTCGAAGTGGCGAATGCGATCCTGGGTGAGAATCTGCCGATGCCCTTGCCGCTGCTGCCGCGCGATCCTGCCGCAGAAGCGAAGGCGGCAGAGCTGCCACAGCCGTTTGTGCTGCTGAGTCCGGGAGCGGGTTGGGGAGCGAAACGCTGGCCCGCGGATCGCTACGGCGCAGTGGCACGGCGGCTGGCAGAGGCAGGATACGCGGTGGTGATCAATGGGGGGCCTGCCGAAGAGTATCTGGGGCGGGAGATCGTAGAAAGCAGTGGTGGCGCGGCTCGCATGCTGGTTCTGAACATGGCGGAGCTGATCGCGGTGACGCGACGGGCCGCGCTGGCGATTGCCGGCGACACAGGTCCGCTGCATCTGGCCAGCGCGCTTTGCCGGCCGGTGGTGGGTGTCTACGGACCGACCGATCCGGCGCGCAACGGTCCGTTCCATTGCCCGAACCGGGTGCTGCGCCATCCGGAGAGCGTGCGCGATCACGCGCGCCGCAGCGAGCCGGAGGCGGGGCTGCTGACCATTACGCCGGAGGCAGTCACCGAGGCCGCGCTCGAACTTCTGCGGGAGGTGCGCTGAGTGGCGAGCTGGAATCGCATCGCTCGACGGATTCGCGTGCCGCTGGGGTTTGCTTTCGCGGTGCTCTTTTTGTGGCTCGCGAGACCGACGCCGGCATTTCTTTTGCTGGGGCTTGTGCTGGTCGTTCCCGGACTGGTATTGCGCGGCTACGCCTCCGGCTACGTCAAAAAGAACAGGGAACTGACCACGACCGGTCCATACGCGTACACGCGCAATCCCTTGTATCTCGGTTCGATGACGATCGCGTTCGGATTTGCCGTGGCGGCGCGCAGCGCGTGGATCGCCGCGATCCTGGTGGTCCTGTTCGTCGCGATCTATGTGCCGGTGATTCGCTCCGAAGAAGATTATTTGCGCTCGGTGTTTCCGGAGTTCGATGCCTACGCGGCGACTGTATCGCGGCTGCTGCCTCGGATGGTTGCCGCCGCTGGTTCCGGCGCTACCAAAGGGGTATTCTCCGCGGCACTCTACCGCAAACATCGTGAATATCAGGCGCTGCTCGGGGCGCTGGGCATGTATGCTGCCCTCATCCTGAAACTGCTGCTGAGGAAATAAGGAGCCGATTGCGACGGATTCATCTTTTGCCTGGAAACGCCGATACCATCCGGGCGCATTCACGCTTAAAGTTTCTGATCGTGGCGGGGATTCTTCTCGGCTTCTGTGCGGCAACCGGGCAGACGGGTCAGAACACGCCCCCACTTGCTGCGCCTCGCGCGGATTACAATTATCCGGCGAATCAATCGCTGACGTATACGGTCGACTGGCGCGTTTTTCCCGCAGGCACGACGGTGATGCATCTGCAGCAGGAGGGCGATGAGGAGCGCGTCTCGGCCTCGGGCGAGACGCTGGGCGCCATCAACCTGATCTATCGCGTCAGCGATCGCTTTCAGTCGTCTTTCAATCGCCGCACCGGATGCTCCGCGGGTTTTGCCAAGCAATTGCAGGAAGGGCGGCGCCAGGTGACGACCGACCTGAAATTCGATTACGCGCAGGGCAAGGCGCTGCTGAACGAGAAGAATCTTGTAAAGGGAAGCAGCAAGCACTCGGAAGCGCCGGTCGGTCCGTGCGTGACGGATTTGTTATCGGCGATCTTTTATCCCGCCTCGCAGACGCTGACGCCGGGGCAGAGTTTCCAGGTTCCGGTAGCGGACGCGATGCACACGGTCACGGTGACCATGCACGTGGAGGCGCGCGAAACCGTGCGTGTGCCGTTGGGAACCTATCCGACCCTTCGTGTGCAGCCGACTGCGGCAGCCGGTACGGTGAAGGCGCGCGGCAACATCTGGATCTGGTACACCGACGACGAGAAACACATTCCCGTGCAGATGCGCGCGCGGCTTTTCTGGGGAACGATTACGTTCCGTCTGATGGCGCTCGATCAGAAATAGTCGGCTCTAGTGGATTCGAAAGCGTTCGCGCATGAGCCGCTGCAGGCGCGGCCTGTAGATCAGATCGAAGGCGAGGTCCTTGCCGGGAAACATGGCGAGGGCGGCGCGGCGTGTGTCGGCCACCATCTCTGAAGCCTCATCGATGGTCATGGACATGTCCTGGCTGATCACGGACATGACCATGTTCACCATGATTTGCAGGCGGCGCAGTTTGCGTTGCTCATCCTGCAGTTCCTGGGGAGTTTGCGGGACGGATTCCGGCTGAGAATGGAAGCCTGGAGACTCGGGTTGTGACCCCATGCAGAGCGAACCTCCGTTGCTGGATCGTACAACGAGTAAGACACGGAACGGAACGGAAAAGATGCGCGCAGCATGGCGGGATCGGGTTAGACAGCTTCACCATCGCGGGTGATTTTTACGGCAGGAAATTCAGCGCGCGCGAGTGGCAGGAAGTCGGCGATTTCGGCTGCCATCATGCGCAGGCATTGCCGCGTCGCGAAGGATCGTCCTAAATAGCGCGGCGATTGCGCGAGCCAGCGGCGGCGAGCCGCTGTGTCGGGGCGCTGCGGATCGAGCGAGGCTGCAGCGAGTTCTGCGATGTTGCGCATCGCGCGTGCCGGATCTCCGGCAACGGACCACCCCACGAGCGAGGTTTCCGGTACGGGAGGAATTTGCAGCGGCAGGGAAATGGCGCCGCGTTCGAGGAAGACATTTGCCTGACGCTCCGGAACACTGGAGAGCAGATCGGGCTGCAGGCCGCGCTCGATCATCGCGTTGATGCAGGCTTCGGGTGCGGCTNNTCGTCGAGTGTTGCGACGACGAAGTCCACAAATCCGCCGCGCAGGCCTTCGCGAAGACGATCCGCGTCGGCATCGACGCACAGCGAAGCAGCGCCGGCGGCGCTGGCAGCCACCAGAACGCCGATGCCGTCGGCGTCGAGCTGCGAACGAAGCAGGAGCTTGCCTCCGAGCGACTCGCGCCAAAGATCGCGGCTGGTCTGGCTTAGCGAAAGAAACCGATCGTGGATCGTGGAGAGCTCAGGCAGATGCATGCCAGAGCCATTCTGACATGTTGCTCTGCGCGCGTGGTCACCAGCTCGAGTACGGCTGGCCCTCGGAATCAAGTTCCTGCGCTCCGCTGTGCACGTCGTTGATGCCCGGCTCAGTCTGGTCGAGGTCCGCATAGGTATCGTCACTCGCCGTTACCCAGGTATCGCGGCTGTGGGTGAACGGATCCTGGGGGATCTCCTTCAGGTACCCATTCTGCACCAGGTCGTCGAGCGATTGCGGCGCCTTGTTCTTATCCATCGTGTAGGAGTCGATAGCATCGCGCATCACGTGCAGGTCTTCTTTGAGCGAGGCCTCTTTGGCGCTCTTAATTGCGGCAACGAAACTGGGAATAGCGACGGCAGCGAGGATGCCGATGATCAGCATCACCACCATCAGCTCCACCAGGGTGAAGCCGTCTTCGGATTTGCGAATTGGAGTTTTCAGGCGCAAGGGTTACCAGTCCGAATATTTTGTTCCGTCCAGAGCGACGCCATCGGATTTCGAATGGACATCGAAGATATTCTGCCCGCCCCAGGAGTCGCTGTCGGGGTCATCCTGCATCGAGCGCAGGCCCCAGTCGTCGTTGCCGGTCATCGGGTCGAGGGGGATGTGACGCAGNNGGCGGATAATTCTGGCTGTCGATCTTGGTCTGGAAGGCGTGCTTGTCGGCTGCGTCCTTGTAATTGTCGATGGCTCTGCGGATCTGCCACAGGTCATAGCGCAGCATGCGCTCCTTTTCGCGCTTTACCTGGAAACGCGCGATGGGCATGGCGGCCGACGCGAGGATGCCCAGGATCGCCACGGTGACGATCAGCTCCACCAGCGTCAGGCCGGCTTCCCGGTCCTGCCTTCCCTTTCTTGTTCTGAACTGAATCAACTCCATAACTTCATTCCTGGGCAGTCTTCACTGAATGTGAACGACGGCCTGCGATCCGGTGGCCGGTATCGGTTGCTGGTTGCTGTTGCGCACCACGGGCCGTGTAATGGCCACTGAAGCGTCGCCTGGCGCCTTCGCCTGGAAGGTCAGAACGCACAACGTACCAGACGATCCGCTCAGGCCTTTCGTTCCCGGTGGACGCGACGCGGCGATGGCGACGTTACCCCTTCCATCGTCGCGATGCACCAGGGCAACGGCCTGGCCGTCTTTGCCGAGCACGTTCGGGTGCTGTGGATCGTCGGAGTCGACGTTGATCAGCGTCAGCTTCGAGGAGTCGTACTGCACATCCATCGGCGCGCCAAAAACGTCTTCGCCGCCGGACATATCGACGAACATTTTGAACGTGGAGCCTGTCTTTTGTGTGGACTGTGGCGGGCTGAGTTGCAGGCTGACGGGCGGTCCGCTGGCCTGCTGCTCCATGTTCGTCATGGCCTGCTGCGCGGCCGCAGCCGCCGAAGGAGGGGGCGCGGGCAGGGTCGCCTGCGGAGCCGGAGTCACAGCCGGGGCAGCACTCGGGGCGGACGTGGCCGGCGGACTCACCTGCGGAGCCACCTGGCTCAGGTTGATGGGGCGCAGTTCGACATTGTTGGTCGTGCCGGTATCGATCGCCTGCAGGTTCTCCGGACCGATCTGCTCCGCGCGTACCACATGCGGAACCACCAGGAAGACGATCTCGTCGTCGGTCACTTCCTTCTGTTGCGTGCTGAAGAAATACTTCAGCAGAGGCAACTGAGCCAGACCTGGCGTGCCGCTGATGCTCCAGGTCGTCTGGTGCTGCACGATGCCGCCCAGCAGGTTCGGTTCCCCGTCCTTAAGCCGGATGGTCTGGTCGACCACGCGCTGGGTGATGATGGGCTCGGTGATGCCGCCGATGNNTATTGACCAGCGAACTGACGATAGCCGTTGCGGCGCCGGTCTGGTACGAACCGGTGGCGATCGGGATTCTCTCACCGATCTTGAGCGTGGCCTCCTGGCCGTCAGAGGCGCGAATCTGAGGATTCTGAATAATCCGGGAACGAGTATCGGTGAGCAGCAGGTTCACGGCGGCCTGACCGATGGTGACCGCGAAGTTGGTCGAATTCAGATGCGCCAGGTTGTTCAGCGTGATGCTGCTCGTGGTCGTGGACGCGCTGTTTGTGGTCGTGCTGCCGGTGTTGGTATTGGTGTTGTTGTTGGTGTTTGTATTGTTCAGATTCGCATTCGAGGGCTGGAAGTTGATGCTCGCTGTCTGGGGCAGCTGAATGCCGATGTTGTGCAGCACATCGCGGCTCACTTCCAGCACCGCCACATCCAGGACCACCTCCGGCTTGGGCCGGTCGAGATCGTCGATCAGCTTTCGCGCCAGCAACAGCTCGTCCGGCGTGGCGCGCATGACGATGGCATTTTCACTGGCGACGCCGTTGATGCGCGCCCCCTGCGAGAAGAGATTGCGCAGGACCGTCTGAATCTCGGTAAAGTCGTTTTGCTGGGAGACGTTGTGCAGATAGAAGGTCTCCACCGCCTGCTCGTCCAGCTCGGTGTGTTTGCTGCGTGAATTTTCAGCGATGAAAATGGTGTTCGACGTGATCGGCCGCCAGAAGGTGTTGGAAACCGTGGCCACGATGCGCAGGGCGTCCGCCAGGGTAACGTTGTTCAGATCGATGGGAATGCGTTTCGAGCTATAGGCTGGATCGAACAGCACATTAATGCCGGCCGCCTTGCCGATCGCCTGGTAGATGATGCGGCTGTCCTCGACCATGTGCAGGGTCAGCGGCTCATTGGAGATCGGCTTCAGTTCAATCGGAGCAGCAAGCTCGAGGGCCTCATCGGAGGTTCTTGGCGCATTTTCCGGAGCCGGAGCCTGCGAATTGATCTTGTCGCGCGTCGCTTTGATGTCCTGCCCGGCCAGCTCATTGCTCGGATCGATTTCGACGGCGCGCAGAAATTCGGTCAGTGCGGCGGTATAGTCGCCCTGATCCCGCAATTTCTCTCCATGTTCGACGTGGATGGCCGCCGCCGAGAAGCGTGTCCGCTCCCAGGCGATCTTGTAGCGCTCGTCGGTGGGCTTTGCCCGGTACGCCTGATAGAAGGCCTCATAAGCGGCCAGCATGTCGTCCTTCGCTTCAGCCTTCTGACCCTGCTTGAACCATTGCGAGGCAGACTCGGCATGCGCCGCCGGAAGGGCAGACAGAACGGTGGCGAGAAGTGCCCATAGAACCAGACTTCGCTTCATGCAGCTCCATTGTCGGGGGAGGAAATGGTACAAGCCGGAGCGGCTGATCCCTGCGCTCCCCGGAATGAGGACGGGCCGGCGAGCGCCGCCGCTTCGTGCCGCGTATAGTATCGCATTCCGGGCGAACCCTGCGTTGGCGGTACCATAGCGAGTTGCAGAAGGTTTCGATGCGGGAGGCCCGTACTTTCAACCCCCGGCGCCCCGTTATACGATGAGAAATTGCGACTGAAATCATGACGCGCCAGCCCAGCCATCCCGTAAAACAGGCTCCCGCGAAGGCCAAATCTCGCGATCCGGTCGCCTCCGGGGACCGCGATGCCGCGCAAAATCGGGTGGCGCCGCACAACTACTTCTTCCTCGAGAAATACGAAGCGGGGGTGGCTCTGCGCGGGACCGAGGTCAAGTCGATCCGCGAGGGCAAGGCCAATCTGCGGGACGCCTACGGCCTCATTAAGGATGGCGAAGCCTTTCTGCTCAACGCGCATATCGGGGCATATTCGCATGGCAGCTCCAACAATCATGAGGCGCTGCGCACACGAAAGTTGCTGCTGCACCAGGAGGAAATTCGAAAACTCACCGGAAAGACGCAGCAGAAAGGGCTAACGCTCATCCCCACACGGCTTTATTTTCGCAACGGCCGGGTGAAGTGTGAGCTGGCCGTGGCGCGCGGTAAACAGGACTGGGACAAGCGCGAAACCGAGCGCCGGCGCGAGGCCGACAAGGAGGCGCGGGCGGCCATTGCGCGGAGCCGAAAAGCCTGAAAAGTTGTACAACATTTGTTGTACAATAATATGATGGTAAAGACAGTAAGCGCCGCGCATGCCCGGGCAAATCTGCCGCAGCTTCTAAAAGATGTGGAGAAGGGCAAGAGCGTCCTGATTTCCCGCTATAAAAAGCCGATTGCCATCATCTCCCCGCTGCCAAAAGAAGAGCCAGGAAAACCGGTACGACGATTCGGCACCGGAAAGGGGCGAGTCCATATCATCGATCCCCACTGGGCCGATCCGATGACCGACGAGGAAGTCGACGCGATGCTCGAGGGTCGGTATTAGAGTCCTCATCGATACCCAGGTGCTGATCCTCGCGCACCTGGGTGTTCTGCCGGCTCGAGTGCAGCAGATGCTGGCGCCGATTCAGGTGGAAATCTATATCAGTACGGCCTCTCTGGTTGAAATCGCCACAAAGAANNTTCGACCGCATGATCCTGGCCACAGCCGTGGCTGAACGATTGCCCATTGTCACCGGCGATCGTATTTTCCGCCGCTATTCCGACGTTAAAGTGATCTGGTAACCGACTGAGCCCCACACCCGAACTTCCTATGAATCTAAATACCGTTTTCGCTCCCTCCGCTGAAGTTGCCACCGAACTCCTCACCGTCTTCGCCATCGACACCGCGCCAAAAGGCGCCGCCAAGCCCGAAATCCGCCTCCTGATGCCCGAGGATGCTGTGACCCCGGCCGTCCAGACTGTTCTGGATGGCGGGGAATTCAAGGCGGAACCCAGCGAGACTCTGCTGCTGCACAATCCTGCCGGGCTGAAGGCGAAGCGCCTGCTGATCGTCGGCCTTGGGAAGGCCGCAAAACTGAGTCCACACGAGGTCCGCAAAGGCGCCGGCACCGCCGTCCGATTCGCCAAGCCCCGGGGCCTGCGCGAGGTTGCCATCGCGATCCCGGTTGCCGCCGAACTCGATCCAAAGTTGACGGTCCGCGCGCTGACCGAAGGCGCGGTGCTGGGCGACTTCGATTCCGACACCTACCGTTCCGACCGCAAAGACCGCAGCGTCCAGACGGTGCAGATCGTCGCGCCTCCCTCCTTCGACCGCGCCGCTGCCGAAGCGGGTCTGCGGGAAGGCGTGATCGTCGCCGAGTCGCAGAACTTTGCCCGTGCCCTCATCAATGAGCCCGGCAATCGCCTGACCCCGACGATCCTGGGCCAACGTGCAGCCGGGATGTGCCGGGAATTTGGCATCCAGTGCGAGGTCCATAGCACTGAGAAGATGCGCGAGCTGCAGATGGGTGCGTTCCTGAGTGTGACGCAGGGCTCCGACGAGCCGCCCGCGCTGATCGTGATGCGATACGAGCCGCCGAATGCGCCTGCAAGCCCTGTCCTCGGCCTGGTGGGGAAGGGAATCACCTTCGACACCGGCGGCATCTCCATCAAACCCTCCGACAACATGGAGAAGATGAAGTACGACATGGCGGGCGGCGCGGCGATGATCGGCGCCATGCGTGCGATCGCGCAGCTCCAGGTGCCAATCAAGGTCGTCGGCATCGTCTGCGCGGCCGAGAACATGCCCTCCGGTAAGGCCCAGAAGCCCGGCGACGTGCAGATCGCCATGCCTGCCCTCGGGAAACCAGGCAAAGCCATTGAGATCATCAACACCGACGCGGAAGGCCGCCTCGTGCTGGCGGACGGCATTATGTATGCGAAGCAGCTGGGCGCAACGCACCTGATCGACGCGGCCACCCTCACCGGTGCCGTCGGCGTAGCGCTGGGCCAGATCAACGGCGGCATCTTCGCCAACGACGAGGACAGCTACCAGCGATTTGTCGACGGGCTGAAACTCTCCGGGGAGCGCTTCTGGCGGCTCCCCGTCGAGGACGACTATCGGGACGTCATCAAATCGACGATTGCTGATATCAAAAACACCGGCGGCCGCTACGGCGGGGCGATTAACGCGGCCATGTTCCTGAAGGAATTCGCAGAAGATACCCCATGGCTGCACCTGGACATCGCAGCCGTCGCCTGGGTCGACGATGCGAAGCCCTGGTCGGCTTCAGGACCCATGGGAGTCGCGGTGCGCAGCGTGATTGAGTGGATCCGGACCTACGCGGGATAGGATTGGAGGGGTGCAATCAATGATTGCATTGACATCATTGATTGCATGGCCTATCCTTTGAATCATGGCGAGCATTACCATCCGCAAACTCGATGACTCCGTGAAGGCCAAACTTCGTGTGCGCGCCGCTCAAAACGGTCGCTCGATGGAAGAGGAGGCGCGGACGATTCTCGAAGAAGTCGTTACCAACCCAGCGTCCTCTCGGCCTCGCGGAAATATGGCGGAGCGGATCCGCGGCCTTTTCGAACCCCTGGGCGGCGTCGAACTCGAGATTCCGCCGCGGAGCGTCAACACGCGCAGAATCCCGGATTTCACCGGTCCCGAATACGGTCCTGCCGAAGATGAGTAGGACATGATCATTCTCGACACGAACGTTGTGTCTGAAGCGATGCGCCCGGCTCCGTCACCAAAGGTGATGGAATGGCTTGCAAACCAGCCCGTGTCAGATTTGTGTACGACGGCCGTCAATGAAGCGGAGGTTTTCTCCGGGATCGCCCGCATGCCGGTTGGGCGGCGTCGCCGAGAATTCCAGGAACGTGCGGAGTTGATGTTTCGTGAGTACTTCGACAGAGGAGTGCTTGCCTTCGATAGTGAATCTGCCCGGCAATATGCGGTGGTTTTCGCCATCAGATTTGGGCGCGGGCACCCAATCGAGCACCCCGATGCCCAGATTGTCGCTATCGCCCGGCTCCACAACGCTACGCTCGCAACCCGGAATCTCCGCGACTTCGAGGACTGCGGCGTCCATTTGGTGAATCCCTGGGAACCCACAACCTGAAGCGTCAGGAATGCGCGGCTGCAGTTCGTTGCTCTGCTTTGCCCGCCCTGGCGCCGGCTCTGGCCCGCGCCAGCATAATCAGCCCAAACCCAAACACGATCGCCCCGAGGCTGGCCAGTTGCGCGTTGGTCATGCCCCAAAGAATTCGCGGATTAATGCGGATGAATTCCACCAGGAATCGGGCAATACCGGTCAGGATGAGGTACTCGCCGGTAATCTGCCCGATGGGTTTCGGCCGTTCCGGTCCGCCGCGCCGCCACAGGATCCACGTGATCGCAATCGCGCCCAGCAACTCGTAGATGGGCGTCGGATGGACCCGCTGGTAGGTCGGCACCAGGCCATGCGGAAAGCTCATGCCCCAGGGCAGTTTCGTGGGGATGCCGTAGTCGCCGTCGCCCGAGACGAGGCAGCCCAGCCGCCCGACGCCGTAGCCAATCGCCGCCGCTGGCGAGGCCAGATCCAGCATTCGCAGCGAACCCAGCTTATAGACGCGGGCCTGCCACAACAGGGTCAGAATGCCGACCACGAGACCCCCGTACCAGGCGAATCCTGCGCGGTCGAAGAGCAGGTCCGCGGGGTGCGCCATCAGCGCGCCGGGCGTTTCCAGGACGTGCCAGAGTTTCGATCCGATGACTCCGGCGACTGTCGAAACCGCGACGATGCTGATAGCATCCGCATCGATATGCCAGCGGCGGAAATTGCGGTGCAGGATCCAGCAGGCGGCCACCGCAGCCAGCCACAGCATGATGCCAAATGTGCCAATAGAAAAGCGGCCGATATGAATGAATGGGTACATACGCGCGTCTTTTGAGTATAGCTTCCACAGGGGGCTTTCGAGGTAATCTGGCCTGTGAGCACGACAAGTACGAACGCCGCCCTTGAGGTCCTGTTCAGCCACGATCAGATCGCCCGGCGCGTGGCCGAGATGGGCCGCGAGATCGATCGCGATTACGTCGGCGAGAAGATCGTCCTGGTTGGAGTGCTGAAGGGAGCGGCCATCTTCCTGGCCGATCTGGCCCGCAGCATCTCCGTCGACAACACCTTCGACTTCGTCGCCGTCTCCAGCTACGGCAAGGGCTCGCGTACCAGCGGAGCCGTGAAGCTGATCAAGGACCTCGACAACAGTATCGAGGGGAAGAACGTGATCATCGTCGAAGACATTCTCGATACCGGCCTGACGCTGAACTTTCTGCGCGGCATGTTCGAGCAGCACCAGCCAAAAACCCTGCGCATCGCCGCCCTGCTTGACAAACCTTCGCGGCGCGTGGAAAAAATCGATGCCGATTATGTGGGATTCACTATTCCCAATCAATTTGTTATTGGGTATGGGATGGATTTCGCGGAGCGCTACCGGAACCTGCAGGACATTTGTCTGATGCCGCCGGATGCGCCCGAACTATCGGCGGGCTGAAAGGAGTTTGCCCCCATGACACCGATTCACCTCATCGATGAGGAAGAGGAACAGGAAATTGCCGGGTTTGACGCGGAGACCTTCACGCAGCAGGCGCTCACATCGAAGAAGAATCTGGCCGCGCTGATTGACCACACGCTGCTGAAGCCGGAAGCCACCCAGGAACAGGTGATTCGCCTCTGCCGTGAAGCCGCGGAGCATGGCTTCGCCTGCGCCATGGTGAATCCGACGTGGGCGGCTCTGACGTATGCAGAGCTGGCCGGAACCGGCATTCCGGTGGGCGTGGTGGTTGGCTTTCCGTTGGGCGCCGCGATGGGAACGACGAAACGCGACGAAGCCGCGGCACTGGTAAAAGTCGGCGCGCACGACATCGACATGGTCCTCAACGTGGGCCTGCTCAAGTCCGGCGAAAACCAGGCAGTGGAGCAGGACATTGCAGGTGTCGTCGAAGTGGTTCACGACGCCGGCGCGATTGTGAAGGTCATTCTTGAAACCTGCCTCCTGACCGTAGAAGAGAAACTGCGCGCCTCAGAACTGGCCATTGCCGCCGGCGCGGACTTCATCAAGACCAGCACCGGCTTTTCGACCGGCGGCGCAACGCCGGAAGACGTCGCACTCATGCGCGGAGTGGCCGGCGGGCGCTGCGGTGTGAAAGCCTCGGGCGGCATTCGGACCCTGGCGGACGCAAAACGCATGCTCGAAGCGGGTGCGAACCGCATTGGCGCCAGCGCGAGCGTGACGATCGTCGGAGAGCTGAAGGCCGCCTGATCCTGCGGTGTTGCCTGGCTTCCACAAATTGACGAATTGGGTCTCGATGGCCGTCCCGCCGGGAAACGCAGAGCCGCGCAAAACCCCGTATCATGACATTCGTTCGCGTGCACATGAGCCGCGTGCCCCAGGAGAGTTGTGACCGAAGATCCCCAGCAGAACCCGGCAGAGAATGAATGGGAAGGAGATTACCGGCCCGTCTCTCCGGAAGGATCGCAGCGGCCTCCCCAGGTCCNNTCATCGACTACCGCATCTTTGCCATCCTGCTCTTCAACGACCGCACCAACGATCTGCGCATGCGCTTTCAGATCGGCCACAAGCCGGAGGTCGAGCGGATGCGCATCCGCATGGGGCAGGGAATCGTCGGCGAAGTGGCGCAGAGCCGCCAGCCCATGCTGGTCAACGACGTCAGCAAGGCCAGCAACTACATTGATGCCAATCTTGGTGTGCAATCGGAACTAGCCGTCCCGCTGATCACGAAGAACCGAATGATCGGCGTCATCGATATCCAGTCCGAGCAGCTGAATTATTTCAAGCAGGAACACCTGCACCTGCTCACCCTCACGGCCTCGCGCATCGCGGGCGCCATCGAAAACGCGCGCCTNNCGCCGCATCATCGACTACCAGATGTTCTCCGTCTGGCTGGTCAACGACTCCCAACAGGCGCTGGTCAATCGCCTGTCGATTCGCTTCACGCACCGCTCCGATGCGAAGGGGAAAGAGAAGGAGAATCAGGAAGAGCCGAAGCGCACGATCTGGGATTCTTCCCCGCCCATGACGCCGCAGCTGACCCCGCCCAGCTCCGTCATGGGCCTGGCCGAAAATTCCGACGCCATCGGTACCACGATCCCCATCGAGCGAGGCCTGGTCGGCGCAGCGATCCGAGAAAGGCGCGTGATTCATGTCGCCGACGTGCGAAAGGATTCGCGCTATCACATGGTGAATCCAGATACGCGGTCGGAGATGACGGTGCCCCTGATCTACAAAGGCACGGCCATCGGCGTCCTCGATATCGAACACACGCGCCTGCACTACTTCACCGAAGATCACGAGCGTGCCATGACCACGCTGGCGGCGCAAATCGCCATCGCTCTGGAAAACGCGCAGCTCTATCAGCGCGTCGCCCAGCAGGAGCAGCGCCTGGAGCGCGACCTGGCCATGGCGCGCGAGGTCCAGCTGCGCCTGCTGCCGCCCGCGAAGCCGCAGCACAAGCGCGCGGAGTTCGCGGCACGCTTTCTGCCGGCACGCACCATCGGCGGCGACCTCTACGACTTCCTGCAGTACGACGNNTATGCCGCGCTGGTGAGCGGCATCATGCGCTCGGTGGCGAACCGGCACCTTTCGCCCTCGGAGATGCTGCGAACCCTGAACGACGCGCTCCAGGAGCGGAAGCTCGATTCGCAGTACGTCACAATGCTCTATGGCCTGTGGAACGACGAGAACCTGACCGTGCAGATCGCCAACGGCGGATCGGTGCAGCCCCTGTTCTGTCGAGGCGAGGAGATCGAGACCATCCGGGCCGAAGGATTTCCGCTGGGCATGTTCCCGAACGCCACCTGGGAGGAGTTCAGTATCTCCACGCAGCCGGGGGATTCGGTGGTCTTCTTCAGCGATGGCATTGTGGACGCGCAGAACGCGGCTGGCGAGATGTTCGGCGCCGAGCGTCTGATTGCCACGGTGAAGAAACACCACCACAAGTCGGCGTCGCGCCTGGCCGAGAGCATCCTGACCGACGTAGGCCGTTTCCAGGGCAAGCGCGACCGTTTCGATGACGAGACCGTGGTCGTGCTGCGGGTGATATGAGCGCCCTTTTGGGGCTGTGACGGCCACGTAACCTCCTGGTAGGTTACTGAGTTACTTGCTGGACAAGTTAATAATCCATTGCCCGGAACGGTTCCAACGGCGAATCGAATAATTTCAGGTATCTAACCTCCAACTCGGATACTATGAATGATCTCTCCCAAACCTGATCGGAGGCGGTTTATGCGCAGGCTATTCCTGGGGGTTTTCGTGCTCTGCTCGGCGGCGGTGGTGCTGGCTCAGCAGACGATGAATAACGATGCGATCGTGAAGATGGTGAAGGCTGGTCTCTCGGACAGCGTCGTGGTCGCGACAATTCAGGCCTCGCCGGGCCAGTACGATACTTCCACCGACGCTCTGGTCGCGCTCAAAGGCGCGGGCGTTGACGATACGGTTGTCGCAGCCATGATCGCGAGGGGTACGGCTTCCGCAACGACGGTGGCGGGCACAGCAACCGCAACTTCTGCAGATCCGAATAACCCCGATTCGCCCCATGAAGCGGGCATCTGGGTGTGCACGCAGGCTGACGCCGGCCCAAAAATGGTCGAACTGGAGCCCTCGGTCTATTCTTCCGGAAAAACCGGAGGTATGTTCGCCACCGCGATGACCTATGGGATTGCCAAGACGAAGACGAAAGCCGTGATCCGCGACGCGCACTCCAATACGCGCGTTTCTCACCCCGATGCGATCTTCTACTTCTATTTCGAGAAGCAGGAAGCGGGGCTCAGCAATTCTTCCTCGGCATTCGGCGGAACCAGCACCCCGAACGAGTACGTGCTGCTGAAGTTTGACGTGAAGGGGGATACCCGAGAAACCGTAGTTGGCAAATACAACGCCTATGGAGCGTCCGGCGGAGTCGATGATAAGGCGTTGGTCGCTTTCAGCTACGAGAAGCTCCGCCCCGGCGTCTACAAGGTGACTCCCAAGATGCCGCTCGATCCAGGCGAATACGGCTTTATGACACCGGGTGGTACGGTTGTGGCAGGTCCTTACGCGGCAGGCGCCACAGCGAACCGCGTTTTCGATTTCGGGGTAGGTGGCCAGGACTAATGGCCTCTTGAAACNNTCTGTGTCGATCCCTTGCAGAGCGGGCGGAGGATGAGGCGCAATGCCGGAACAGCGCGGACGGAAATACCACCAGGAACGTGTCGCGGAAACCCTGCGCGACGAAATCGGCGCGATGATCGAAGGCGAGCTCTCCGATCCGCGCATCAGCTTCGCCTACATCAGCCAGGTCGTGCTCAATCCCGGCGGAAAATCGGCGCTGATCTATGTGGTCGTCGATGGCGGTGCACAGGAAGAAGCCGATACCCTGGACGGCCTGATGGCGGCGCGAGGCTACATCCGGTACCAGTTGCTGGAGCGCATGGGCAAACGCTTCGTGCCCGACCTGACCTTCCATATCGATCGCTCCGAAAAGATGAAGGCCCGCATCGATCAATTGCTGGGGCGAAAGCGACAGGCCCGCTTGCGAGCGCAGAACAGTGGTTCCGATGGCGGGAGCGCTTCCCCGCAACAGGAGAAGACGCAGGATCCGGGAAAGTGATGGTGGCAGGACACGACATCCCGTTGCAGCAGGATGACAGCCTGCAGGATGNNCGCTTCGCCATCGGCTCCCATGCACGGCCCGATGGAGACGCGGTGGGCGCTATGCTGAGCTGCGGGATGATCCTGGAACAGCTGGGAAAAAAGGCGGAGATGATTTCCGCCGATCCGGTTCCTCTGATCTATCGCGGTTTGCCCTGCGCCGCGTCCATCCGCCACGCGCATCGCATCGACGGCGAATACGACGCGGTGATCCTGCTGGAATGTGACGGCATCCAGCGTTCCCGCATCGGCGGGCTGGAGGGCCGCTTCCTCGTCAACATCGATCATCACGCCACCGGGCGCACCTTCGGCGATGTCAACTGGATCGATACCGGCGCCTGTGCTGTAACGGAGATGATTTATCGGCTGGCCATTGCCGCCGGCGCCGAGGTCACGCCGCAGATCGCGACCTGCCTCTATGCCGGAGTGCTGACCGACACTGGTTCGTTCTGCTATGAAGGTACGGATGCGCACGCCTTTGAAGTGGCGCGCGAACTCGTGGGGCGCGGGGCCGATCCGGCCGGAATCGCACGCGAGGTGTACTTCTCCAATCCGCTCTCCAAGATGCTGCTTCTCGGTGCCGCGCTCTCCAATCTGCATCGCGAAGGCCGGCTTGCCTGGCTCTGGGTGACCCACACTGACATGGCCCGCACCGGGGCTGCCGAGGAAGACTGCGAAGGCATCGTCAATTATGCGATCGGAATTGCCGGCGTTGAAGGAGCCGTGCTTCTGCGCGAATTGCCGGACCATCGCGTGCGGCTCTCGTTGCGCAGCAAAGGCGCGCTCAACGTGGCACGCATTGCGGCCAGCCTGGGCGGCGGCGGACATCTCCATGCCGGCGGCTGCACCGTCGATGGGCCCCTGCGCGAGGCGACTGACCGAATTCTGCACACCATGCGCCAGGAGCTAATGACCATGGTTCCAGGCCCATCCGCGTCGAAAGAAGACCCGCCAGGAATCTGTTAGGCTGACTCAATTGTGCTGCATGCGCATCTCCGGCCTGAACGATCCCGCCAGACGCACCTCTTGCCGGTTGCGAAAGAACGCCGATAGCGGCTACCCCATGGATGGACACGTGCCCGAACGTGACTGAGACTTCCAAATCCTCAGCGAAAACTGAACCGAGTTCCGGCGGCCCATCCGGCCATGCCGGCCCAACGCCATCGGTAGCTGTGCGCGAGCCGCCCCAGGAGGCGCGGCCCATCCGCTCCGGCAAGAACGCAGAGCGTCCGCGCATCGTTGCACGCTTTCGATCCAGATTTCCCGCGATCGGCGAGATTGCGGAAGCGGCAACGCTTTTCTGCCTGACGGCCTTTTTCCTCTTCTATGGCCTGGTTCCGATCTTCGGGGGCGACGGGCTCGGTCTGGTCGGCGCCGATGAGCCTCGCTATGCCCAGGTGGCCCGTGAGATGCTCGCCCGCCACGACTACGTCACCCCGGTACTGTGGGGACATCCGTGGCTTGAGAAGCCTGCCCTTTACTACTGGCGCGCCATGTTCGCGTTTCGCGAATTCGGCGTACACGACTGGTCCGCTCGTTTGCCCTCGGCCAGCTTCGCCTTCATGCTGGTGGTGCTCATCTATCTGCACATCCGCCGATTTCGCAACGGCGGCCAGCTGGACGCGGCGCTGATCACCGCTTCCTGTGCGGCGATCCTCAGCTTTGCGCGCGGCGCCTCCACCGATATGCAGCTGGCTGCGCCGTTCTCTATCGGCATGCTCGGCTGGTACGCCTGGTACGAAACCAACAGCAAGTTCTGGCTCTTCGACATCTACTTCTTCGTTGGTGCCGCCACGCTGGCCAAAGGTCCGGTGGCGCCGCTCATGGCGCTGGTGATCATCGGCATCTTCGCGGGCCTGCGCCGGGAGTGGTCGCTGTTCCGCCGCAGCCTGTGGTGGCCGGGCATCGTGCTGTATTTCGCGATGGTGCTGCCGTGGTTCATCGAGGTGCAGCGCCGCAATCCAACGTTCCTGCGCATCTTCTTCCTCGAGCATAACCTCGAGCGCTTCGCCACTAACCGCTTCGAGCACTACCACCCCTTCTGGTATTACGTGCCCGTGGTGCTGCTGGGACTGACACCCTGGGCGGTGATCGCAGCCACCGCGTTCGTCGACGCCATCGGCGGCTCGATCAATGAATGGAAGGCGCGTCGCGCCAAAGTGCTTTATGTCGGCCACGGGCGCGCGGGCGACGCTTTCCCGGAGTTCCTGGTCCTGTGGGCGCTGGTGCCCATCGTCTTTTTCTCTTTTTCAGATTCGAAATTACCAGGGTACGTGCTGCCTGCCGTCCCGCCCCTCACGATTCTCGCCGGCGACTACCTCAACCGCATTCGCAACCGTGGTCTCAAGCCGTGGCTGCTGGTTCTGCACGCCGTGCTCACCGGCATCCTGAGCATGTTTGTGCTGCTGATGCCCCTGCATTTGCATAATCCTGAGGCCATTCCGCCGCGCACTGCCATCATCGCTGCGGGCATGGTGGGCCTGGCCACGGTCGTCTTCATTCTGATTACCGTGGCGCGTTTCGGGCTCAAACGGCTGCGCATCGCCACCATGACGCCCATGGTCATCCTG
>PMAM01000073.1:0-21574 GCA_003152595.1 Acidobacterium sp.
CCCGCCTGCTGCAGGAAGCGCAGCAGCTTCTCGTCGCGTTCGTACAGGCTCGTCACCGTGTAGTCCGTCCCCTCCGCAACCTCCGCCAGTGGCCGCACGCCGTGCCTCTTCCGCGTCGCATCGCTCTCCGGCAGCACCGCGTTCCCGTGCGGACAGGTACCCTTCTCGCCCAGCTTCTTCATCAGCAGCGCTTCAAAGGCCGGCGATACCGCGTGCTCCANNCGCTCCGCCTCGTCGTGCACCTCGTACCACGGCATGGCGAACATCTCCGAGAGCATGCGCTCGATCAGGTGATGCCGCAGCGCGGTTCGATACGCCGTCTCGTGTCCCTTTGGCGTCAGCCGCACCACGCCATCCGGACGCACCTCGACGTAGCCATCGCGCTTCAGTCGGCGCAGCGCCATCGACACCGCTGGCGGCGATACCGCCAGCCAGTGCGCCAGCGTTGCCGAGATCACGGTCTGCCCCTCGCTCTCGGCTTCGAGAATTGCCTTGAGGTAGTCCTCTTTCGATACGCTGATCGCCGTCTTCACTGGATCGTCCCGGCTCCTAGCTTACAGCGCGACATAGATGAGACGCGTTTGCGCGTTTTCCGCCGCAGGCGGGGCTGCTCCATGCAATGGTCCCGTTACAATAACCAGAGCCATTCCCCTCTTGAAGGAATCCGTGTCCACTCCCGTTTCTCTCCGTAAGCGCGTCCTCAGCGGCATGCGCCCCACCGGCAAACTCCACCTCGGCAACTACATGGGCGCCCTCCACAACTGGGTCCGCCTGCAGGACTCTTACGACTGCTATTTCTTTATCGCCGACATCCACGCCCTCACCACCGACTACGCCGACCCCTCGCAGATCGCCGCCAACACCCGTGAGGTCATCCTCGACTACCTCGCCGCCGGCCTCGATCCCGCCCGGTCCGTGCTCTTCGTCCAAAGCCACGTCAAACAACATTTCGAGCTACCCCTGCTGCTCGGCATGATCACCCCCCTCGGCTGGCTCGAGCGCGTACCCACCTACAAAGAACAGCAGGAGAACCTCGCCGGCAAGGACCTCACCACCTACGGTTTCCTGGGCTACCCCGTCCTCATGTCGTCCGACATTCTGCTCTACCAGGCGGACTTCGTGCCCGTCGGCCAGGACCAGGTCGCGCACGTCGAACTCACGCGCGAGGTCGCGCGCCGCTTCAACCAGTTCTACAAACGTGCCGACGGATCCGAGATTCTTCCCGAGCCCCAGGTCCTCCTCACCCCATCGCCCAAACTCCCCGGCACCGACGGCCGCAAGATGTCCAAGAGCTACGGCAACACCATCCTGCTCTCGGATCCCGAGCCGGAAATCCGCGCCAAAATCAAGCCCATGGTCACCGACCCGGCGCGCATCCGCCGCAAAGATCCCGGCAATCCCGACAAGTGCCCCGTGGGCGACCTGCACAAAATCTTCTCCACCCAGGAAACCATCGCCAAAGTCTACGAGGGCTGCACGACCGCCGGTATCGGCTGCATCGAATGTAAGACGTGGGCCGCCGACGCCATCGTCTCCACCCTCGCGCCCATCCAGGAGCGCCGCGTGAAGTTCGAGCAGAACCCCGCACTCGTGTCCGACATCCTCGCCGACGGCGCACGCCGTGCCACTGCCCGCGCCGAGCAGACCATGCAGGAAGTCCGCTCTGCCATGGGCCTGGGTTCCAATCCGGGGGCCAAAGTGTCACAGGCGGCGCCAAATGTCTGACGAGCAGCGGAAGGTCATCCCCGTCACCGAGCCCGCGCAGAGTCCCGCCGCTCCTGTGTCGGACAAACCGTCCGACGCGGCGTCCGACAAGCCCCACCCTTACGAAAAGTCCGCAGCCGATCTCCGCAAAGAGGAAGAATCCGCCTTCCCCTTCTCCGTCNNGCGCTGCTCATCCACATCAAGAGCAAGATGCTCCTGCCGCGCGATCCCCTCGAAGCCGCCGAAGGCACCGCCGAGGATCCCCGCCGCGAACTCGTCGAGCGCCTGCTCGAGCACGAGCGCTTCCGCAACGCCGCCCAAATGCTCCAGCAGAAACGTCAGCTCGAAGAGGCCACCTGGACCAATCCCGGCATCCGCGAGTTCCGCGAGAGTGCCGACGCCGATCAGGACATCGCTGCCGACACCCTGGACCTCGTCCGCGTCTTCCGCGAGATCCTCGAGCGCGCCAAGAACCGCCCCATCCTCGATGTCTCCGAAGACTCCGTCACCGTCCGTCAGATGATCGATTTCATCCGCCGCCGCCTGATGATGGAAGACCGCCCNNCAGGACAGCGGCTTCGGCGAGATTTACGTCAAGAAGCACGAGCAGTTCGAACAGGTCATCAACGAACGCCTCAGCGCTCGCGACGACTGGAGCTAGATCAACCCGAAGCGAAGGATGCCGACGGCCAGGTTCACCCCACAGCAAGAAGCTCACGCCTCAGATATGCAAATGTCCATGGGAATCGCTCCGGTTCTCAGCTAAAGGTAATGGGCCGGGAAGTTCCTGTGCCAGCCGGTGAGCAGGGCGTGGCCGTTGGCGACCGGGATGGCGCCCCACGCGACGGCCTGCAGGGATTGGGAGAGGAGGTAGACGATGGAGGCTTCGTCCTCGAGGAGGGGGACGTCGATGGGGCGGTCGGGGCTGGCGCGGAGGTAGCGGTGGTGACGGTGGCAGTGGTCGTGGCCGCGGAGGGACCAGTCCCGGCAGCGGTGGCCGTTGCCGAGGAGGTAGTGGCACTGGCGCTGGGCGGGGGCCTGGCCGCCGGAGGCGGTCTGCTGGTCGAATTCCTGCATGATGATTCTCCTTTTTAGCTGTCAGCCGTTAGCTGTTAGCGAAAGGCGAGCGAGAATTGCGGATAGAAATGGGTGCATACGGTACCGGGAGTCATACAAAAGGCAAAACCCGCGTGTGGGCGGGCACAGAAAAGCCCCGCCGGGAAGGCGAGGCTTTTTTCCTTTTTCTACTCTTTAGCGGAACCCGATCGAGGTCGCCTGTACCGGCGATGCCCTCCCATCCAATTCGTCACATTTCAAGACAACAGGGAACTGGTTGCCGTTACGCTACGTAACAGAAACAGCGGAGGCGTGCGCGGAGGTACGTCCGAGCGGAAACAGCTTCCGGCACGTCTAACCTTCGCCAATCGCCAATACAGGTCAGGAGTTTCACCAGAGAGAACCCAGAGGGTCCGGAGAAAGGCAGGAGGGTGGATGGAGACGTTGCGGCGGAACCTTGGATTCAGTTTGCGGATGCTGGGACGGAATCCTGGCATGAGCTTCACGGTGTTGCTGACGCTGGCGCTGGGGATCGGCGCGAACACGGCGATCTTCACGGTGGACTATGCGACGCTGCTGGCGCCGCTGCCGTATCCGCACCCGGACCAGCTGGTGATGGTGTGGTCGAAGATCCAGAACTTCCACAACGGAGTTTCGGCAGGCGACTACACGGACTGGAAGAACCAGTCGGCGGTCTTCTCGGACCTGTGCGCGTGGACCGGCACGAGCTTCAACGTGGCGACGAAGGATCAGCCGGAATATCTGCAGGCGAGGCTGGAGTCGCCGGAGATGCTGCAGATGATCGGCGAGCCGGCTTTCCTGGGGCGGTACTTCCTGCCGGAAGAAGGAGTGGAGGGGAAGAATCACGTCGCGGTGCTGACGCACAAGCTGTGGGTGAAGCTGGGCTCGAACAAGAACATCGTTGGAACGACGATCCGCCTGGACGGACAACCGTACACCGTGGTAGGCGTGCAGCAGCCGGGGGTCTGGGATCACGGCCAGGAGCAGCTGACGGTGCCGCTGGTGTTCAAGCCGGAGCAGATGAACCACGACTTCCACTGGCTGCTGGTGATGGGGCGGCTGAAGCCGGGCGTCACAGTCAAGCAGGCGCAGCAGAACATGGATTCGGTGACGCAGCATATCGCCGAGATGTATCCGAAGAGCGACAAAGGATGGGGCTCCTATGTGGAGCCGCTGAAGAACGACTTCCTGCCGAAAGAGCGGATCCAGATGCTGTGGCTGCTGCTGGGCGCAGTGGGATTCGTGCTGCTGATCGCATGCGTAAACGTGGCAAATTTGTTATTGGCGCGGGGAATGACGCGACAGAAAGAGATGGCGGTGCGGGGAGCGCTGGGCGCGAGCCGGAAAACGATCTTCGGGCAGCTGCTGACCGAGAGCGTGCTGCTGGCGCTGGTGGGCGGAGCGCTGGGTGTGGGCGTGGGATACGGGATGCTGCAGGGTCTGATTGCGGTGATGCCGCGGGACACGCTGCCGTATGAGGCGAATCTGCGGTTGAATATTCCGATTCTGCTGTTCACTCTGCTGGCAACAACGCTGGCCGGGCTGCTGGCGGGCAGTGTGCCGGCATGGTATGCGTCGCGGATCGATCCGGCGGAGACGTTGAAAGAGGGCGGGCGCACGGGAACCAGCACGGCGAAGCACCGGCTGCGGCGGATTCTGGTGGTGGGGGAATTTACTCTGGCGCTGGTGCTGCTGGCGGGAGCGGGCCTGGCGATTCACAGCTTCTGGAATCTGACGCGGGTGGATTTGGGAGTCAAAACGGACCACGTCCTGACGTTCTACCTGCCAGTGCCGGATTCGCGGTCGAAGGACCCGGCGCAAATAAGTGCCTATTACCGTGACATATTGTCGCGCATCGATGCAGTGCCGGGCGTGCAGCACGCGTCGGCGGAGACGGGCGTGCCGCTGTATGGGGCAGGGTTCGGCATGCCGTTCACGATTGTGGGGGGACCGGCCTACGCCGACCCTTCGCAGCGGCCGGGCGCGGGATTCGGGATGGTGACGCCGGATTATTTCTCGACGTTTGGCATACGGCTGGTGAAAGGGCGGCAGCTGAACGATCAGGACACCGGTAACGGCGTGAAGGTGATGATGGTGAACGAGAGCTTCGTGAAGAAGTTCTTTCCGGACAAGGACCCCCTGCGGCAACGCATCTCTGTGGAGCAAATCATTCCGGGACAGCAGAAGCTGGGGCCGCCGCAGGAGTGGCAGATCGTGGGGGTGTATCACGATGTGCATGCGGCGGACCAGAGGGACATTCGTCCCGAGATGCTGATTCCGTTCTGGCAAATTCCGTGGCCGCAGTCGGGGATTGGAGTGCGAACCGCGGAGGATCCGCTGTCGATGCAGAGGAGCATTGCGGCGGCGGTGCACTCGGTGGATCCGGAGATCGCACTGGCACAGCCGGAGACGCTGGATCAGATTCGCAGCGAGACCATGGCCAGCGAGAAGTTCACGTTGATTTTGTTTGGGACGTTTGCGGCGGTGGCGCTGTTCCTGGCCGTGCTGGGAATTTATGGCGTGATGGCCTTCAGTGTCGCGCAGCGGTCGCACGAACTGGCGCTGCGGATGGCTTTGGGGGCGACGCGCGGACGGCTGGTGGGGATGGTAGTGCGGGAAGGCCTGATCCTGGCTGCGGTGGGGCTGGGGCTGGGCCTGGTTGGCGCTTACTTTGTGGGGCGCGCCATGCAGAGCATGCTGTTCGGCGTGCATCCGCTGGATGTGCTGGCGTTTGTATCGGTGGGGCTGGTGCTGATGGCGTCGGCGCTGCTGGCGTGTTATTTGCCGGCGCGTCGCGCGGCGTCGATTCACCCGATGCAGGTGCTGCGAATGGAATGAGGCAATCAGCTGAGAACCGGCCAGCGGAGGGTAGAGCGCGAAAAAGGCTCGTGCCCCCACGGCTGCTGTGGAATTCTTCGAGTGTGAAACGATAGCGACGCTCTGTACACTCTACGAGGTCGGCCGGAGTTGTGCGGATCCTCGCTGAAGCGGCGACGAACCCATTCCACGAGGAGAAGAGCGCATGCCGAAGTTTGTAATCGAGCGGGAGATTCCGGGCGCGGGAAAGCTGACGAAGGACCAGCTGCACGCAATTTCGCAGACCTCGTGTGGTGTGCTGCGCCAAATGGGGCCGGAGATTCAGTGGGTCGAGAGTTTCGTGACCGACGACAAGATTTACTGCATCTATAACGCGCCGGACGAGGCCGCGGTGCGGAAACACGCCCAACTGGGCGGCTTCCCGGCGAACCGGGTTTCGCAGGTGCGGACGATGATCGATCCGACGACGGCGGAATAGCAAGCCGGGCGTCACCGGTCAGAGGCGAACGGGACCGGCCGAGATCGTCTGGATCAGAAATTGAAGAATTTGGCGCGGAGCGCAGTTTCGTATTCCGTCTTGGCGGAGCGCGCTTTTTCGCTGGCCTCTTCTTCGTCAAGGGCGGCCTTCTCCCACTGGTCGATTTGGGCGACAGAGTGGTTAACCGAGGCGAGGGTTTCTTCGCGGCGGATGGCGGCGATCCACTCATCGACAGCGGTGCGGTACATTCGCTGTATTTGATCCAGTTCGGGGTAGTCTTCGGCCATTTGGGCATCCTCCTGACGTGACCAATGTACGGGGGATGTGTGAAGGGATGATGTAAGGAAGGGCAGCGAAAGGATACTGATGGCGGCTGATGGGTATGTGAAATTGTGACGGAGGGATTTCCGCTCAAACCGAGAACTCGTCCTGCAACGCTGGCGTCTATGGGCTGCCGCCACCATTCTCCCGCGCTACCTGGTCGATGATGCGCTGCAGAAACACCACGCGCAGGTTGATGTGGCTCGCCAGGTCCGGAACGAATTCCGTTACATAGTTGCCGATGGGCGCCGAAGCCCAGCCAGTCCCGATGCGGGCCGCGCTCGGTCCCCATCCCACCCTCTGATACGGCACGTAGGACACGTCCACGGCCTCCTCGATCATCGACCCGACCACGGTGGAGTAGTTCATCATTCCTTTGCCGGTATCGCTGGTAGTCCAGAAGGGCTGAACCGCCGCGTGCAGGATACGCCGCCGCAGCGACGCGTTCGGCATGCGGTGATAGTGCGGGTCCTGGTGGTCGATCGACGGGATCAGGAAGGTTCCCACAAACTCACCGGTCATGTCTTCGGTGAGGGTGACGCCGCTCAGCTTCGCCCATCCCATCACACCCGGACCGTAGGGCGAGTGCGCATCCCCAGCCACGGAAAAGAGCGAGGTGCCGCCGATGGTCAGCAGGTTGAAGGGATCGATCACTCCGCGCACAGCGAGCTGGCCCAGCTCTTTCGGCGTGTAGATGTGGACCGCGTACCGGCGCAGATAGTTGCCGAATAAATCGTCGCTCGGCTGGCAGCAGCTGCGCACAGGAGCGGCGTTGCTGCACGCCTGCGTGACGCACAACCTGGGCGTGGGCACATAGTTCGGTTGCAGCCCCGGCATGCTGAGCCCGAGGCGCTCCCGCCCCTCGGGCGGAAACGTTTGCTGACCAGCAGCGCCGTCCAGTGCGGCCGACTCCAGTCGCGGCCCCGGAGCTGCGCTCAACAGCAGGCCCGAGGTTTCCCCGGTGTTGCCGGCCAGCACATCGGCGTGGGGCGCCGGCGCATCCGGCAGCTCGGTTTGGGCATGAGCCGTCACCACCGGGCTCAGTGCCAGCATCACGCGACAGGTCCAATGCACCACCCGGAGGTGAAGCTGCCGCCGCCCCCCAGGAGCCTTATGGTCGTGCTGTTCAGCCCGCGGTTTCCGCGGCTTGCCTAAGAGTATTCCCGCTGGATCAACCTCCCGCTTGCAGGGCCCGATTACGCCGTTCTATGGCACTCGTCCTGGCAGTTAGACGAAGCTCACTGCGTTGCAGACGAGCGCTTGTTCTGCTTGTGCCGCCGCCACGCGTTGAAGGCGTCGGGCACAAACTCCAGAAGCAGATTGTCGGCCGCCGATCCGGCAATCGACGTCGCCCAGGTTTCCATCACCACATGCGCGTTGGCGCTGGGAGCTGGATAGTAAGTCGGCGTCAGCGCCGACGCAGCCAGGTGCCCCACGATATTCGAGTAGTTGAAGCCATGGCTCCCGTTGTCGTTCTGCGTTACAAACGCGCGCTCCGCGGCCCATCCGGCGCGGCCGAGGTAGCTGCCCGCGGCCTTACGGTAGTAGCGCGGATCCTCGCGCGTCACCATGGGAAAGAGACTGCTGCAGAAGAAGCGCATCGTGGCCTGGCGCAGCACGGCAGCGCCCAGGCGATCGCCGAAGGCGGTGCTGTCACTGCCGTAATCCGGCGTGCCGGTGAGCTGTCCATAGCCTGCCGAAATAAACGCGGGCCCCAGCGAGTACCAGGTCGTTTCTTCGTGCAGCCAGAACATCCACTTGTCGTGCGGGTACAACGGCACAATGCGTTCCCCGGGATCGACAAACTGCGCCCACTTCCGCTCCTCCCTGGGAGCGTGCTCGATGGGACTGGCTGAGTTTGGATCGGCGTGGGCCGGCGGGCTTTGATTTTGCCAGCCACCCCCTGTGTCGTCGCCCGCCGCTGTGATCGCCGGTTGCGGCGCATCGGGAAGGGCAGCGAGATTCTGCGCGCGCATGGAATGCGGGCTGAAGAGAAGAAGTGCGAGCGGCAGAGCAAAGCAAATTGGATGCAAGACGGACAGAGGGCTCCCGGCGGTTAACACAGATTGGAAGAGACTTTCGCGCCCCGGGATGCATTCACCGGTCTCCGGCGCGCCGTTATCTTCTGCGGCACCAGCCCTGCTGCGCAATTGACCCATGCCTCGCGGCTCGCAATACTAAGAGGCAGCCGGACTGGCAGCCATAACCTGGCAGGGAGCATTCCATGGCCGAAACATCGAACGGTCGTTTTGAAAGCATCGGGCGCAAGATGGACGAGCACTTCGGCGTCTGCAGCGACAAGCTCGAAGACGACGTGAAGCGGGTGATTACGTATCTGAACGAGAAGGTTGTGCCCGAGGTGCGCGAGAACTCCTCGAAGGCCCTGCGCATCGCCGCCGATCAGTTAGCGCGCCTGGCCGATCATATCGAGCGAACGCGGCGAGCCTGAACCTTTGACGATGGCAAAGAGACTCCCCCTCGATCGCAACGTCCCGATTCCGCCACAAGCTCTGTCTCTCGCATTCCTTCTCGCTGCCGGTCTCGTGCTGCTGGCGGGCTGCTCGCATAAGAAAGAAGTCGCGTACACACCGGCTCCGCCGCCGGCGGTGGCACCGGAGCCCAGCGCGTCCACGGTCGCTCCTGCGCTCGTTCCCGCTCCGGTTCCGTCTCTCACTGCCGACGAGCAGTTCGTCGACACGCACACGCCCATCTCCTCGGAGACCGGCGTTGCCAGCTGGTATGGGCCTCCGTATCACAGTCGGGTGGGCGCGAATGGCCAGGTCTTTGACGAGAACGGCATCTCCGCCGCGCATCGCACGCTGCCCATGGGTTCGCTGATCCGCGTGGTCAACCTGAGAACCGGACAGTCCGCCGTCATGCGCGTGACGGATCGTGGTCCTTTCGTCGCAGGCCGTATTTTGGATCTTTCGATCGGCGCCGCCAAAGCGGTGGGCATCTGGCGCGCCGGCCTCGGCGATGTCCGCATTGACGTTTTCAGCACTCCGAAGCCGATAGACGAAGGCGGGCGCTGGTGCGTGCAGATCGGCGCCTTCCAGCACCAGAAGTCCGCGCTGCAGCTGCAGGAGCGGCTGGAGCGCCAGTACAGAACAGCGAACGTGATCGAGTTCCAGGGGCCGACCGGTTTCTGGGTCAGGATTCGCCCGGCGAACGACGACCGCACTGTAGCCACAGAAATTGCGCAGTCGCTGCAGCCAGCGGAGGGAGAGGCGTGGTTGGTTCGTATGGACTAGACGGAGCGCGGTGCTCTGTACCCTGCACTCTGCACCCTGTACCCTGATTACGTATGCTCGATCTGGGCTTTGTTCGTACCAATCTTGAACTTGTAGAGAAGAAGCTGCGCGATCGCGGGCAGGACCCCGCCGCTCTGTTGGGCGATTTTCGCCAGCTGGACCAGATGCGCCGCGAGCGCATTACCGAGACCGAACAGCTGAAGGCCCGGCGCAACAAGCTCAGTGAAGAGGTCGCACGCCTGAAGAAGTCCGGCCAGGACGCCACGGCCGTCATGGAGGAAACCCGCACCCTGAAGGTGCGGATCGACGAGCTGGAAGCGGGCGCCGGGGATTCGGAGCAACAGATGCGCGCTATCCTCACGCGCATCCCCAATTTGACGCGCGACGAAGTTCCTGTCGGACCCGACGAGCGCAGCAACATCGAAGTGAAGAAGTGGGGCGAGCTGCCGAAGTTCGATTTCCAGCCGAAACCGCACTGGGAACTCGGGGCGCAGCTCGGCATCCTCGACCTGGAGCGGGCGGCGAAGATCTCCGGCGCACGCTTTGCTGTTTACTGGGGCGACGGCGCGAAGCTTGAGCGCGCTCTGATCGGCTTCATGCTCGACCTGCACACGCGTGAGCACGGGTACACCGAAGTCCTGCCGCCGTTTATGGTGAACAGCAAGTCTCTCTATGGCACCGGCCAGCTGCCGAAGTTTGCCGAGGACCTCTTCCGCTGCACCGACGCCGAAGGGTTCACGCCGGGCGAGTATCGCGACAACGATCACTGGCTCATCCCCACCGCCGAAGTGCCGGTTACGAATCTCTACCGCGACGAGACGCTCGATGAGGCGAAGCTGCCCATCTCACTGACCGCCTACACGCCGTGCTTCCGGTCGGAAGCCGGCTCTTATGGCAAGGACGTCCGCGGCATCATCCGCCAGCACCAGTTTCAGAAGGTGGAGCTGGTGAAGTTTGCGCGCCCCGAAGAGAGTGATGCCGAGCACGAGAAGCTGACGCGGAACGCCGAAGAGATCCTTGAGCGGCTGGAGCTGCCTTATCGGCGCGTGCTTCTCTGCACCGGCGATACCGGCTTCAGTTCCGCGAAAACCTTCGACCTCGAAGTGTGGCTGCCGGGACAAAACCTCTACCGCGAAATCTCCTCCTGCTCGAACTTCGACGCCTTCCAGGCGCGCCGCGCGAACATCCGCTACAAGCCGAAAGGCCAGGGAAAGACGGCTTTCGTCCACACGCTCAACGGCAGCGGCCTCGCGGTGGGCCGTACCTGGCTGGCGATCCTCGAGAACTATCAGCAGGCCGACGGAACCGTCCGGGTCCCCGAGGCCCTGGTATGCTATATGGGCGGGAAGCGGACGATCGAGCCGCGCCCGGGAGCGTAGACCTTGAGCCTCGGACGGACGCTGAAAGGCTATATCTGGTGGACCTGGGAACGGGGCAGCGTTCACTACGATGTGATGGTCACGCTGATCCTGGCCTTCATCTTCATCACGCCGCATTATTTCGATTACGGCGACCGCCCTAAGACGGACTGGCCCGCGGGGGTCATTCGCGCCTCGGTTAATCCTGCCGGCGGCATGGTCTATGAGGTTCCGCGCGAGATGGTTCAAACGGACGGCGCCGAGCCCACCACACAGGACTTTGTGAATGCCATCGCGCCCGCCTCCGGCCCTGTCGTCGTCGACCGCTTTGAGCCGATTAAGGAGATCGGCGGCAGCACCGTCGCCTGGCGGGTCTGGGGCCATCGCTGAAAACAGCGGAAGAGCGGTCGGCTGATGAAACGGTTAGCGAAAGACCGGTCAGCTAAGAACCGGTCAGCTACGCATCTTCCGGCGAAATCCCGGGTCAGCAATTTGCATCTATGCTTTCAGGTCCTGCTTTGAGTTTTGGGAGGACGTACCTGATTCCATGAAAACAACAACGGTCTTTGCTGCTGTAGTTCTCTTCGTGGCGCCTTGCCTCGGTCGTTCTCAGGACGCAAATCTGCAGAAGGTCTATACGCAGATGGACGCCTCCGCTGCGAAATTCCAGGACGTGCAGGCCAACATCAGCGTCGACAACTTCACCGCGGTGGTTCAGGACCACCAGATGCAGAAGGGAAGCACAGCCTTCCGGCGCGCCGGATCTTCGATCGAGATGGCCATGACGCTGGACAAGGGCCAGCCCGGCGAGCGCGACATTCTCTACAGGAACGGCCAGCTCGATTACTACCAGCCTGGCGCGAAGCAGGAGACGATTTTCTCGGCGGGCGCCAATCGCTCCGAATACGACAGCTTGCTGGCTACGGGCTTTGGCGCGACGAGCAAGGACCTGAACGCAGGCTGGGAGGTGAGCTACCAGGGGATGGAGGCCATCGATGGTACGCAGGCCGCGAAGCTGGACCTGGTGCCAAGGCTGGCGAACATCCGCAGCAACATCTCGAAGCTCACGATCTGGGTTGACCTGGCGCGCGATATCTCGCTGAAGCAGGTGATGGCGCAGCCCGACGGCGATTCGCGGACCGTGATCTACTCGAATATCCGCTACAACACCCACCTGCCCGGTAGCCTATTTACGCTGAAGGTGGCGAGCGGCACCCAGGTGCAGCGCCGGTAGCCGCGGATTATCGGGCAGAAGAAAAAGGCTCAGCAAGCGCTGGGCCTCTTTCGTTGTTCGCTGCCAGGAACCGGGTTCCGGCTAGGTTCCCACCGAGTGCATGATCGCGATCTTCGTCTTGCCGTCGTTATCCTCGTTGCCGATCGTCACCATCACGCTGGTCTTCTTCGCGTCGTCGGCCAGGGTCAGGACAGCGCTTTTGTCACTCTGATAGACCGAAGCGCCTGAGCCGAGCCTGTCCTTGTACCAGGACAACACCTTGTCGAGCGAATCGCCGGTTTCGAAAACCGCCGTTACGGTTGAGCCCTTTGGAGTGCTGATGCGCACGGCGCCCTTCTGCTGGTTTGCTCCGGGGTAGAGGTCAACGCCGAGATCGGAGGCCGAAACCGCCGTGTCGCCCGCGCTGAAGCTGCCGCCCGGCGTGGTGAGCTCGACAGCGCTGCCGTTGTTGGTCACGTGCACGGCTTTGGAGACCCGGTAGATGCCGAACATGATGCCGCACACCGACAAGATGCCCAGCCCCACAAAGACGGCGACGATGATCAGGATGATCTTCACCGCGCTGTTGCCGCTAGTCTGCTGCGGAGTGCCCACGGGCGTGTAGGCGGGCGGTGGCGGCGTATAGGTGGAAGATCCAGGCGCGCTGGAAGCGGGGGGAGTGTAGGCCGCCGGCGTGCTTGAGACGGGGGGCGTGTACGGCGTCGCGGATGGCGCTGGGCCGCCAGTCGTCGCGCCTGCCGGCGCCCCGCATTTGGTGCAGAAAGCCACGCCCTCGTTCAGGGGCGCTCCGCATTTCGTACAAAAGCCTGCCATGGTCCTCTCACTTTCCAGGTTCAAACTCACCGCGCTGTGGGGCCGTCCTCGCGTCCCTGATCGCAGTGCTGTGCCGGCCCCATGCGGGCAGAACGGTCCCAGCAGAGCCGGGCCGGTCCGCTGCCTGATGCGCCTCGAATTAGATCTTCGGACTCCCCGCGATGCTCTTCGCAAGTCCGGCAGCGATCGGCACCTCGAACCACTTGCCCTGGTAGGCCATGACCATGAGCAGGATCCAGGCGACGAAGAACGCCAGGGTCACCAGCAGGGAAAGCATCGACCATAGCCAGAACAGGCCGAAGCTGTAACCGCCGAGGAAAAAGAAGGTGAGAATAATGCGGAGGATGGTCAGAGCTCCGAAAATCACGATGGACTGTGCCGCGTGGAAGCGCACAAAGGGGCGCTTATCGATCAGCAGGAAGATCAGTCCCGTGAGCCAGCCCAGCGCATAACAGAGCAGTCCGGCTACATTCTCCGCCAATCCGCTCGCTGCCGGAGTCACCGCGGGCCCGGATACCGGGGCGGGCATACCCGTGACCACCGGACCAGCCGGCGCTCCGCACTTGGGGCAAAAGGCCACCCCGTCCGCCATCGAAGTTCCGCACTTCCCACAGAAAGCCATGCGTCACCATCCCTTTCGTTTTGCTGTTTTCAACCTAAAATCGCGGGAGTAGCCACCGGCACAGAAAGGGGAGCAGCGGGCCCGGCGTTTTGGCTACCCGCCACTATACCCTCACTCCTCGATCACCCGGAAGATTTTTCGTAACGCCAGGGCAAGTATCCGAAGCGGCAACAGCGCCGATCACCGGGGAAACCTGTACGATGCGTCAGGCCGGTGAATTGAAGGGGTCCGGCGCTTCAACGGAGGCTGCGCTGGCGCTTGTGCGGCTATGAGGGCGGCAATTCAATCGATGGGCTGAGCGCCAGGCTGTGAGGCGTCTCAGGAAGAGACGTGTCGCCCTCCGGTTCAGGCTCTACCAGGGCGTCGAACAGCATGGCGTAGAGACCCTGCCGCCCGGTGAGCCGGTGCCTCCGCTCCCGCAGGAATCCGAAGCGGAAGGGCGAGAAGACCTCCGCCTCAGCCAGAAACTGCGGCGAGAAGTGCTGATGCGAAGCGGCCACGGCCATCAGGATCAGCGAGCGCCAGCTCATCCGCAGCAGCGCTTTCAGCATCGGCGAACCGCTCTGCATCTCTGCCATTTCGCGACCCACGTGTTCGGCAAAGGCCAGGAGCTGGATCACACGGTTGTCCAGCCGCTCTCCGGCCCGCGCTGGCCCGGAGAACAGGGTCATGGATCCGCGTTCGAGGTCCTCGCGCACGTCCTGGACATCGTCGCCGAGCTGTAGCAGCACGCCCCAGTCGAAGGCGAAGCGGCTCTCCTGCTCAGTCAGCCAGCCGCGCGCGAGGCAGGCATCGGCCAGCACCGAGGCGCCGCCCTTGGCGCAGCTCAGCAGCAACAGTTCGGCTTCGGAGTCCCGGCTGCGCACCTGTGCGAGGCTGTGTTCCTGGGCGCGATGGATGGCCAGCAGACAATCGAACACATCGGGGAAGCGCGCCCGGGGATACTGCCCCTCGATCAACTCCACCAGGGCCCAGAGCGCGGTCTCGAGCTGGTTCTCGGCAGCGACGCGCTCCCCGCGGAGGCGCTCCCGGAAGCGCCGGCTGGTGCGCACTTTGGCATCGGCGGGCAGATTCTCGCGGTCGAGGAAGTTGTCGCTGTAGGGATAGAGCATGCTGTAGCCGAGGATTGACGGCGTGAGCTCGACGCGCTGGCCGAGCAGCGGCTGCAGCCCGCAGGCGGTCCAGGCATTGCGGCAGGCCTGGATGATGTCCGGCATGCTCAGCGCGGGATCGAAGTGCCTCGCCCACCGCGCGAGGCGCGTGCCCGCGGGCAGAAAATCGTGGGTGAGAAGTTCGATGGCGTCGTCGTCCAGATCCAGAGCCACCGCGGAGAAGCGTGCAAAGGCCGCTGTGATGCGCTTCTGCGTCTCCCGGCGCGCCGCCTGGGTGCGATGCGCGCGAGGCTGCCGCAGTTCGTGCTCGACGGCATCGGCTGCTGCATCCCAGGCCTGCTCGCGCAGCTGCTGCTCGCCGGCGCTGTAACGCCGGCTCTCCGGCATGTGTTGCCTGGCGCACGCGCTCCACACGGCGCTCGTCTCTGCGACCCGCTCCTCAACCCAGGTCCAGCTGTAGTGGCCGTCCATCCTGGTTGAGTCTACGAAATTGCGGTATCGAATGTTCCTGCGCGGCGGGCCGGCGGCGAAGAGAAGGGAAGTCAGCGGTTGGACCGGGGCGCGCAAAAAAAAGGAGAGAACGGGGCGACCGTTCTCTCCAGGGAGGCCTCTGAACAAGGCTGTCACGGACCCGGAGGTCCGTACGCCCGGTTCAGAAGAACGCTTTCAGCGCGATCTGCACGATGCGATAATCCGCCGATTCCGTGGTGTTACTGGTGGCAGTGCCCACCGTCTGGCGGATGCTGCCGAACTGGTTGGTGGGTGTACTGGAATATGTCAGGTTCGGATCGGCCAGCTGCGCATGGTTGAACAGGTTGAAGAATTCGCCGCGGAGCTGGAAGCTGAAGTTCTCATGCGAGGGAAGCGGAGTGAAGTTCTTCAGCAGGCCAGTGTCCACATCCTGAAGATCCGGGCCACGCCAGTTATTTTTGCCCGTATTCCCATAGTTTCCTGGCGCCGGTGCGGCAAACGCCCCGATGGTTTGCATCCACGCCACGCAGTGTGCAACGCCGCCGAGGCATCCACCACGCTGGCTCGATGGCCCCTGCTTGCCGAACTGACTGGCGGGGCCGACGTAGTCTGCGCGATCGAGATTGTTCCCGGTCTGCGAATAATCCGATCCAGCCAGAATGGTCAACGGATCGCCTGACGTAAAGGAGTAAATACCGGTCCACTGCCATCCGCCGGCAACATTCCGGACGAACCCGTTGGAACCGATCAGTTTGGGAAGGTTCCAGACAAACGAGCCCACGAAGCGTTGCCTGTGATCGAGCGCGGAATATCCGGTTTCGAAGGCGTGCTGCCGTGGATCGTAGAATGACATGCCCGACCCGATGCTCGATCCGATGTCGGTGATCCCGCCATTCTCAGCCAGTCCGTAATCCATAGTTTTGGAATACGTGTAGTTGGCCAGCAGAGTGATCCGGTTCAGAATGCCGGTTCCGGCCGCCGGGCGTTTTTCCAGATCGACCTGGAAACCGTTGTAGCCATTGGCGCCGTTGTTGCGATTTTGATAGATGATGCCAAGCGGCTGGTAGGGCCGCCGCGCCTGCAGCGACGCGGTGCTGCCCGCCGTATAGATGCCGGGGTTCAGGTTGACGTCCTGCCTGAGGTGAACGCCACGGGTTCCGACATAAGAGAGGTGCAGTACCGTATCGTTGCGCACCTGATATTCCCAGGTAGCGTTCCAGTCGTAGATTTCAGGCGTGGTCCACCTGACCCCCGGCTGCAGGCCGAAAACGGTCGGGTTGGCCACAAAGGTGGCGTTCTTGGGTACGTTCGCCAGCGTGTAGCGCAGCGGGAAGTTGGCCGTGAAACTCGGATAATTCACCTCGGGATTGGACAGAGGGCCAATCTGCGAAGCTCCGGTGGTTGAATCGTTCAGGTCGATGCGCAGGCTGAACGGTGGCGAAATCGACGCGTCGTTCAGGAACAATCCCGGCAGCCGCGAGTAATAGAAGAGCCCGCCGCCGGCGCGGAGCGACATTTTGCCCGAGCCGGTCATATCCCAGGCAACGCCGACGCGCGGAGCGAAGTTGTTGAAGTCACCGGCTTCTCCGCGATCCGGAACGCTGACTCCGTTGTACTTATCGCCGATGAAGAACACCCCCGGGGGGGCACTCGGAACGATGGAAGAATGAACACCGGCAAGGTTAGCAGCGGGGAAGAACTGCTCGATGCGGCCCCAGATTTCCTTCATTACCTGCTGGGGCTCCCAGCGCAGTCCGTAGTCCAGAGTCAGGCGCGGCGAGAGCTTCCACTTGTCATTGCCGTACAGACCCATGGGGTTCTCACGCGAGTCAGAGTAATTTCCCGAGGTCTGGCTGAAGGTGTGCTGGTAGCCGAGCAAAAAGCTGGCCATCGAGAGGCCTGTCACGTCCTTTGTAAAGTTGAAGTTGCCATTCTCGAAGTCGGTGTTTCTGACGTTGGACTGATCCAGTTCCAGATCGTAACCGAAGGTGAGATTGTGCTTCCCTTTGTTCCAGGCCAGCACTTCACGCAGGTCGCCGGTATTGCGAATGAACCTGCCGTCGGTGAAGTTGCCGAGGGTGAAGTCACTCTGGACAGCGAAGCTGCGGATACCGCTCTGGCTCGCCGGCAGTTGCCAGATGCTGGAACCGAAGGTCTTCATGTCCGGCACCGTACCTCCGGGGCCACCTTGCTGGCCGCGATCGGAAGACGCGCGCACGATGCCGAGGACCAGGCTGTTGACCACATTCGGCGTAAAGATCCGCGTGTAGCCAACCGCCCAGTTCTGTGTCTGCACCGTGGAGCCCGGCCCGGCGGTGAGGATGTCCTTACCGTCATAGGTGGGCGCATGCACATAGCGGTCGAGATAGAAGCGGCCAAAGAGCCGGTCCTGGCCCCGGAATACCTGATCGAAGCGCGCGAGGTACTCGTCGAAGTTCTGCTTGATGGGCGTGGCATAAGTGACAGAGCCACTCGCCGAGGCCGAGGAAACCGGCAGTAGCTTGGCTATATTGAGTGCTACCGGATCCAGCGGCCCGATGTTGCTGTTGCTGGCATAGGGGGTATGCGTAAAGGGATTGATGATCGGCGTCGAATAGTTAGAGAAGTCTCCCGTCAGGTTCGCCGCCGTCGGAATAATTGCATTGGTCGCGTTGTTGGCGCTGCGGATGATCGTTTTTTGCCAGCCACCGAAGATGAAGGTGGTGTTCTTGTGAATCGGGCCGCCGATGGTGGCGCCGAACTGATTGCGCTTGAGCGGGTCCTTTGCATTGGCGAAGTAATTCCTCGCGTTGAAGACCCGGTTGCGGACAAATTCGAAGGCGTCGCCGTGCCAGCTGTTGGTGCCGGATTTGGTCACGACGTTCACCACCGCGCCGGCGTTGTTGCCATACTGTGCGTCGAAACTGTTGGTCTGCACGCTGAACTCCTGCAGCGCGTCAGGAAACGGGAAGGGATTATTGGTGTTGCTCATCAAGTCTTCGTTGTCCGCCCCGTCCAGGTTGTAGCCGATCTGGTCCGGCCGGGTGCCGTTGACCGAAATCGCTTCGGCGCCCGGAACCTGTTTCGTGTCTCCCTGCTGCGTGCCCGCATTGCTGGCCGCCAAATTTACAGCGCCGGGCACCAGCAGCGTCAGGTCGGCGGCGTTTCTGCCGTTGAGCGGAATATCCACCAGGCGCGACTGCTCAATCACCTGGCCGAGCACGGGGCTGACGGTGTTGACCTGCACGGCGGATGTTTCGACGATGACGCGCTGGGTCGTTGCGCCGACCTCCAGCTTCACGTCCATGTCGCGGATCTGATCGGCCAGCAGTACGATGTTCTGGTCGTAGCTCTTGAATCCCTGCGCTTCCACGGTGACCGAATAGGTCGCCGGCGGCAGCGACGGGACGTTGAACTGGCCCGCGCCGTTGGTCGTGTCGGTTCGCGTCACCGAGGTGTTGAGCTCTGTGACCTTGATGTGCGCCCCGGACACGACGGCACCCTGCGGATCCGTCACCGTACCGGTGATAGAACCGTTGCCGGTTTGAGCGAAGGCGTACCCGCTGAACGCCAGCAGCATCACTGAAAACAACGCGCCGAAACGCAAAATCGGGCGGATTGCTCCTCCAAAAGTCTCCTGATTCATTGACCCCTCCTCAGCTAAACAGTTCTTTCCATCGATTTTTGTTTGGTATGTGAACTATGCATCTTCTCGATGGCACGTCACTTTACCCGGGCCCCGAGCCACTGTCAATACGAAATTCTCGCGGGGTAGCTAATCTGTGACGGTTGGCAGGGGAGGGGTTACCACGATCGCAGGGTGTCCGGTGCATTTGCCTGCTATTGTTGTTGATAACAACAATAGCAGGATCGCCGCCTTCATGGGGCTGTCCTGTTTCGCGCCGGCGTCCGGGCCGTTCACTCCTTGTAAACGTAGCTGAACTCGACGCTTGTACTCCTGGGGCCGGGACCATGAATCCGTCTGAAGCGCAGGAAGGGAATCGCCCGCCGTCTGGCGCGATCCAATCGGCTCTCGATTCTATCCGGGTTATCGAACTGACCGAGGCTCTCGCCGGTCCCCGGTGCGCCATGCTGCTCGGCGATCCTGGCGCTGAGGTGGTGAAGGTCGGGCGTCCCCAGAAAGGTTGTGCAGCTTTCCCGGTGCCTGATAACGTTTGCCAATCTCCCCGATCACAAATTTTTATACAAGGAAATCTTCATATCGCGGGCGATACCCTGATTTCGAAACGCCACGATCCTCATAACGTCCCTTGCTGCAGTCACTTTCCCGCCCGGCGCATTCGGGTTGGATCCGCCTGCTGCAGCGGTACGCATGACGGGTTCAGCTGGCGGCCACGACCAATCTATTGCATTCAAGGAGAAGCATGTCGACTGAATATCGGAATTTTCTGGCGCTGAGTTACGGGGAGCTGGAGGAACTGAACCTAAAGGCGAAGGAGCAGCGGCGGAATCGGGTGGATGCTGGAAAGATCCAGGAAGAGCGGCTGAAATTTCTCACCGATCACAAGGACATCAAGGCGGTGACGGTGCTCTTCTGCGATCTGGAGGGCCGGCTGCACATGCTGGACTACGACAAGAAATTTCTGCTGAAGGCGTATGAAAACCTGACGTTCGACGGGTCGTCGATTCGCGGCTTTACCGCGCAGAAAGAGAGCGACCTGCGGCTGGGAATCGACTGGAGCGCGTTTTACTATGCGCCGGCGGACATCTTCGGTGCGGGCAAGGTGATGGTGTTTGGCGACGTCATCGACAAGGACGGCTCGCCGTACGGGGGCGACACGCGCGGGCTATTGAAGACCCTGGCGGCGCGCCAGTTCGAGAAGAATCAGTACACGCTGAACGCGGCCAACGAGATCGAAGGCTTCCTGTTCGCCGGCATCGATGCGGAGCGGACGTTCCAGACCACGGGCAAGTTTGAGTATGTGAACACAGGTGGCTACTATCATTCTCTCCCGGGCGATCCGCTGCGCACGTTCATCGACACGGTCGCGGAAGTGCAGCGCGCGATGGGCTTCGAGAACGAGAAGGATCACCCCGAAGTGGCGCCGTCGCAGTTCGAGATCAACTACGGCTACGGCGAAGTCGTGGCAGCGGCCGATCAGATCCAGCTCTACAAGCTGATTTGCCGGCAGGTGGCGACGCGGCTGGGCATGACGGTGTCGTTCCTGCCCAAGCCCGTGGTGGGTGTGAATGGGAGCGGGATGCACACGAATGTCTCGATCAGCAAGGATGGCAAGAACCTGTTCTGGGATCCGAAGGGGCAGGAAAAGCTGTCGGCGATGGGATGGGAATTTGTGGACCGCATCCTGACGCATGGCAACGATATTTGCCTGCTGCTGAACTCGAGCGTGAACGCATACCGGCGGCTGGATCCGCACTTTGAGGCGCCGAACCAGCTCAAGGCGTCGGCGGTGGATCGCGGCTCGATGATCCGTATTCCGATCGGAAACGAGCGGTCCATGCGCGTGGAAGTGCGGTCGGTGGCTCCGGATGCGAATCCGTACCTGGTAATGCTCGCGGTGTTCCAGACCGGGATCGAGGGCGAGACGGCGAAGGTGGCGAACCTGCGTCAGGCGGAGCGGTATCTGCCGGACAACATCTACACCGCGCTGGACGACTTCCGGTCGGCGTCGTGGACGACGAAGCTGCTGGGCGAGGACGTGAAGAGCCGCTACGCAGACCTGAAGCAGGGGTCGGCGGATCGCTGCGCGCGCCTGCTGGGCACGTTCGTGAAGCCGTCGGAGGTGCAGTTCCATCACGAGGTGTACAACCAGTTCCTCTGGAACCAGTTCTGAGGACTGGCCGTCCACGCGGACGCGCCTGCGGCGCAAAAGCGAAAACACAAACGCCCCGGTGAAATGCCGGGGCGTCTCCTTGCTGCGGGTCCGGCCGTGTGGAATCACGCAGAGCTGATGTTTCGTTCGCGTATCATCGCGTCATACTCACGGGGAAAAGAGATGAAGCTTGCAGGCTTAGGTTTGCTGGTTTCCGGATGGATCGTCGCAGTGGCCGCGCTGTGCCTGCTGCCGCAGCTGGCGCTGCGCGCTGGTTTCGTCGTCGCGGGTCTGCTGGTGGAAGGGCTGGGGCTTTTCCTGGTCGGCCGCGCTCATCTGGAATCGCTCGGAGCGCGTGAATGACCGCCGACTCCACGCTTTGCCTGTTGCTTATTGCTGTATTGCCGCTGGCTCCGGCCGGGCTTGCGCTGGTGAACTGCGGACTCAACCGCTCGCGCAGCGCCGCGCAGTCGCTGGTGGGCGCGCTGTGCCTGGGGGCCGTGGCGGCGGTGGTTTACTGTGCGTGGGGATTCTCGCTCGAA
>PMAM01000073.1:21616-45705 GCA_003152595.1 Acidobacterium sp.
TGGAGGCTCGGGGCCGCCTGTCTCTTGTCCGTCGTGCTCGCCGGATTTATTTATCCGCTCTTCGCGCACTGGGTGTGGGGCGGGGGATGGCTCGCGCAGTTGGGCGCGACGTTCCATCTGGGCGCGGGCTTTGTCGATCCTGGCGGCGCCGCCACGCTGCAGGGGCTCGGAGGGATCGCGGCTCTCGCGGTGGTGTGGATTCTCGGACCGCGGCGAGGCAAATTTCCGAGCGGTGGAGCGCCCGCTGCGATTCCGGCCCACCAAATTGTTTATGTCCTGCTCGGCTGCATGGTGGCGATGGTCGGATGGCTCGCGCTGAATCTGCTGGGTGCGATCTTCTTTGCACAGATCAACGGCGTGGCGCTGGCGATGACCGAGGTCAACACGCTGCTGTGTGCATCCGGCGCTGTGCTGGCGGCTCTCCTTGTCACGCGGGTTCGCTTTGGGAAGCCGGACGCCTCGCTCTGCGCGAATGCCTGGATCGCCGGGCTGGTCGCGAGCAGCGCCGTTGCTGCTCTGGTGCCGCCGGGTTCGGCGCTGCTGGTGGGTATTGTCGCCGGTGGCGTGCTGTCGCCAGCCATCGAATTTCTGGAACTGCGCTGCGGCATCGACGATCCATCCGGCGGGATCGTCGTGCATGGCCTCTCCGCGATATGGGGCTTGCTGGCTGTGGGTTTCCTCGGCAGGAGCGCTTCAGGAGGGCAGATGATCGCCCAGTTGGTCGGCATCGGTACGCTGCTGGGCCTGGTGCTGCCGGCTGTCTACAGCCTGTGCTGGATGCTGAACCGGGCGTTGCCCTTCCGCGCGCACCCGCACGGCGAGCGCATCGGCATGGACCTGCATGAGCTGGGCTCGGGCGCGTACCCTGAATTCGTGATGCACACCGACGAATTCATTCCTCACTAGGCCCGCATCGGACTCTTCTAGGTGATGGGAAGGTAGAGCTCGCCGGTGTGCGGGTCATCGCGGCGGAGCCTGGGAATTTCCTCATTGAACCGGTAGCCCACACAGGCGTCGGTGACCAGGTAGATCGGGTTCGAAGGATCGTCCTCGATTTTCTTGCGCAGTTGCCGCACGAAGGTTCGCAGATAATCCACTTCCTCGCGATACTGCGCGCCCCACACGGAGCTGAGCAGCTTACCGTACGTCACGGCGCGGCCTGCATGGGCCATCAGGTAGTAGAGGATGTCGTATTCCTTGGGCGTGAGACGGATCGGATGGCCGGCCTTCTTCACGCTTCTGCGCGCGGGCTGCACTTCGATTTTGCCGATGCGAATCGGCGCATCTTCGGGCCGCTCCGGCGTTTGAGCACGGCGAACCGCGGAGCGAACGCGCGCCATGACCTCGCGGACGCTGAACGGTTTTGTGATGTAGTCGTCGGCGCCCAGCTCCAGCGCTTCCACCTTGTCCTCTTCCTCGTCGCGAACGGTGAGCATCAGAATCGGCAGTCTGGGAGCAAAGGCGCGCAGCCGCTCCAGGGTCCTGATGCCGCCGATGCCGGGCATATTGATGTCCAGCAGCACCACATCGAAGGGCTGCGCTCGGACCAGATGCAGAGCGTCTTCTCCCCGAGAAGCCTCCTCGGTATGAAAGCCCAGTTCCTGCAGCGGCGTGCGCAGGGCACGGCGAATCGCGGGCTCGTCGTCGACCAGAAGGATCCGAATGGGCCGGTCTCGATTCACGCCTGAACCCCCGGCGGCGCGGCGGGAAGGGAAGCGAAGAAGGTGGTTCCGCGGCGCGCGTCGCTGGTGACCCACACGTCGCCACCATGCGCCAGCGCCGCCTGTTTGGCGACCGAGAGGCCGATGCCTGTTCCGGATGCGCGGCTGACTGCGCCGGATGAACGGAAGTAGCGGTCGAAAAGCCGCTCGTGATCCGCCGCAGGGATCGCGGGCCCGCGGTTATGCACGGAAAGCACGACTGCCGACGACAGTTCCGTGGCAGTGATGGTCACGGTCGTTCCCACGTCGGCATATTTTGCCGCGTTGTCCACGAATTGCATCAGCATCGCCTGCAGCAGGCTCCGGTCGCACAGGATGCTCAGGTTCTCCCGCGCCACCGAGACTTTCACCTGAACTTCGCCGAGCTGCCCGCGCGCCGCGGCGACAACGTCGTCAATCATCGGTGCGATCGCCACTCGTTCCATGTTCAGAGCCTGCGCGTCCACTCGCGCCGTCCTCAGCAGGCGAGTCGTCAACTGGTTCAGCAATTCCGTCTGCTCGTCGATGAGTGCCACCAGCTCGCTCTGCGCCGCGCTCAGATNNTTGTACGCGTGCGCCAGGCTGTCGAGCACCGTCGTCCGCAGCTGCTCGGTCTTCTTTGCGCTTTCCATGCGCATTTCGTTCGCCAGGGAGTGGTAACGGTCGAAGGTGATCGCGATCAGCGTGGCAATCGTGCTGCTCGTGGATGGGGTGATCTCTCCCCGCAGCTGCAGCGCGCCGATGGGCATCTCGCGAACGCGCAGGACGCGGCGAATCACCCCTGTTTCCGGGTCATCGCGAACCGTCTCGAAGACGCAGATGTTGCGTACCGACTGCTCCGGATCGGCGAACCACTCTCCGGCCAGGTAGGTCTGATTCAGATCGGCGTCGAAGATCGCTACCGCCTCCACCTCAAAGATCGAATGGATCAGCGAAGCCAGCTGCGGACCGGGCTTCGTATGCAGGTCGAGCTGAGCTGCTGCCTGCACGAACGCGGCGAGCCGGCCAGCCTCCGCCAGATTGATTGGCTGCAGGTGCGGCAGGCGCGCGTCCGGGAGATGCGAGTCGAGCATCTCTCCAGGAGAACCTGGAGCATTCGGTCTGGTTTCTCTCAAGAGCTTTGTCCCTGCGCAGGTTTAGGAGTCAACAACGACGCGGCTGTGACGAGAGCGCGTCGGAACATCATCGGGGCCGGAAACGCTCCGACCTTATACCAGAGTTGCAATCAGATTTGCATAATGCCGGAGGAGAATTCAAGTTCTTTACATTTGCGAGCCTTTTCGCGCCGCCGTCGAGGAACAGACTCATCTTCCGATTGTGAATTCCTCATGACTTCCTTATGGGTTATTTGCGTACATAGAAGAATCCCGCCGCGCAGAACATCTGCAAAGCACCGGACCCTCGTCCTGGCGCAGTGCAGCGGTGCCGACGCGGCGAAGAACACACACCACCCAGTCCGGAGGAACGACCCTGATACGCCTCAAGCCGAGTGGTTTACTCAAGATTGCGGCAAGCTCGATGTTCTGCTTGGCCGTTGCCGCGGTAGCTCAGACCGAGAGCACACCCGCCCCCGCCCCAGCCCCTGCCCAGACGACACCGCCTCCTGCCGCCGCTCCCGCAGCCGCTCCGGTCTGGAGCGTGGGTGGTCTCGATTTCAGTGGCTATCTGGACGGCTATTACAGCTACAACGCCAACCGTCCCAGCAACACGGCTAACGGTCAGATCAACACGCTGTACAACTTCAACGACAAGACGGACCAGTTCAACCTCGCCGGGGCTGACCTGGCTATCAACCACAATCCCGACCCGATCGGCGTCCATGCCGATATCGTCTTCGGGCGCACCAATGCTCTGATTCACGCATCGACCGAGAAAGACACCGATAATTACCTCGAACAGGCTTACATCAGCTATACGCCGGCCAAAACCCATGGCTCCGAGTTCGACTTCGGCCAGTTCGTCACATTCGCCGGCGCAGAAGTCATTCCTGCGATGAGTAACTGGAACTACTCCCGTTCCATCCTGTTTGCGTGGGCCATTCCTTACTATCATTTTGGACTGCGCACCTCGACGCCCTTCACCAAGACCTGGACCGCGGGGCTGCAGGTGGTGAACGGCTGGAACAACGTGGTGGCCAGCAACGGCGGCGTGACGATCGGCCTTAACAGCACGCTGACAAAGCCCAAATACACCTGGAGCCTGGACTACTACACCGGCCCGCAGAACTTCGACACACAGAAGGGCTATCGCAACCTCGTGGATACCACGCTGCTGCTCACACCCAATGCGAAGTTCAACGCATATATCAACTATGACTACGGCCAGAACGCGACGCCGGCTTCGGGTTCGGGCAGCACCGCTGTGCCGGCATCCTCGGCACACTGGCAGGGCGTGGCGTTTGCCGCGCACGAGCAGGCTACGGGGAAGGTAGCGTTCACAGGACGCTATGAGTACTTCAACGACAACGTCGGATTCTCCACGGGAACAGCACAGAACCTCCAGGAGTTTACCGGCACTTACGAGTACAAATGGGCGGCAGGGCTGCTGACCCGTGCCGAATACCGCCGCGACTGGTCCGACGAGCTCTTCTTCCCGAAGGGTGATACGAACATCGTCAAAGCGCAGTCAACCTTAACCGTGGCGTTTATTGCTTTCTTCGGTCCGAAGCGCTGATCGCGCCTCGCGCCGAGGCAGGACGCCTCATGATGCGTTGAAACCGGCCCGCGCCGCGGAAGAGAGACAGCGGGCCGGCATTTTGGCCAGGGATCCGCGCAATGCTATGGGATCGCCGGGAAGGCGCGGCGTCCCACGGTTCACGTCGCCCGCACAAGGGCAGGGCAAACAACGTCAGGGCGTTACGCGCCGGGGCGTGGATAGGGCCTGCCGCGATACATGGCCATCGCTTCGACCGATCGAATGGCGATCACCCAGGCGGTTGCGTTGTCGGAACCGTCGGCATCGACCGCGCTGCAGACCAGATCCTGCGCCACCTGGTCCAGATCCCTGCTTTGGGAGGCAATACGGGCGATATCAGGATCGGCAAGCCCGTTATGCAGGCCGTCGGAACAGAGAACCAGCCGATCGCCGGCGGACAGACTCACTGTGCTGGTATCTGCAGTGACGAACAGCTCCGGCCCGAGCGATCGCGTGAGCATATGTCTGGTTTCTGCGCTGTCAGCTTCCGCGGAGGAAATGAGCCCCAGCTTCCGCTGTTCCCTGGCCCATGTATGGTCGCGCGTAACCGGGATCGCCTGGCCATCCCGAATGTGATAACAGCGCGAGTCGCCCACATGTCCGATGAACGCCTGATCGTGCCGCAGCGCGCAGGCCACGATGGTTGTCGCCATCGGCCTGCCGCGCCGCTCGCGCGCCAGNNGCGAGAACAAAAAGCCAGCCTCGCGAGCGAGCCTCCAGCCGCGACCTCGGCGCGAAATGCCCGACGGTGTCTTCGTTATTGGTTCGGACGTTGCCCGGATTCGTCGCCTGGCCGAATTCGATTTCCAGCATGGTTCACCAGGAATCAGAAGAACAAGGCAATGGACCGGGAGGAGCACTCTGTTCTTCCCGGCCGCATTGAAGGGCTGTGAAGCTAGGCGATTTCGGTCCTCTTATCCAGCAGGACGGTTTTGCCCTTCGCCTTCGAAGAGCGCAGGAAGTACACCGCACCATAGAGGCCCCAGACTCCTGCCACTCCAATTGCAATCAGGGGCTCCTTCACCGTCCCGTAACCCATAGTAGGACCGATGAGGTAGAAGGTCATGCAACCCAGATTTGCAAGCAGCCCGAAGCCCGGAATGAGGACGTGCCGAAGCATGCTGAAGTCCTCACGCTTGTGAAATGCGACGATGCAGAGAAAGCAGGTCAGGGCGTACAGAATGAAGGTTCCAAAGTTCGAGGTCAGCGTGACCGCTAAAAGCGAATTCGGCAGTGCCGCCATTTTGTCATGGGAGAAATAGCCGAAGCTGGAAAAAATCCCATGGGGGAGGGCGGCGACGCTGGCATCGCTCAGTGCACCCGCGTCGCCGAAGGCCAGGCTGACCGCCACCACGCCGATAGCGGCCGATATGCCGGCCAGCGTCCAGATGGCGCGATGCGGAGTCAGATTCTTCGAGTGCAGCATGCCGAAGTGTTCCGGCGCCTCATCGTCCATGCCCATCGCATAGGTCACGCGCGCCCCGGTGTTCATGCAGGAGAGCGTTGTCCCGATCAGCGCGAGGAAGACCGTCACCGCTTCGGCCAGCATGAAGTACTTTCCATGACCCTGCCCCAGCAGCGCATCGCCCACGATGATCATCATGTCGCCGATCGGCGCCGCCGAGGTTGTAGCACTCTGCATACTGTACCCCGTACTGAGGAAGTAGTTGGCAGCGAAATATTCAAACAAATAACAGATCAGTCCCTGAATGAGCAGCGATGCGATCACGGCTATCGGAATATCGCGTTTGGCGTTCTTCGCTTCCCCTCCCAGCGCTGTGACAGATTCGAATCCCACCAGGATCAGGATGGCCACGGTTGCCTGAATCATCATCCAGTTGAAGTTGTGAACGGCGATCACGGACCTCGCCGTCGGGTGTGAGATAAACTTGCCGCTCGAGTCCAGAGCCGGATACTGCACGTGGAACGGCACGGGCTTGCCGTCTTTGCCCAGTTGGGGCTGCGGAATGCCGCTGGCGTCGCGGATGACCGTGCCGTCCGGCTTCGTCGCAAATTCATAGGTGTAAGTGGCCAGCGAGCTGGTGTCGTACTGGAAGGCCGGAGAACCGGCGGGGTGGTTCATGCGATAACCGAGCGCCAGCACACTAAAGAGAACCAGTGCGGAGATTTGCACAATATTAATAGCCAGATTGACGGCAGTGGAGGCGTTGGCGCCTCTCTGCGCAATCCATGCGACTCCAAAAGAGAAGATGATTGCTACCAGGGCGGTGAACACCGGGCCAGGGTTCCCGCCGCTCATGAAGTTCGGGTAAAGGAAACCGACGACATACCCGACAAAGATGCCGGTTACGCCGACCATGACGCCGGGGTAGACCCAGTAATAGAGATGCGAGCCCCAGCCAACGATAAATTTGAACACTCGGGCGTACTTAAACGCCTTCTCCCTGGAGAGCAGTGCCTGCTCGGCATAGTAATAGCTCGATCCGGTGCCGGGATACAGCTTGGAAATCTCAGCATAGGAAACTGCCGTTGCCAGGCAAAGGAGCAGGGCCGCGAAGATGCCCGCCCACATCGCCGGTCCGGTTGATCCGGTTCCCGCCTGGATGACAAACGTCAGCCACAGGAAGGCTCCCGGAGCAATGAGAGCCATAGCATTGCTGGTCAGGCCGGTCAGTCCGAGCGTCGCCTGCATCTGTCCGGTTGATTTCTTGTCTGCCATTTCAGTCTCCTGTTGTGGTGTGTAGGTTGTCGTCAAGGGGGCGCAATTTCAGCGCTTAGCGCGAGCACAAGAGTGAATCCGCCAGTGAGCGTCGACTGAGCATCGGCCCTCGCCAGATACATGTACCCCCGCCGCTGTTGGGCGTGGGAGTCTCTTATCTGATCGAGGTGTCTCTATGAACGCAAAGAAGTCATAAGGAATTCATGAAGAAATCCTCAGGACGGGCCCGGAATCTGGTGGAGGGTGCGGGGCGCCGAGCCGGAGGGGGTTTCTCGGCTGGTCTCATGCAATTCCGATTCAGAATGTGGTATAGGATCTGACCCGGTGGGAGCCCGGGATCCTCTTTGGGGTCGTACGCGTGAGGGATGCGTGGCTAGCGATGCCGCGCCAACAGCACCATGATGAGGAACAGGACAAATGGCATCAGGGCCAGAGCTGCATAATATACGAACTTCCGCGCCCTTCCGGAGCGGCGCTTCTTCCAGTCGGTCAACTCGATGCGATCGGCCGCGCCCACCTCGTCGAGATAACGCAGATCGTGCGCGAACTCATGCGCATCGGGATAGCGATGGTGTGGATCGCGTTCGAGGGCGCGATAGATCACTTCCTGCAACTGCGGACTGATCTCCGGATTCGCTTCGCGCGGGGGAAACGGGTGATTGATGAGCCGGTCATTCATAATGGCCAGCGGCGACGGACCTGAGAACGGCGTGCGACCCGTCAGCATCTCGTACAGCATCACGCCCATCGCATAAACGTCCGACCGCTGATCGCCGCGCTTGCCCTTGACCTGTTCCGGAGAAATGTAGTCCGGCGTACCCAGGGTCTGAGAAAAGCCGGCATAGGTGAGCCGTCGCGAGCCTTCCTTCGAAGCAATTCCGAAGTCGATCAGCTTCACGTTGTCGTGATCGTCCACCATGACGTTTTCCGGTTTCAGATCGCGGTGCACGACCCCGCGGCTGTGGATGTACTCGAGCGCGTCGAGAATCTGCAGCGTAATGCTGATGGCACGTTGCTGGGGTAACTTGCCCTCCTCGGCGAGAATTTTCCGCAGTAGCCGGCCCGGCACCCACTCCATCACCATGTACACGCGCGAACGCTGCTCGGCAGGCATCGTGCGCATCACGTTGGGGTGGTCCATGGTCACCCCGATCTCGTCCTCGCGTTTGAAGCGGTCGAAGAACATCGGGTCGGATTCCATGGCAGCGTAGGGAATTTTGAGCGCAACCGTGCGGCCGTCGCGCAGATCGGTCGCGCGGAAGATGGCCGCCATGCCGCTTTCGGCTACCGGAGCGTCCACACGATAGTGATCGATCTGTTGGCCTGCTTCCAGCTCTGTAAATAGGGCCATAGCTCTGCTGGTGCTGTTCTCCTTCCTTGGCTCAGGCAAGCTGAGGCATTGCGCAGGAGTGAACCAGATGCAGTATACGGAGCAACTCCATAAAGAGATCGTAAATTGGGCTGGTGTCCCAGTGTGAACCTGTACCCCCTGCGCGTGGCCACGGAATGGCGGATCACATCGGCAGCCATGACGAGATTGCACAAAGCCTGGAATGAATGCTGTGTGGAGAGAGTTAGACTTAGGTCAATGGATCGCCTTACCGCCTTCGGTCTGTTCGCCGTCTCAGCCATGCTGATCTTTTATGCACTGGAATCGCGCAGCCGCTGGTTCATCCTGGCATTCGCGGGATCGTGCGTGCTTGCGTCTGCCTACGGATTTCTACAGGGCGCATGGCCCTTCGGAGTTGTGGAGGGGGTTTGGTCGCTGGTTGCTGTGCGCCGGTGGTGGACGACGACGCGAACTCCAGACCGAGACATTACCTGACGACAATCAGGGCCGTGCATCTCCGTGTCGTTCCAGATAAAAAATCGCCCGTGGCCGGAGACGGGACCACGGGCTTTCAGGAGGCTTGAACTCGATAATCGGCAGCGGCGCCTCGGGCTCATCTCGGTGCCAAATGCTGAGCACGCGCTCTCGACAAGGCGCGGAGATCGGTGCCCGCAGGAATCCTGATGGATGCTGGAGTCTTCGACAGGGAAGGGAACTACGAAACTTTTCGGTCCTTCAGGACGAGGGAAGGCCGCTCGGCGCGCCGCGCTCGGAGACTTCCGATGCTCGCGCAATACGCTATTGTTCGCGCGGCGGCGTAAAACGCGCAAGCCTTATCGAGAAAAACTCTTCGCCGGATAAACAGATCCGCACTCCGGAGCACTCCTGCAAGGAAAGGAAGGCCACCACGCCAACACCGGTCGTCAACGACCAAAAACGGAACTGGAGGCGCGGGTCGGAATCGAACCGACGCATAAAGGTTTTGCAGACCTCTCCCTTACCACTTGGGTACCGCGCCCTGAACAGGAAATCTTACGCCAGACTGGAACCGACGACCAGCGCGGAACGCGCTCAGTGCAGGTTGGAGCGGGAGACGGGACTTGAACCCGCGACCCTCGCCTTGGCAAGGCGATGCTCTACCACTGAGCTACTCCCGCTTGGGTTCCTCCTGAGTATATCGGTCGCCTTCGCAAAGGGTCAACGCGCACTTTCGGGGTAGTCCACGCGCACCGCAACAATTTCGTACGGCCTGAAGTGCACCGTTACCGCATCGGCCTTCAAAGGCAGTGGCGCGCCCTCCGGCTTCTCCATCAGATTCGTCTCCACCGCCGCGGTCGCTCCTGGCGGAACCCGCAGCTCCGCGCTGCCGCCTTTGCCCGCCCACTCATAGAAGTGGAAAATGAGCGCGTGACTGTCTTCGGCCTTCTTCATCGCCGTCAGGACTACATCCTCCGGCGTGATCGCCACAAACGAGTGCTCCGGCGGCAGCGATCCCGTGTGTCCTTCTACCTGCATGGCCTTCAGGGAATAGTTGAACTCCCACCCGTGCCGCACCGTCATCGCCTGCTTCCAGTCGCCCGCATGCGGATACAGCGCGTACCGGAAGTGGTGCTGCCCGCGATCCGCATTCGGATCGGGCCACACCGGCGACCGCAGCAGAGTCAGGCGCAACAGATTTCCAACGCCGTCGTATCCATATTTCGATTCGTTGATCAGGCCGAATCCGTGCTGCGCGTTGCCCAGATCGCCCCAGCGCTGCGCGCCCACTTCAAATTGCGCCTTATCCCAGCTATTGTTGCGCGTCGTCGGACGCTGGATCGTCCCGAAGGGAATCTCGTACGTCGCGAAGGGGCTGGTCGCCGACAGCGGGAACGCCGCCTTCAGCAGCACGTGCGTCTCATGCCAATCGATATCGTTCACCACCACCGCCTGGTCCGAGCCCGCCTCCAGCTGAATCTCCTGCACGAATTTTGAGTTCTGCCAGTGCCGCGTTACGCGGATCGACGCCCGCATCGGACCGCGCTCCACCACCTGCACCGAATCGGCCTCGGTCAACAGCGTCGGCGGCTGATCCAGCGTGCCCGGATCGATGTTCCACGCATCGTAGTCCTTGGGCGTGTCCTTGAAGGCCTGCAGTTCGTTTCCGCACGCTCCCTTGGCCAGCGTTTCGAACCCCGCCTTCTTGTCGTACAACTCCCTGATGCACCCCGTCGTCGGATCCACGGCCACGCGCAACGCCGCGTTCTCCAGCGTCGTTCCCGTCACCTTCAGATCGCTCGCGAACGGCCGTTTGCCCGGCACCACACGCAGCACCTCGTATCCCAGCGAGGGCACATCCTTTGCCTCGACCAGCAGGTGGAAGGTGTTCGTCGAGGCGTCCTTCGACAGCACCTCCGACGGCAGCACCGCGCCCTTCGTATCGAGCACTGCAACCTCCGTCGTCGGTCCAGGCATCTGCACATCCACCGTCACGTCGCCCGAACGCCGCCACGCCAGCGGATTGAATACCAGCACCGGCACGCCTGCCGTCCCGCGCGTATCGATGTACGCCGCCACTGTCTTCAGCGACTTCTGCGAAATCTCGTTTGTCGACCAGCGCACCGCGTCGTAGTCCTTCTGCGCATCCTTATAGATCACTCCGATTCCCGAGCCCGCCGCGAGGTCGTGAAAATCGTTGAACGTGATCTTCTTCCAGTCCTCCGTCAGTTCTTCACCCGGATAGGCATTCCCATCCAGCCATGCCAGCGATGCGTACTTCTCCGCATTCAGCGTCCACTCCGGGCTTTCGCGCATGTTGCGCTTGTGGTTGGCCTGTGTCGTGAACACGCCGCGGTGATACTCGAAATACATCTCTGTCTTCCACGTCGGGATATGAATCTTTCCCTCGATCAGGGATGGCTCGTGATACCCCTGCGCGATCGTCTGGTAGTTCCACACCGGCGAATCCGGCGCGATCTCCTTCTCCACGGTTGAGAACCACGGCTGCGCCGTTCCGTACTCCTCCTTCGGCACCACCTTGTTGCTCTGCATCCAGTGCAAGCCCTCGTCCAGCATCGCGCGTGTCGGCCCGCCGCCGTGATCGCCCACGCCGAACAGGTCCATCATGTCCGTCAGCCCCGGCGCATACTCGCGCGCCTTTTCCAGATCCACGCTCAGGCGTACCGGATTGAGATTCGTGTTGGCGTAATCGTGCGGGAAATACGTCAGCACCTTGCTACCGTCCGGCGACTCCCACCAGAACAGCTTGAACGGCAGCTGATTCGTGTCATTCCACGTCATCTTCTGCGTCACGAAATAATCGATGCCCGTTTTCCTGTAGATCTGCGGCAGCTGCCAGTTGTATCCAAACGAATCCGGATTCCATCCGATCCGCACATCCACGCCGTAGTGCTGCTGATACCACCGCTTGCCGATCAGGATTGACCGCGTCGTCGACTCGCCATCCGGCATGTTCAGATCCGGCTCCACCCACATGCCGCCCACCACTTCCCAGCGGCCTTCCTTGATGCGCCGTTTGATCTGCGCGTCGATCTCCGGATAATCCCGCGCCATCCAGTCGTTGTACGCCGCTGCCGACTGCGTGTAGGAGTACGTTGGATATTCGTTCATCAGCTGCAACGCCGTCGAAAAGGTGTTCTTCACCGTGTCAACGGTTTCTGTCCACGGCCAGAGCCACGCCGCATCAATGTGCGAGTTGCCCGTCAGATGCAGCATCGCCTGGTGCATCATCGGTTCCAGCGCGCTCAGCGTGTTCTCGGCATCCCGCAGAGACGCGTCGAATGCCATCTCGTCCGCCGTATCGAGCGCCTTCACATCCACCTGGCCGATCGCTTTTGACAATGTCGCTTTGTCGGCGTCAGGATCCTTTGACAAGCTCGGGATCAGCACCGCTGCCGACAAAAATTCCTCGCCGAGGTCCTGCGGACTCGGCCGCTCCGGCGCAAACGAGATGTTCATCGGGCTGCCCGCGAAGTGCTTTTCATCCACAGTCGCCATCAGCTTGACCGCGATCAGCACCCGATCGCCGGGCTTGGCGCGATCGAACAGCACAATCGGCTCCAGATCGTCGCCCAGGGCCACCCGCCGCCCGTTGAAGTAGATGATCTGCGGCAGCGGGCCGTTCACCCATGCCTCAAACCGGAACCAGATGCGCGTCCCGGTCAGGTCGTACCCGTCGAGGTTCTTCGGCACCTCCACCCACTGCCGGAACCACAGCGCCTCCCTGGGGAAGGTCGAGTCCACCTTCGCCTCCGGCCACGACGAGTCGTCGAGAGAAGGATCTTCNNGCTTTTCGATATCGAGGCTCTGGCGCAAAAACTGCGCGTGCAGAACGCCGCAGAAAAAGAACGCAACCGCCGCTACCTTCAATCCATACCTGAACACGATTAGCCCTCGGAGAATGACTCGATGATGACGATGGCCGATGTACCGGCCCAGCCGTTCAGGTTAACACTTCGCCGCTCCCGGCGCGCTCTTCAGCAGCTGCGCTGATGGGCTGTGATCGTCGCAGGAACTTCTCTTTGCCCTTAGTCCTTCGCGGTGCAGGGCTTCACTCCACCTTCAGCGTCGCGCTCAGCGGCAAATTCGCCGACGAGTCCCCCACCATCACGTCCAGCGGCCCCGCCTCCATCTCGAACGCTCCGGCCTTCGTATTCCAGTACGCCAGCCGTGAAGCCGGCAGTAGAATCTCCACCGTCTTCGTCTGTCCCGCGTCGACCGTCACTCGTTTGAACCCCTCCAACTCCTCGTGTGGCCGCTCCACCTTCGAGTGCGGGTACTTCACGTACATCTGCACTACCGCATCCCCGGCGCAGCTCCCTGTATTCGTCACATCCACGGATACAGTCACGGTCCCCGCCTTCTTGATCGAAGAAGCGCTCGTCTTCAAATTTGTAAACTTAAACGTCGTGTAGCTCAGCCCAAATCCAAACGGATACAGCGGTCATCCCGGAAATACATGTAGGTGTAGCCATCGCGAATGTTGTAATCCATCCGCGGCGGCAGCTGATCGGCCGACCTGGGCCACGTTTCCACCAGATGCCCGCCTGGGTTGTATTCCCCGAACAGCACTTTCGCCAGTGCCGTCCCCTCGTCCTGCGACGCATGCGCCATGTGCAGAATCGCCGGCACATGCTCCTCGGTCCAGTTAATTGTGAACGGGAAACTCGAGATCAGCAGGACGATGGTCCTCGGGTTCTTCACCATCACCTGCTTGATGAGCTGCTCCTGATACAGGTCCATCGTCTCCCGGTCGCGTCCCTCGCGCCCGTCGCTGGGAACGGTGCAGGGAAGCGTGATGCCCCCGCCTTCCTCCGGCGTGCTGTACCAGGCGTGGCCCATATCCGGCCCGCACGTCGGATCGTTGCCCACCACCACCACCGCCACATCGGACTCGCTCGCCGCCTTCATCGCCTCGGCTTCGTCCGCCATCGTCGCATCGGGGGCGTAGTTCACCTTCGCGTCGGGCCCAACCTCGGCCCGAATCCCATCCAGCGGCGTCACCTTATAAGGAGGCGTGCCACCGTACCAGTCCCAGTGCACCGAGTCCGCCAGCGGCCCGATCACCGCAATCGATTTGATCTTCGTCTTGTCCAGCGGCAGCAGATTCTTGTCGTTCTTCAGCAGCACCACCGACTCCAGCGCCATCTTCTTCGACACGTCTTTATCCCGATCCGTCGTCCATGGCTCGGGCTGGTCCTTCATTGGTGCGAAGGCCGACTGGCCCTGCGCATCCAGCAGACCCAGCTTCAGCGCAATCCGGAATTTGTAACGAAGAACGTTATCAATGTCGGCCTCCGTCAGCGAGCCGTCCTTCAGCGCCGCCTTCGTCTCATCGGCATACTTATCCAGGAACTGGTTAATCCCGTTTTTGATGCACGCCACCACCGCCGCCTCATGATTGGGGAACGCATGCCTTGGGTTGACCAGTAGCGTTACCGCTCCACCATCGGTCGACAACACATCCACTCCCCACTGGTCGCGCACAAGGCTCTTCAGGATCGGGTTGACCGCCATCGCCGTGCCATTCCACGCGTTGTAGGAAGCCATCACCGCGCTCGCGCCCGCCTGCTGGAACGCCATCCGGAAGGGAACTGAGTAGTACTCCCAGAACAGGCGGTCGTCGAAGTTCGACGAGGATCCGTTGCGGTTGTTCTCATTCTCATTCGCCAGAAAATGCTTGAGCAGCGGCGACGCCTGCCAGTACTTCCCGTTTCCCTCGATCCCCTTCGCGAACGCCACCGCCATCGTCCCATTGAAGAAAGGATCCTCGCCGTACACTTCCTCGCTCCGCCCCCAGCGCGGATCGCGATCGAGGTCCGATTGCGGGCCCCAGTCCATCAGGATCTGCCGGTCGTACTTCGGATTCTCCGTGATATACCGCGACTCGTAGCCCTCAACATCGCCGGCTTCGCGCACCAGCTCCGGATCCCACGTTTCGCCCATCCCCGGCGGCTGGGGAAACTGCGTCGTCGTGATCGGCTGTCGCCCAAAGCGCGGCTCCCGCTGTACCACCCCGTGGATTCCCTCGGTGCTCCCGATGTTCGGCACGCCCAGCCGCGGCACGCCTGTGCGCGTGCCCAGCACATCGATCTTCTCCTCGACCGTCATCAGCGACAGCAGGTTGTCGATGCGTTTGTCTGCTGACAGATTTGGATCGTTGAAGGGATATTGTGATTGCTGCGCCAGGGCCGGTAAGGCAAGCATCGTGAAGGCCAGGAGCAGGGAAGCAGCACTCTTCTTCATCGGAGAACCGTCTTCGCTTTCTGTCGGTGCTTCGGGGTTCCCGATCCTGAAAATCCAAGCCTGAGCGAACGCAAAAGACCCAACGGGTTTAGCGGATTCGGGCCCTCAGGATATGCCCCGGCAAACGCACCAAGCCTATCACCTCTTTGGCCCATCCCAGCTGCTCAAACGTTGCAGCTCAGAGGATCGATTCTCGCTGGCTCTCTCGGCTCCCGCTACTCAGCGCCTCCGAAAGATAGGCGAACAGACGACGAAACTCCCACTTCCGATAGGGTACGGAAACAGCCCCCAGGGCTTATGGTCGGAGTCGAGCTGTCATGCACGATCCGGTGAAGCTCGTTCATAGCCCTCGGTTGGTCAGGAGCCCCGAGGGCTCTTTTCTTGCCGACGCCAGCTTGTTTCCAACTGTGCCGTCAAGGGCTCGCAAGCCCCAGCGCAATGTCACCGGATCGTATAATGAACCCTGCCTGCCCGGGCGGGAGTAGTTCAGTGGCAGAACGTCAGCTTCCCAAGCTGAATGTCGCCGGTTCGATCCCGGTCTCCCGCTCCATCCTCCGCAACCCTCTGAACGTGTTGCAAACCGTGGCGCCAGTGACCAGGCGCGTTGCGACAATTCCGTCAGCCTTCGCTGAAAAGGGCTCAGTCGAAGCTCGCCGAAGCCCGCGTGTTCGATCCGGCGTTCAGCTTCTCTCTGTGCCCTCTTGCGTTGAGACTCCTGCTCCCTTAAATCACCCGCAGCAGCAACAGCACCACCACAATCAGCAGGATCAGGCCCAGCCCGCCGGTTGGGTAATAGCCCCAGCCGCGGCTGTACGGCCATGCGGGCAATGCGCCAACCAACATCAGGATCAAAATGATGAGCAGAATCGTAATCATGGGTATCCCCTCGTGCGCGGGAGTCTTGTCGCTCCCAGGCTTTACGACAAGATGCACCACGGTTACGGCAGGGATGTTCGGTCCAGCAAATTAAGACGCAGGCAACCCGGCGAGCTGCCGCGCCCGGCGAAACACTCGCAGCATCATCGCCTCGGTCAGCTTGCCTGTGTTGGTGTTCTGCAGGGACGGATGGTAGCTGGCGAGCAGCCACCGGTTGCCCGTCTTTGGTCCGCCCGGGATCCGATACTCGACTCCATGCCCGAACACCAGATCCCCGCGCCGCTCGATCTGGCCGGTCCGCAGCAGATGCCCCACCACTCCGTCGAACCCAATCTTGCCCAGGCACACGATCGCCCGCAGCTCGCTCAGCCCCGCAATCTCCTCATCGAGAAACGGCGCGCAGTTCGCGATCTCCTCCGGCAGCGGCTTGTTCCCTGGCGGCGCGCATCGCACCACGGCCGTAATCCACGCGTCCCGGAGCTTCATCCCATCGTCCCGATCCCGTGACGAAGGCTGCGAAGCAAAGCCTGCCCGATGCAGCAGCGGATACAAGAAGTCTCCTGACCCATCGCCGGTGAACGGGCGCCCGGTGCGGTTCGATCCATGGGCCCCAGGCGCCAGCCCCACGAACAGCACCCGCGCCTGGGGATCTCCGAACGACGGCACCGGCCTTCCCCAGTACTCCCACTCCCGATACGCGCGGCGCTTCACCCGGGCCACCGTTGTGCAATGCTCGCGGAGCCGCGCGCATCGCTCGCACGCAACGATGCGCTCGTTGAGGATGACCAGGGGCGACGCCGCTCTTATGTGTTCAGCCGTTGCTGCCACATCGCCGATTGTAGTGGGCGGCGGCCGAACAGGCCGCCAGGCGTAGAATGGTCCCGCTTCAGAAAGCGTTTACGCGCCGAACCGTTTTGCTACCGGAGACACATCGCATGTCGAATCGATTCAAGCTCGTTGTCGCGCCCCTTGCTTTGGCCCTCGTCGCCTTCCTTCCCGGCTGTATGCAGTCCCAGCCCGCGCCTCAGGCCACCGCGCAGCCCGCGCAGGCGCCCGTGCCGCAAATCGGCGGCCAGCCCGTCGTCAAGATCACACGCCCCGCGACCAGCAACGGCCAGGGCATGGAGTTCCTCTCCGCCACCGTCTTCCCCGGGCGCGGCATGAACGTCTTNNGAGATCCCGATCCTCGCCTCACCCACCATCGAAGACGCCGCAGCCGCACTCAACGGCGGACCCGCGGACCAGAACGGCAACGCCAGCTTCTCCTTCGGCGGCGCCTTCCTCGTGCCCTATCCCAACCGCATCGTCGGGCCGCTCTCTCCCGACGGCAAATCCGTGATCACCAAATGGCACGGCAAAACCATCACCCTGCCCGCCAACTGGCACAGCTCTGCCGACCCCACCAAAGACAAGCACGCCATGCACGGGCTCATCCTCGCCGACCAGAGCCAGGACGTCGCCACGCAGAACATCCCTGACGGCCAGTCCGTCACCGGCGTCATCCACGCCGGCGACTTCGGTGGCCACTGGCTCTCGCAAACCGACCTCAGCTTCGTCATCGCCATCACCGGGCCCGCCGTCGACTGCACCATCGTGGCGAAGAACGTCGGCAAGGATCCCGAGCCCATGGCCATCGGCTGGCATCCTTACTTCGCCGTGCCCAGCGGCGACCGCAAGCAGGCGCTCCTGCACGTCCCCGCCACGAAAGTGGCCGAGATCAACAACTATCAGGATGTCTTCCCCACCGGCGACCTGATGCCGGTCAAGGGCACGAAGTACGACTTCACCGCCCCCAGGGGCAAGGCACTCGACGACATCTTCCTCGACGACAACTGGTCCACGCTGCAGCGCACCGATGGCGCGGTCGACGTCACGCTTGCCGATCCGGCCAGCAACTACGGCGTCCACATCCTCGGCCTCTCGCCGGAGATCCGCACCGTCCAGGTCTACGCGCCGCCCACCAAACAGTTCACCGCCATCGAGGAGCAGTTCAACTTCGGCGACCCCTTCGGCAAAGAGTGGGGCAGCACGAACACCGGCATGGTGACCCTCGACCCCGGCAAGTCGGTCGAATGGCACGTGCGGTTGACGCTGTTCCAGCCGGGGAAGTAGCAGAGAAACGGACGCGATCAGGCGGATTCGCGATGAGCGATTCGTCAGGCGTCTCCGCTGATCGCGTTTTCCCGAACTCCAGACGAGTCAATACCGCCGCGCAGGGATTCGCAAAAACCAAAACGCGCCTTTCGCGACGTGCATGGAGTGTTGGATGAAGAATCGAATAGTCCTCGTTGCAGCGGCGGCATTCTCGTTTGCCGGAATCCTCGCAACCACAGCAGCCCAGCAGAACGCAGCAACCCCGCCGCAGGAATTGAAAGTCAGCATCGACACGCAACGAACCGCCCAACCCGTCTCGCAATACGAATATGGCATGTTCATCGAGCACATCGGTCAGCTCATCTATCGCAGCCTCTGGTCCGAGATGCTCGATGACCGCAAGTTCTACTTTCCCATAAAGCCCGAGGAACCTGGCACGGCCACGCCGGCCCAGGGCGGACCCTTCCGCAACATGCAGATGCGCAAGTGGCTCCCCATCGGTCCAGCGGAAGCCGTCGTGATGGACAAGGACGACCCCTTCGTCGGCGAGCAGAGCCCGCGCATCGAACTGGACGCCTCCACGCCGCACGGCATCCGCCAGTCAGGCTTTGCACTGGTAAAAGGGAAGAAGTACACCGGCTATATCTGGCTCCGCGCCACGCCCGGCGCGAAAGTGAAGGTCGCGCTCGTCTGGGGTCAAGGGGCGAACGATCGCCAGACCGTCGCGCTTCCCGCGCTCACCGCGATGTACAAAGTATTGCCCTTTACCTTGACCGCCGGAGCCGACACCGACGCCGGCGCGCTCGAGATCACCGCCGCCGGCTCGGGCAACTTCCACCTTGGCGCCGTCTCGCTGATGCCCGCCGATAACCTCGACGGCTTCCGTCCGGAAGTCATCGCGCAACTGAAGCAGCTCCACTCCGGCTTCTGGCGCCTGCCCGGCGGCAACTACATCTCCGACTTCAACTGGTACGACTCGGTTGGCCCGCGCGACAAGCGCCCGCCCGACTTCGACTATGCCTGGAACGCCATGCAGACCAACGACGTCGGTATGGACGAGTTCATGACCTTCTGCAAGCTCATCGGCGTCGAGCCCTACATCACCGTCAACGCCGGTTTCGGCGATGCTCACTCCGCCGCCGAAGAAGTCGAGTACATCAACGGCTCCGCCAGCACACCGATGGGCGCGATGCGCGCACGCAACGGCCATCCGGAGCCGTATCACGTGAAGTTCTGGGACATTGGCAACGAGCCCTACGGCCCATGGCAGCTCGGCCGCACCGACCTGAAGTACTACCTTCTCAAGCACAACGAATTTGCCAAAGCCATGCGCGCGGCCGACCCGTCCATGACGCTGCTGGCCTCGGGCTCCATGCCGGAAGAGGCGATCCTCGAGGGCGTCGCCGCCGACTGGCATATCCCCATCGATCAGGCCGGCATCTGCTCCGCCGCCGACTGGACCTGCGGCTTTCTCCAGCACGACTGGGGCAATTTCGACGGAGTCACCGAGCACTGGTACACGCGCGCCGGTACCCGCTGGGATCGCGAGAACGCCGAGAAGGGAATCAAAGTTGGCCGCCTTGAAGCCGGCTATGTCCCCGATCAGGAGACGGTCCTCGAGTGGGTGCGCCGCCCCTCGGATCGCGTGCACCTCAAAGGCGAAGAGTGGCAGGAATATGAGCAGCGCTTTGCGGAGATGAAGACGAAGAACATCTTCATGTCGAATGACGAATACGCCTACACCGGCGGCCAGCCCGATCTCAAACTCGCGCTCGCCTACGCCATGGTCTTCAACGAAATGCTCCGCGAAACCGGCTTCCTCCGCATGACCGCCTTCACCATGGGCGTCTCCACGCTGGACTTCAGTCAAACAGCCGCGACCCTCAACACCAACGGCCTGCTCTTCAAACTCTACGGCGAGCACCTCGGCGCCGGCTCCATCCCCGTTGCACTCACGGGCAACTCTCCGCAGCCGGCCCCGACGCAACATATGGTGGGCGACCTGCCGCGGACCAGCGCCGGAAGCCCCACGTATCCGCTGGACATGTTCGCCGCGCTCAGTGCGGACCATAAATTCCTCACCCTCGCCGTCGTCAACGCGTCCGACTCCGAGCAGAAGTTCGACCTCAATGTCAGCGGTGCGCGCCTCACCGGGAACGCAACACGGTGGCAGTTGACCGGCAAGGATCTCAACGCCGCCAACCACGTCGGCCAGCCGCCGCAGGTTGAAGTGAAGGAAACCCAGATCGGCGAATCGCCTGCGACCCTGTCCGTGGCACCGATCAGTGTGGACATCTATCGCTTCCCCGTCGCGCAGGATGCGCAATAACAGCCCCGCGACGCGAACTATTCGACTTACCACAACGCCGTGCGAACCACCAATCAGCCGGAGTCAACAACGATGATGCGACGTAAGCTCTCTTTCGCTTTTGCTGCTCTGATTTCTCTCTCCCTTGCAAGCGCCGGGCCGGCCTGCGCGCAGGTGCAAACTCAAGTCCCCGCCGTCGTTCCCGGCGCCAAACCCGTAACGGTCGAGAACATCAAAGTTCACTCGCCCGCGATCGAAGGCAACCTCGAGGGGGAATCCGCCGACCGCGACGTCATCGTCTTCCTGCCGCCCAGTTACAACAAGGACAGGCACCGCCGCTACCCGGTTGTGTACGCCCTGCACGGCTACTCCATCGGCGCCGAGCAGTGGACCCACGAGATCCATGTGCCGCAGACCATCGAGGGCGCGTTCGCCCAGGGTGCTAAGGAAATGATTGTCGTGCTGCCCGACTCGAAAACCGGCTACAACGGATCGATGTATTCCAGTTCCGAAACCACCGGCGACTTTGAGAAGTTCATCAGCCATGACCTCGTCGCATACATCGACGCGCACTACCGCACCCTCCCCAATCGCATGAGCCGCGGCCTCGTCGGCCACTCCATGGGCGGCTACGGCGCCACCCGCATCGGCATGAAGCATCCCGATGTCTACGGCAGCCTCTACATCATGAGCCCTTGTTGCCTCTCGCCCCGCCCGTCCGGCCCGCCGCCCGGCATGGATGCGACGAAGTGGGAGGACAACGAGAAGCAGTTCGAAACCGCCGTTGCCGCCATGAAGTCTCCGGCTGACTCGGCCGGTATGCAGTTCTTCCAGCGTGCTCAGCTCGCTTCCGCGGCCGCGTGGTCGCCCGACCCGAAGAACCCTCCGCTCTACCTCGATCTTCCGATGAAGGACGGTGTTCCCCAGCCCGGCGTTCTCGCCAAATGGACGGCCAATGCGCCCCTCGCCTTCATCGACCAGTACATCGACAATCTGAAGGAGTACCACGCCATCGCGGAAGACGTGGGCGATCAGGACGGCCTCCGCTTCGACACCCAGAAGCTCCACGAAATCCTCGATAACTACGGCGTTAGAAATACCTTCGAGATGTATCACGGCACCCATACCAGCGCCGTGGCCGATCGCTTCCAGAACCATGTGATTCCGTTCTTCAGCCAGAATCTCTGCGCCACGGAAAACTGCAGGTGATCGCAAAGCCGCTTTCCATGAGGGTGCCCGGATGGCCCCTCAACTCTGGAGGAACGCCATGCCGGTACAACAAGCCGAGCGTGCGGCGGATCCGCGCGAGGTTCTCGTCGAGACCTGGGCTGCGAACGACGCGATGAACCAGCTGGTGCTCGCGCATCTGGACCCGCGCGCCTGGCGGGAGGCGCTGCCCGTACCCGGACGCGGCGGGCGCACCATCGCAGCGGCCTTCGCCCATCTGCACAATTGCCGCCTGAACTGGCTCCGCCGCAACGCGCCGCATCTGCGCTGCCCGGCGCCGCTCGATCCTTACCGCTGCACCATGACGCAGGCTAAGGCCGCGCTGAAGAAGAGCGCGGCGCAGTGCGGCCGCATGCTGGCGGACGCGCTCAGCGGTTCGCCGAATCGCCAGGCGAAACAGTTCTCGCGCGATGCCTGGACGCGCACCTGGCCGGCCGGCGCAACTATGTTCGCCTACATGTTTGCGCACGAAGCGCACCATCGCGGGCAGATCCTGATGCTGGCGCATCAGCTCGGCTATCGCGTGCCGCCGAAGGTCAATGTCTGGAACTGGGACAAGCTCTGGAAGGAGCAGGGATTCAAAACGCGGCCGAGGTGATGGCAGGGCGCTTCAGAGGGCGGCGAGCTTCGCTTCGATTTCCGCCAGCGCTGCTTCCAGCGCCTTGCGCCGGATCGGGTTCGACGTGCGCTCGTCGAGGACGCGCTCCCGCTGCAGTTCCAGCGCAGCGCGCGCCCGCTCGCGCGTTGCCTGATCCGGCGTGAGCTTGCCGACCTTTGCCGGTTCCGAAGACCGCTGCTGCTCCACCTGCTCTTCGACCGATTTGCTTTCCCAACCGCGCGCCATAAGTACAGAGTACAGGGAACCAGGGTACAGAGTACGGAGGAGACCCGAGAACGAGACCAGCGCACGCAGCGATCGCTCCCGGCTCCCTGCTTCAAGCATCATTGTCATGAGAGGTGTGAGGAATGAAAGCCTGGCGAATTGCATCCTTTGGCATCGATAACCTCGAGCAGGCGACGCTGCCCGATCCTGAGCCGCGGCCCGGCGAAGTCGTCGTGCGCGTGCACGCGGTCTCCTGGAACTACCGCGATCTGCGCATGGTGCAGGGGCTCTACAACCCCAAGATGCAGCTGCCGCGCATCCCATGCTCCGACGGCGCAGGCGAAGTGGTGGCTGTGGGCGAAGGCGTCACGCGCGTGAAAGTGGGCGATCGCGTGTGCGGCATCTTCATGCAGAACTGGATCGAGGGTGAGCCCGACGCAGCGAAGCAGCGCGGCGCGCTCGGGGGCGACATCGACGGCATGCTCGCCGAACGGGTGGTTCTGCGCGAGCAGGGAGTGGTGCAGTTTCCCGAATTTTTGACATATGAAGAAGCCCCGACGCTGCCCTGCGCGGCAGTCACCGCCTGGAATGCCCTGGTGCGTGCCGGCAGGATCAAAGCGGGCGACACGGTAGTCATCCTGGGCACCGGCGGGGTGTCGATCTTTGCACTGCAGTTCGCGAAAATGATGGGCGCGCGGGTGCTGGGCACATCGAGCAGCGACGCCAAACTGGAGCGCGCGAAGGCGCTCGGTCTCGATGCCGGCGTGAACTACCGCGAACATCCTGAATGGGATCGGTGGGTGATGGAGCAGACCGGCGGACGCGGGGCGGATCTCGTCGTCGAAGTCGGTGGCGCGGGCACGTTCAACCGGTCGGTGCGCGCCACTCGCATCGGTGGCGCCGTCGCTCAGATTGGCGTGCTGAGCGAAAGCTCCGAGGGAGTCCAAATCCCGTTACTGTTACACAAACAGATTCGTCTCCGCGGGATTTATGTGGGATCGCGCGCAGATTTTGAGATGATGAACCGAGCCATCCAGCAGCACAAATTGAAACCCGTGGTAGATGAGGTACTTAGCTTCAATGCGGCTGGAGAAGCTCTGCGCCGCATGCAGTCCGCAACTCACTTCGGGAAACTAGTTACTTCCGTGACGCACTAGAAATGTTTGTTCAACAGGCGACATTTTGCCTCAAACTGCATCTGAGAGAAGTGCCCGAAAACACAGAAGAGAGGAGGGCTCCCCAAATGAACTTTCTGATGTCTTGCCTGCAAGCGGTTCTCAACTTCTTTGCAGAGATTCTCTTTGGATGCACCCACACGCGCGTCACGCGCCCCTTCACGCTCGGCAATGAGACCTACGAGGTGTGCCTTGACTGCGGCAAACAGATTTATTATTCGGCAACCGAGATGCGCCGCCTGACCCCGTTTGAGGTCCGCAGGCTGAGGGCAGCCAGAGTGGGCGAGGTGAAGGTGGTTCCGATCAACGCGCCTCACCTGATTCCCCGCGACCGCAAGCCCAACGTTGCGGCCTGAGTTTACTTTCTCCTTGTAGTGATTGGTTGGTTTGATTGAAGGGGGCGTTTCGGCGCTCCCTTTCGCTTTTGTATCTTGCTTT
>PMAM01000073.1:45798-47947 GCA_003152595.1 Acidobacterium sp.
TCGGGAACCAACGCGGCGTCTCTGGGGCAGGGGCACATCGATGCCAACGGCATCTACACCGCGCCGGGATCGCTCTCCGCCGACAGCATCACGGTGCGCGTGGAAGCCACGCTTACCAACGACGCGAAGAGCACCGCGTCGCTGGCGATCACCGTTCATCCAGGATTTGTGCAGCCGCTGCTGCCGCAGAACGTCGCCCTCACGCCCGGCGCGACGGCCGATGTGACGGCGCAGATCGCCGAAGTCGACGCGGGCAGCGTGAAGTGGCGGCTGGCCAGTACGCCCGCCGGCGCAGAGAACGCAACGGGAGCGCTGGGAACGCTGAGCAGCTCCGAGTGCCAGCGCAGTTCGGATCGCTACACCACCTGCTCGGTGCTCTACACCGCGCCGGCAACGCTTCCCACTGGACCGGTTTATGTCGTCGCTGCTGTCAACGGCACTACGACTGCTTCGCCGCTGCGAGTGCTGCTGAACAATCAGGGAATCGTATCGAACCCGGTGACGCATCAGGCGATCCAGCAGGGCGCCATCACGCTGGGAGCCTCGGGCGGCAACGACGGCGACTTCGATACCTATGCGGATCACGGCGGCACTTCGTTTGTCGCGGACTGTTGCGGCGGAACGCTGGGCGCGCTGGTCGAGGATCAGTCGGGNNGGATCGACGCTGCGGCCGGTGGGAACGCTCGAGTCCTTTGTGCCGTTGGCGTCGAAGCAGACGAATGTCGATGCGGCGCTGGCACTGGCGACACCGGGCGCTGTGGACATGTCTGGCAGCATCCTGGGTCTGGGAACGCCCGGAGCGAATGGCGCGCTGAGCGCGGCTCCGCCGATGGCCGACGAGGGCGAGGCGCTCACCGCGGCGAACCTGGGGGTGAACGTCGTCAAGAGCGGGCGCACCACCGGGCTGACGTGCTCGAACATCAGCGCCGTCGCGCTCACCGTGAAGGTGGACTACTACAAGGACTGCGCGGAAACGCAGCCCTGGACGACGAAGACCTTCACCGATCAGATTGGAATTGGCGGCTCACACTTCACCGACAGCGGCGACTCCGGCGCGCTGGTGCTGGATGCGACCAACGCTCAGGCTGTTGGGCTCTATTTCGCCGGCGGGACCGATGGCGACGGTAATGGGCTGAGCGTGGTGAATCCCATCGGCGATGTGCTCGGCGAACTGAGCACGGAGACCGGCAGCAAGCTGAGCCTGGTGGGGACGAATACGCCGCACGCGGTGTCCTGTCTGCGCTACGATCCCGCGGTGCCTGCGGAGCCGCCCTATGTCGGACCGGCTGCGCTGGCACGCGCGCAGACCGTCGCCGACAGCGCGTCGGAAACGCTGCGCGGCAACGGTATCCTCGGCACGGCCGCAGGCCACAGCCTCGATGCGCCCGGCGATCCCGCGGTGATCGTCTATGTCGATCACGCGAGCGCGGACGTGCCGCCAATGATCGACGGCCTGCGCACGCAGGTGATTGTGACGGATGCGGGCTCGGTGCAGCGCGGAACCGCGCCCACGATGCCGGTGCTGGAGCCAGGGCTTCACCTGTCAGGCTCGGAACTGGCGGGAGCGACCGTGGTCGAGAAGAGCGTCGCGCCCGCACTCATGAACGATCCCGCCATCTTCGGCGTCGGCGTCACCCAGAGCCGCGACAATCCCGCGGAGCCGGCGCTGCTGGTGCTGGTCGACATGGGTCGCACGCCCCAGTCGATGCCGGAAACAATCGGCGGCCTGCGCGTGGTCTACATGCGCATGCACCGCTTCCACACGACGCTGTCGAAGTGGAGCACGGGTCGGCCTGCTTCGGCCTGCGAAGTGCAGGGGTTGAAGCGGATTGCGCAGTAAACTGGGGAAAGATATTCATATGAAACCGCCACGGACCGTCACGATCACGGAGGCAAAGAAGCGCCTCTCTCGCCTCATCGAACAGGCGGTCGAGGGCGAGCCGTTCATCATCGCGAAGTCTGGTAAGCCCCTGGTCAAGGTCACGGCCATCGATGTCCCGCAGCCCCGCGCGGTACGCCGCCTCGGATTCCTCGCTGGCTATATCTCCGTCCCCAGCGACTTCGACCAGATGGGCGCCGAGGAGATCTCCGCGATGTTCGAGGGCTGAACCGTTAATGGAGGCTAGGTGTGAGGTTTCAACAGGTTGTC
>PMAM01000194.1 GCA_003152595.1 Acidobacterium sp.
CGCGGCGCCACGCGCACCAGAAAGCTCGCTCCCTGCGCTGTCTCCCGCACTGGCACCCGCATCGTCATCCCGCCACCGCGCGCGCCCCGAACAAAGCCGTCCCAATCCGCACCAGTGTCGATCCTTCCTCAATCGCAATCTCAAAATCCCCCGACATCCCCATCGACAACTCGCGAAAATCCAGGCCCGCGTGTTTCTGCCCCAGCGATTCGCGCAGCGCCCGCAATCTTCTAAAACACGCCCGCGCCGTCTCCGGATTTTCATCCAGCGGCGCAATCGTCATCAGCCCGCGCATCGCCAGATGCGGCAGCTCCGGCAATCGTTCCAGCAACGAGCGCAGCTCGGAATCCTCCGGCGCAAGCCCCGTCTTGTTCGGCTCATCGCTCAACTTGATCTCCACCAGCACCGGCAGCCTCTTTCCCATCTTTCCCGCAGCCTCGTTCAGCCGCTCTGCCACGCGCACAGAATCGACGCTGTCCACGCCATCGAAAATTTCCGCCGCCTTCGCCGTCTTGTTCGACTGCAGATGTCCGATCAGGTGTACCGCTGTGTCTTCAACGCCCAACTTCGCCAGCCGCGCGCGCTTTGCTTCAAACTCCTGCACGCGATTCTCGCCGAACAGCCTCATCCCCGCGCGCGCCGCTTCTGCCAGCGACTCTGCCGGATGCATCTTCGAGACGCCCATCAGCTGCACATCCTCGCGCGCGCGTCCTGCGCGACGGCATGCCGCCGCAATCTTCTGCTCCACCGTCTCCAGCCGCTCCTCGAAGCCGCCCACGTTTCCATGGTAGGCGACGCACAGCTCCGGCAGATGTAAATGCCCGCAGTAACCCGTCTGAATGTAAAATCCTTCAACTTCCGGCAACTCTGCACCTGATCCAGGGCATCCTGGCTCACAGCGATAGAACTCCAGCAGGCCAGGAAATTGAGAATGCGCTCGGTCGTTCTGATCCACGGTTGGCTCCAGGGCAATGGGCGGCAGGAGCCCTGCGAGATGCTCGCCATGCGGGATGTCCCCAGCGTCCCAGGTCCCGCTGTCTTCTCCCGCTGCAGCGTGATGGAGGCTCCCCTCGATCTCCCCGACGGCGACTACACCGTCACCTTCGACGGTTACATCGTCCCCGCCAGGAAAGAAGCCGGCCTGTGGATTCCCGACGGAGCCACCGCCGCTCTCGCTTCCACGGGAAAGAATTCCGATCCGTCCCAGCCCTCCTCCAGCATTGCGGAAGCCGCCGAGATTCTCTCGGTTCTCAGGAAACGCGTAGCCTGACTGGGCGCGGCCGGCAACCTACTGCGCGGCAGTATCCTGCAGCAGTCCGTTCATCTGTTCGAGCAGCGCGTCGCGCAGGCTGCGCAGTTGCTTCACCTGGCCGGTAACGTCGGCTCCTGTCGCCGAGGGCTCCCAGGCCGACGCAACATCGGCCAGTGCATGCACTTCCTGGTGCAGCTGGTCGATCCGCTGAAACGCGGCGCTGCTTCCCATGGGATTGTTGCGTTCGCTGTCCAGCCAGCGCCCCAGGCGGCACCGGTGCGGGTCCAGCGTCGGCGGTAACCGGCGTGTGCCCAGCAGAAAGGCTTCCAGGCCTGCAACCCACCCCCGGTGGGCCACCGCGGCGTGCATCAGGCTCCGTTTGCGCGGCGCCACTGATGCCACGTTCACCCACATCGGGTCAGGGTTCCACACCGTGGACCACGCCGGCAAATCCTCGCCCGGCATCGGCAGCGCGATCCCGTTTCCCTGTCCGTAAACGCAACCCAGCTGCAGCAACAGCCGCCCATGATCCGCCGTTTCCACGCCCTCGGCAATGGCCAGCCGGTCGAAGGCCGTTGCCAGCCCCAGCACCCCTTCCAGAATGCTCAGGTCCTCCGGATCGTCCAGCACATCGCGCACAAAGCTGCGGTCGATCTTCAGCGTGTTCACCGGCAGCCGCTTAAAGTACGTCAGCGACGAATAGCCAGTGCCGAAGTCGTCGAGCGCAATCGATACCCCCAGGTCGCGACACGCCGCCAGCACGCCGGAAACCTGCGCAACATCCCGCAGCGCGCTGGTCTCCAGCACCTCCAGCTCCAACCTTGAGGGGGAAATCTCCGGATGCGCGGCGAGCAGCGTGCGCAGCCGTTCGGTGAAATCCGGCTGCTGCAGATGATGCGCGGCGATGTTGACGCTCACCGGAATCTTCAGCCCGGCCGCGGTCCACCGCTCCAGTTGCGTCAGCGCGTGGTCGATCACCCATTCGCCAATGCGATCGATCAGCGGATGATTTTCGATCACCGGCAAAAACTCCCCGGGCAGCAACGTTCCGCGCCTGGGGTGATTCCAGCGAATCAAAGCCTCGGCGCTCGTCAGCGCGCCGGTGCTCATGTGTACGCGAGGCTGATAGTGCAGAACAAACTCGTTGGCCACCAGACCCCGCCGGATCTGCGCCAGATCCTCATGAAACGTCCGGACGCTGATGTCGTGGGTCGGATCGAAGACCTGATACCGGTTCTTTCCCGCCAGCTTCGACTGATACATCGCCTGCCCGGCCTGCCGCAGCAGCTGCTCCGCGTCGATCTCCTCGGCCTGCGGATAAAACACCACCCCCATGCTTGCCGAGACCTGCATTCTGTTTTCGCCGCACATCTCCGGCTCAGAAGCGCAGGACAGCAGGCTCTCCAGAATCGGACTGGCCGCGGTGCCATCCGGCAGGTCCTGAAGAAGGGCGACAAATTCATCGCCTCCGATGCGCGCCAGCGTGTCCGTCTCCGGCAAAACATGCTTCATGCGCCGCGCCACACCCATCAGCAGCTGATCCCCGGCATCCTGGCCATAGCTCTCGTTCACCGTGCGGAACCCGTCCAGATCGATACAGGCTACCGCCAGCATTTGCCCGCGCTGGCGCGCCTGAGCCATCGCCTGCTGCAGGCGATCGGTCAGCAGCGCTCGATTCGGCAGATTCGTCAGCGCATCGAAGTGCGCCATGCGCTCCAGCTGCTGCTCCTGCTCCTTGGTTTCCGACACATCTGAAAACAGTGCCACGTAATGTTGCACTTTTAAGGTGCGATCGTACACGGCGCTGATCGTCAGCGATTCCGGATAAATCCTCCCGTTTTTTGCCTTATTCCATACTTCCCCGGACCACTGGCCTTTCTCCGTCAGCGCCCGCCACATGTCCGCGTAGAACTCCTCGCTTTGCCGCCCCGATTTCAGCAGACGCGGATTGCGCCCCAGCACTTCCGCCCGGTTGTAACCCGTGATCCGCGTGAACATCTCGTTTGCGTCCAGGATCGCCCCCTGCGGATCGCAGATCAGGATCCCTTCCTGGGCGTTCGTGAAAACGCTGGCCGCCAGCTGCAGTTGCTCCCTGTCCTTCTTCTGCTGCGTAATGTCTTCGGTAAAGATCAGCACTCCGCCAATCTCCCCAGTGGATGTGCGCCACGGATGCATCTCCCAGCGCAGCCACTGAATGGAGAAATCCGCCCGCACAAAGCGGTCCTCGTCGCAATACAGATCCTCCCCCGTCAGCGCCCGCCCGTGCAGCGCCTTCCACCGCTTCGGAATCTCCGGAAAAATCTCGTAGTGGGGTCGCCCGGTCAGCTCCTGCCCGCCCAGACCGTAATCGTGTACCCAGCGCCGGCTCGCCGCGATGTACCGCATCTCCCGGTCGAACATCGAAATCGCCGCCGGAGCGTATTCGATGAACAGCTGGAACAGCTCGTTCGTTTCCCCCAGCTGCTGCCACGCATCGATCGGCTCGGTGATCTCAGGACAGATCCCGAACATCCCGACCACACTGCCATCGCCGGTTTTCAGAGGATATTTCCGGTTGTCGATCCACCGATGCGATCCGTCGGCCGTCTCCACACGCTGCACCTCATGCGTGCTTCGCCCCTCCCGCAGAACCTCGTCGTCTCTCCGGAAAAGCGTGTCCGCCAGCGGCTCGGGATATACGTCATAGGGCGTCTTTCCAGCGAAATCGATGCCCGCTTCAGGATCCTCCGCCAGGGCAGCCATCTTCTTCGTCGCGCTCACGTATACCTGATCCTCATTCTTCAGGTACATGGCATCGTTCGTGTGATCCATCAGCGCGCGAAAACTGTTCGCGATCGATTCCAGCGCCGGGCTCACGGCCGCGCATCGACTCGTCAAATGCAGCTCGAGGATGGTCTCCCCTGCCGCCTCCCGTTTCTTCGTGAAGTCCGCCCGGACCGGCCGAATTCTACCGTCCGCGTGCCGGATGCGCAGGCTCACGCACCCGCATGGCTCGGATAAGTTCCGCGAGAATATCCCCGCGAGTATCTCCCTGTCTTCCGTATGAATCCGATCCTGCAGCCGGACCCGCGAAGTTAGCCAGTCCTCGGCAGCGAAGCCCGTCAGCTTTTCCAGGGCGGCGTCAGCCGAAAGAAGCACGGGTGGATCGTTCAGCGCAAATCGTATCGTACCCATGGCTCCAGCTCAGCCCGCTCTTCTCCGTCCGCTTGCCTGGAGGATATCTTTCAAAGATAGTCCAACGTCAAGCGGTATCTAAGTGTTAAGTCCAAATACAAAACTGCGGGTAACTTCCCATCGTTCCTCACTTATCGAACCGCGGTTTCGCTATCCGGGACGTAAGCGGCGCCCATCCTTCAGATACGGGCCCAGCCGGACGCTCCAGTTGCCTGTCTCGCCACATCCCCTCGCCCCAAACCATCGTTTTTCAATCAATTGCAATCTCGCATCGGCGATACTGGTGATGGGACCCGCAAGCGCGATGAAAAGAACCGCAGCAATCACGGTTACAAAAGTCGATAGGGTACCCGGAGGAGCACAGTACCGTTGATGTCCCTCGAAACCAGGCCCGTCGTCCGTTGGACCCTTCCCGAATTGCGCCACGCCGCCCTTGACCCGGCCCCAGGAATCGCCGTCTTCGACTGCGATGGAACCCTCTGGGACGGCGATGCCGGCCTCGGCTTCATGAACTGGTCTATCGAGGCGGGCGTTCTCTCTCGCGAAGCCAGCGGCTGGATCGACGCCCGCCACCGCCTCTACCGCCGCGGCGAAGTTTCCGAAGCCCAGATATGTGGCGAGATGGTTCAGATCTACGCCGGCCTCCGCGAAGACGAGCTCCGCCGCGCCGCCGCCCGCTACTTCACCATCCACGTCGAACCGCAAATCTTCCCCGAGATGCAAACCCTGGTCACCGACCTCCGCGACGCCGGCGCCGATATCTGGGCTGTCAGCTCCACCAACAACTGGGTCATCGAAGAAGGCGTCCGCCGCTTCGGCATTGGCCCCGAGCGCGTCCTCGCCGCGCAGGTTCACACCCGCGACGGCCTTATCACCTCCGGCCTCATCGACGTTCCCACCGACGAAGGCAAAGCCGAAGCCCTCGACCGCGCCGGCATCCCCCACCCCGATCAGGTCTACGGCAACTCCATCCACGACGCCGCCATGCTCGAGATCGCCGCGCGCGCCTTTCCCATCAACCCCACGCCCGCGCTCGCTGAAATCGCCGCTCAGCGTGGCTGGAGCGTCTACTACCCCGACGCCGTCCTCGCCGACCACGCCAAATAGCCCCCACGAAACGACGATGCGCATCGCGTCCCTGCAGCCGAGCATCACCATCATCCTTGACCGCCTCGGCTGTCTCGATCAGCTCGTTGCCTGCACCCGCTATTGCCTCGCCGCCGTCCCCGCCCTGCGCGACCGCGGCCTCGCGATCGTCCACGACTCCTGGTCCACCACCGTCGATGAACTCCTCGCCCTCCGCCCCGACCTGGTGATCGCCTCGGTCCCGTACCGCAACGAATCCCTGGCCGCGATCCTCAAAGCCGGCTGCCCCGTCCTCGCCCTTGCCCCGCACTCCCTTGCCGACATCGCGCAGGACATCCGTCTCATCGCCGCCATCGCCGGTGCGCCCCAGCAGGGCGAGCAACTCGTCGCCGAGATGAGCGACGCCGTCGCCCAGATGCGCCGGTCCACCGCCGACCTGCCCCACCACCCCCGCGTCTACTGCGAGGAGTGGGGCAAGCCCCTGATCCATTCCCAGCTCTGGGTCCAGGAGCTGGTCGAAGCCGCGGGCGGCGTCTTCCTCGGCGAGCCCGGCGCCGTTACCACCTCCGAAGCCGTCATCACCGCCGATCCCGACGTCATCCTCGCCGCGTGGTGCGGAGCCGGCGACCGCGTGCCGCTGGAAAGACTCGCCGGCCGCCCCGGCTGGCAGAACCTCCGCGCCGTTCGCGAAGGCCGCCTCTACTGCATTCCCGACGAGCTGCTCAACACGCCCGCCCCCACCCTTATCGACGGCCTTCGCGCCATCGCCTCCGCGCTCCACCCTGGGCTTTTGGGTACTTCCGGCGCCATTCGCAGCCTCGACCGGAATCCATCCGTCCCTGCTCGCGTCTAAACTGTGGGACAGAATGCCAGATACGGCCCAGATCGGCAGGGAACCGAAGGCCCTCCGCTTCGTCGCCGCCGCGCTCATCCTCCGCGGCGATGAGGTGCTCGTCTGCCAGCGCAAAGCCGGCTCCCCCATGGGCCTCAAGTGGGAGTTCCCCGGCGGCAAAATCGAGCCCGGCGAGTCGGCCGAGCAGGCCCTCCGCCGCGAGCTCGACGAGGAGCTCGGCATCCAGGCCACCGTGGGTACCCGCATCGCCCACCTCCGCCATACCTACCGCACCGGAGGCGCGGTCGACCTGCAGTTCTTCGCCGTCCACAGCTTTACCAGCGACATCGTGAACCACATCTTCGAAGAGGTGCGCTGGACCCCGCTTCGCACTCTCCCCGACTACGANNCAGACCGAAGCGCCGCCGATGGCACCTTCCCCCTTCGGTCTGCCCCTGTTCCCCATTGGAGCCATTGAGAGTTGCTCCCACAGGCCTCAGGATTCCCGCATGCGAGTCAACCTCAGCATCCGGCCGTCCCGTCCCTCCGCGCCCCTGGCCGGAACGATCCCGCTCACCTTGACCATCCGCCCAGCCTGTGGGGTTCCCGGAGACTATGAGTGCTCCACCGACAGCGCCACGCTGCTGCGTCTGCTGCGGCGACAGACCGATCTGCCGGGTTATGTTCTTGAGGGTTTTGAAGCCAAGCTCCACTTGCCGCTCGGTGCGCGCCTGGCGGATGTCGAACTGAGCGAGAACGTCCTCACCGACATCGGCTACTTCATCGATTAGCGCCGGGTGCCCTGTTCCGATCGCGCCCTGGTTTGGCGTATAGAGGTTGGCGCAACCAGGGTGGCTATTACGCAAAGCGCGATCCATCTCCGAACAACGTGCAACTCCGGCATTCCCCCTCGAGGGGGGTGACCCCCTGGGAAGTTGTTGATTCCAGGTGAGCGCCCGGGGGGTAGACCCCCCTGGGATTGGCGACTGAGTTAATGGGTTAGAGACTGGCCGACCCTACCGGCTGTCGTTTGTTCATTACCCTGCAACGCCGTCGGGTTCACAATCGCAATCACCTTCGTGATGGTCGCGCGGTTACTGTTCTACCCCCCTCGTTGCCCCCTTCTTGGGATAGTGAACCGAGCCATCACGAGCCTAGCCTTAGACCATGAACTTCAAACCAGGACAAAGGGTCCGCATCAAGGGCAAGCACGTTATCGGGACCGTCGAGAAGAAGCTCACCTCCCTCGACGATGTCTACGTTGTCGTTCTCGATCACGCCTCCGCGCCGGAGGAAAAGCTCGTCCGCGGTGCCGACCTCGAAGTTGTCGAAGCCGACAAGCAGAAGACCGCCTAAAGCAGCCGGTAGCCTGTGACCTGTAGCCGGTAGCTAATGGACACAGGGTCTGCCCCTATTTCCCGATCGCAGCCGCTGCAATGTGTGCGTAGACTGCACGGATCCCAGTCCAGGGCCAATAAATATGGGCGCCGAAGCGCCCATCGTTTAGCCACCGCCTACAGCCTACCGCCTACTGGCTGTCTTCTTCACTTCAGGCTCTGTAGCTTCTGCGTCGCAATCTGCGCCGCGTCGGTCTGCTTATCCTGGTCCTTGATCTCCGCATAGAGCCGCCGCGCCTCCTGAGGCTGCGTGGTCTCATAGAGTTGGGCCAGCTGCAGCTGCGCCTCGGATTTGGGCACGCTCGTCGTTGGGTGGGCGATCACATCCTGGAACAGGGTCACCGCCTGCGAGTTGCGGCCCGTCTGCTCGTACAGGTTCGCCAGAGCGATCTTTGCCAGCGCAGCCAGATTGCCGTTGCCGGCATGGGTCGCCTTTTCAAGGTCCGCTTCCGCCGCCGGCTTCTGCCCCATGTCCAGCTCGGTAAGACCGGCAAAGTAGCGAGCCATCTGGCCCGCCGTCAGCCAGCCGTACTGGTCTGCCGTCTGCCGGTACAGCGGATACGCCGCCTTCGCCCGTTCCGCCGCCGTCGCATACGTCTTGAGCCCTGGTTCGGCCGGCTGATTCGGCTGCGTCAGCGGGGTCTCGTAGATGTCCATGGCCTGTCCAAGAACCAGGTTCGCCGCGGTCTCCCGCTTCTGATACAGGACAAAGCTGATGACGACAATCGCCACCGCAACGACCACGCCGATCAACCAGGCGATCACATTGGTACGGTGCTCCCCGACCCATTCCAGGCCGGAAGTGGTTGCGTTGACGAACTTGTCCTGTTTAAGAGCGTGACGGGTCTGTGTGTCCACCGGGTTTGCCGCGTTTCCTTTGGGCGGGAGTCGCGAACGCGCACCGCGGCGCACATTCGCACAAGATACCCCTCAGTCTACCACGCACCCTTCGCAACGGTGCCGGGAGACTCTGTGCCCCTGTTCTTATGCGGCCCGCACCAGGTTCTCGATCTCGCCCGTCTCCACCTTCTCCTGGCACCCGATGCAGTACGGCGTCCACGGCAGCGCGTCGAGCCGCTTTTCGCCGATCGGCTTGCCGCAGTGCAGGCAATCGCCAAAGGTCCCTTCGTGCAGGCGCTCCAGCGCCAGGCGCACCAGAGACAACTGACTGTGGCCCTCGGTCCCCTGAGAGAAGATCAGCTCCTTCTGATACGACAACGCCGCCTGATCGGCGACATCCAGAGTGTCCTCGGCGAACGTCCTGCGGCCCTCTTTCACCGCGCTGAGCATGGTGTGCTCCAGTTGCCGCTGTTGATGGCGAAGCCGCTCTTCGAATCGCCGCTGTTTGAGGGTTTGCGTTGGACGGGTCACGGATGAGACTCCTCGGATAAGAGCTGTCCCTTGGTTCAGGTCGGGCTCAGGACATACATTGGACGCACAAACCTCCTGAAGATTTGTTTTTCTTTTTGCACTTTCTCTGGTTTGAGGCGGTTATTTTTTGGTCAACCCCTGCGCCCTCTCCGGCGGGGTGACGCTGGTGTCTCCGGTTCGCATTGCCCGGATGCGCTGCGTCCCGAAATGCTCTACGCTGAAAGAGTCATGTACGAAGACTTCCATGCCGCTGACCGCTGGACCGGCGAAGATCTGCACTGCCGCTGGAAAGCCAACATCGTCGCCATCGCCACGCGCCACGCCGACGCCGTCGACATCCGCTTCGACGTCAACGACCGCCCTGTCTGGATCGCGATGCCCTGCGTCGCCTGGGTTGAGCAGAAGAAGCGGACCGGCCATGTCATTACGGATTCCCTCGCCGCTCAGGCTGCTGGCCGCTATCTGAAGATGGCCATCGAATCCGGCTATGACAACGGCCGCGAGATGTACACCATGACCATCGAGGAGGTCCTGCAGCAGGTCGACGCTGTCCTCCACGAGGCCGGCCACACGCACAATCTGCCCTGGCTCGTTCCCCTCGACGACGCTCAGCCGCAGGTGTGACAGAGCACAGAGCACAGCTCAGGGCAGACCTCGGTCCAGCCCTTCGTTTTTCCCTTTGCAAGCCCTGCGGCCAATGGGACAATAATGGGTTCTCTCTGACCCACGGAGGCTTCCGACAATGGGAGCGACAGCCACTCTGCAAGACCTGAAGCGCCTGACGGAAGGCCTGCACGCCCACCGGAATCTCTCGACCCCGCAACTGGTCGAAACCGCGATCGCCCGGGGCGAAGGCCGCCTGGCCTCGAATGGCGCTCTGGTTGCTATGACCGGCGCCCGGACAGGACGCTCCCCGCGCGACAAGTTCACGGTTGAGGATGACGAGACGCGGGACCGCGTGCACTGGGGCAAGGTGAACCAGCCCTTCCCGCCGGAAAAGTTCCAGGCGCTGTTGCAGCGCGTGATCCGCCATATGGCCGAGCGCGATCTCTTCATCATGGATCTGGCCGCCGGCGCCGACCCGACCTACCGCCTCCCCATCCAGGTCATCTGCGAATATGCCTGGCACGCTCTGTTTGTGAAGCAGCTCTTCATCCGTCCTGAGCCTCAGGAAATCGCCGCGCACAATCCTGAATTCATTGTCATCGCCGCCCCCGAGTTTGAAGCGATCCCGGAACGCGATGGCGTTCGCTCGTCGACCTTCATCCTTGCCGATTTCACCCGCAGGATCATCCTCATCGGCGGGACAAAGTATGCCGGCGAGATGAAGAAGTCCATCTTCGGGGTGATGAACTACATCCTGCCGCAGCGCAATGTTTTTCCTATGCACTGCTCGGCGAATGTTGGTGCCGACGGAACGACGGCCCTTTTCTTCGGACTCTCCGGCACCGGCAAGACCACGTTGTCCGCCGATCCCGAACGCCGCCTGATCGGCGACGACGAGCATGGCTGGAGTCCCGACGGTGTCTTCAACTTCGAAGGCGGGTGCTATGCCAAGTGCGTCGACCTGACGCTGGAGAAAGAGCCGCAGATCTACAACGCCATCCGCTTCGGCTCGGTGCTCGAAAACGTCGTGCTCGACCCGCGCACCGGCGAGCCCGACTACTCCGACATCCGCTATACCGAAAACACGCGCGCCGCCTATCCCGTCGACTTCATCGTCAACGCGGTCATCCCTGGTGTCGGCGGCCATTCGCGCAATGTCCTCTTCCTCGCGGCGGACGCTTTCGGGGTTCTGCCTCCCATCGCCAAACTCACGCCCGACCAGGCCATGTACCACTTCCTCTCCGGCTACACGGCGAAGCTCGCCGGAACCGAGGCGGGCCTTGGCAGCGAGCCGGTGCCGGAATTCTCCACCTGCTTCGGCTCCCCGTTCCTGCCGCTCGCGCCCAGCGTGTACGCGGAAATGCTTGGCCGCCGCCTGCGCGAGCACCATGCCCAGTGCTGGCTTGTGAATACAGGCTGGACCGGCGGCGCCTTCGGGGTAGGGAAGCGGATGAGCCTGCCGCACACCCGCGCCATCGTTCACGCGGCGCTCGACGGAGGCCTCGCCAAAGCCGAATACAGTACCGAACCGGCTTTCGGCCTCAGCATTCCCACTGCCTGCCCCGGCGTTCCCTCTGAACTGCTGAACCCGCGCAACTCCTGGGCTGACAAGCACGCCTACGACGCGCAGGCACGCCTGCTGGCTTCGAAGTTTGTGGAGAACTTCCGCAAGTTCCAGGTTCCCGATTCGGTTCGCCAGGCAGGTCCGAGAACCGTTTAGGCTGGTCTCGTAACGGCCGGTCGCCGCCATTCTGTGCCCTGCGACCTGTAACCTGTGCCCTGTCTCTCCGGTAACTTGACTCTTGACAACCGCAGCACTAGTCTCGAAATGGAGGCAGCGGCAGTTCCCGGTAACCTCCGTTCGGTTGTTGTTGTCCAGGAGAACGGCCCATTGCAAAGCCACCCCTACATCTGGAACTACATTCCCCTGCTGATGCAGATTGTGGTCGTGGGCGCCCTGTCTGCGGGCATGGTTGGCATGTCCTGGTTCATCGGCCGGCACCGCAACACGAAGGAGAAGCTGGAAGCCTATGAGTGCGGCATCCCCGCCGAAGGGGACGCGCGCGGGCGATTCTCCGTGCGCTTCTATATGGTGGCGATGCTGTTCATTCTGTTCGATGTGGAAGCCGTTTTTATGCTTCCCTGGGCTGTGATTTACCGCCAGTTGCCGCGCATCACTCATTCGCAAATGTTCGGGTTCTGGGAGATGCTCGTCTACCTCGGATTCGTCGTCGTCGGCATCTTCTATGTGTGGAAGAAAGGCATCCTAGACTGGGCCTCCGACAAGGCTGACCTCTAACACCAAACCTCGAGCCCCGCAGAAGGAGTCATGGGAGAAGCGCTGCTCAATCAAAAGGCTGTGTTTGAAGGCCTCGCGCAGAATGTGGCCATCCAGGCCCTCCGCGCTGCGCATCCCGACGCTATTACAAATGCCAAGTTCGATCGCGGCGAACTGACCCTCGTCATCGCCGCCGACCAGATCCGCGCCGCGTGCCGCACGCTGCAGACCGCGGGCTACAACTTTCTTGAGGACGTCACCTGCGTGGACTGGTACCCTGCAGAGCCGCGCTTCCAGGTCACCTACCACATCCTGTCGCACAAGCTGAAGGAGCGGGTGCGGCTGCACGCGATGCTGGGGTCGATGGACCCGTCGATTGACAGCATTACCCCCGTTTGGCCTTCGGCCAATTACTACGAGCGCGAGGTTTGGGACCTGTTCGGCGTCCGCTTCCACGGCCATCCCAGTCTGCGGCGCATCATGCTGCCCGAGGAATGGGAAGGTCATCCGCTGCGCAAGGATTATCCGGTGGAGGGCTATCGCTGATGGCCGATCAGCTCGAAAACCCCCACGCGCCGGAGATTCCCGGCTTCGTAGAAACGGCGACGCTGGTCAAGCCGCGTCCCGAAGAAGGCACGAAGGACCACACCATGGTCCTCAACATGGGGCCGCAGCACCCTTCGACGCACGGTGTGCTGCGCGTGGTGCTCGAAATCGACGGCGAAACCGTCGTGAAGCTGGTCCCCGACATCGGCTACCTGCACACGGGCATCGAGAAAACCTGCGAGGCGAAGTTCTGGCAGCAGGTGGTTCCGCTCACCGACCGCATCGACTACCTCTGTCCGATGACGAACAACCTCGCCTTCTGTCTCGCCGGCGAAAAGCTGCTGCAACTGGAGATTCCCGAGCGCGCGCAGTGGATGCGCGTGCTGCTGAACGAGCTGACCCGGCTCAACTCACATCTGGTGTGGCTCGGCACCCACGCCATGGACATCGGCGCGCTGACGGTTTTCCTGTACACGTTCCGCGAGCGCGAGGAGATCCTGCGCATCTTCGAGCATTTGTCGGGACAGCGGATGATGACTTCCTACTTCCGCATCGGAGGGCTCGCGCTGGAGCCGCCGCTGGACTTTTTCGATTCGGTTCAGGCGCTCGTCAAAGTCCTGCCCGAAAAGATCGACGAGTACGAGAACCTGCTCACCGGCAACCCCATCTTTATTAACCGGCTCAAGGGCGTTGGCTATCTGAGCCCTGCGGATGCGGTGGCGCTGGGTGTGACCGGACCACCGATGCGTGCCTCCGGCGTGGACTGGGATCTCCGCCGCGACATGCCGTACACCGGCTACGAAAAGTTCAAATTCGAAGTGCCCACCTCGACGGATGGCGATGTCTGGGCCCGCTACATCGTGCGTCTCCGCGAGATGCGCGAGTCGGTGAAGATCTGCCAGCAGGCGCTCGATGGCATGCCCGAAGGTCCCATCAAGGCCGATGCGCCACACGTGGTTCTGCCGGACCGCGAAAAGATGAAGACGCAGATGGAAGCGCTCATCTATCACTTCAAGATCGTGACCGAAGGCTTCCAGGTTCCGGCGGGCGAAGTTTACCTGGCCGTCGAATCGCCGCGTGGTGAAATGGGCTACTACGCCGTCAGCGATGGCACTGCGAAGCCGTATCGCGTCCACATGCGCAACCCATCGTTCGCGACGCTGCAGGCACTGGAAACCATGTGCGTCGGACGACTGATCGCCGATGTGGTTGCCGTGATCGGGTCGATTGATATTGTTCTGGGAGAAATCGACCGGTGACCGCCCAAGCTGCCGACCCCATGCTGCAAATCGAATTGTGGGTGTCGTTCGTCTCCATGCTGCGGTCGTACGCAGCCGCAGCCAGCCTGCACGCCGGCGAGGTCAAGGTTTCGATGACCGAAAACTCCGCCACGATCGCCTTTGGCAGCACGCGACTCGACATGCAATTCGCTCCAGATTCGAGCGAGGTGAAGTGGACGATGCACACCGCATCTCAGGCACCGGTCACTGGCAGCTTTACGATGCTGGCCGATGGCACAATCCGCATCAACGGCACGATGAAGGACCTCGACCACGCCGCCATCGACTTCATCGCTTCCGTCACTGCGGAAGGGAAGGGAAGCCGCCGATGAGCGCCCAGCCCACCCTCTTCTCTCCGGCGCTCGCCGCTCGCTTTGACAAGCTCGTCACCCTCTACCNNAACATCAGCTGCATGCTCCGCGGCGGCAACGAAATTCTCGACCACTGCAAGAAGAAGCTCGGCGTCGCCAACAAAGGCGTCACTGCCGACGGCCTCTTTTCCGTAGAAGAAGTCGAGTGCATCGGTGCCTGCTCCTGGGCCCCGGCTGCGCAGGTCAATTACGACTTCCACGAGAACCTGACGGCCGAATCGATGGACAAGGTGCTCGACGACTACCGGGCGAGATCCAAAGACGGCGGTGCCCGCTAATGGCGACGCTCTCCACGCATCCCGACTGCGTCCCGGTCGTCTCGTACCGCTTCGGCAAGGGCGCAACCGATATCGGCCGCTACATTGAACTGGGCGGCTACGAGTCGGCGCGCAAAGCCCTCGCGCTTGGCCCGGAAGGCATCATCAACGAGATGAAAGCCTCGAATCTGCGCGGCCGCGGCGGTGCAGGCTTCCCCACCGGGCTTAAGTGGTCCTTTGTGCCGAAGCAGTCTGCCAAGCCCAAGTACGTTCTCGTCAACGGCGATGAGTCCGAGCCCGGCACCTGCAAAGACCGCCTCATTTTCGAGCAAGACCCGCACTCGGTGATCGAGGGCACGATCATCGCCGGCCTCTCCGTTCAGGCCAAAATGGGCTTCATCTACCTGCGCGGCGAGTACCGCTACCTGCTCCAGATCATGGAGCGCGCCGTCGCCCAAGCCTATACCAAAGGCTTCCTCGGCAAGAACATCTTCGGCTCCGGCCTCGACTTCGATATCGTCACCCAGACCGGCGCCGGCGCCTACGAAGTCGGCGAAGAGTCGGCGCTGATGGAGTCCCTCGAAGGCAAGCGCGGCATCCCGCGCATCCGCCCGCCGTTTCCGGCGGTGGTCGGACTCTATGGCGGACCCACCATCATCAACAACGCGGAGACCATCGCCACCGTCCCGCACATCTTCCGCATGGGGGGCGCCGAATACGCCAAGCTCGGCACGGAGCGCAATGGCGGCACGCGCCTCTTCTGCCTCAGCGGCCACATCGAGCGTCCCGGCGTCTACGAGCTGCCCATGGGCTACAACCTTAAAAAGATGATCTACGAGGTCGGCG
>PMAM01000041.1 GCA_003152595.1 Acidobacterium sp.
ACGCGCCTCGCTTCGCTCGGAGCCTGGTCAGGGCGGGTTGTTCGGCGTTCCGAAAAGACTTTCATCGTCGAGGCTTCCCTTGGGGGCTGAGCTGGTTTTCGTTTGCTTCGCCTCATGGGAAAAACGGCGCAGAGCCGGAACTGCTTTTTGCCAAAATGGGCCGAGGACCTGGAAGGACGGTACTTTTGACTGAGTACAGGCGCGAATTATGTTGATTCCTGAGCGTCAAGAGCTTTTGCTTCTTGCTGTGGGGTGAACCTGGCGGAGTGCCAGCAGTGGGTGCGGCCTGAGCGTTGGGTGGGTTGCGGGGACGGCATTCAGTTTTCAGCGTTCAGGGTTCAGAAGAGCAGGGTTCGGGGTTCGGCCCATCCGAGGCGGCCTCGCGGTGCCTGGAGCTGGGTCAGTGCAGACTGTTCGGCGTTCCGGAAAACCTCCACCGTCGAGGCTTCCCTCGGCGGCCGAAGCTGGTTTCGTTTGCTTCGCCGCATGGGCAAAACGGCGCAGAGCCGGAACTATTGTTTTCCAAAATGGGCGGAGGACCTGGACGGAACTTTTGGCTGAGCACAGGCGCGAATTGTGTTGATTTTTGAGCGCCAAAAGCTTTTGCTTCTTGCTGTGGGGTGAACCTGGCGGATCCAATGGTTGGGTGCTGGCTGTGGGGTGACGGCTTGAGACCAGGCGGAAGCTGCGGAGGCTGCACGAGGATTCATCACCCGAGCCCGTGGAGCTGTCGTGGGACGCGACGATGAGGGTGAGCGTGATCGACACCGAAGAGCAGACTGCGAAGCTGGTGCCGCATCTGGATGCGATGGTGGGCGAGGGGTTGATTGTGAGGTCGAAAGCGAGGGCGATCCGGTACACGCGCGTGGAGGCACAGGCGAAGGGGTCCTGAGGGGCCGGGTAAGGGACTCGCAGGTTATTCGGAGCGCAGGGCCTGCATGGGGTCGACGGAGGCCGCGCGGCGAGCGGGGACGTAGCTGGCCAGGAGCGCAACAAGCATGAGGACCACGACGACGCTGAGGATGGTGATGGGGTCCCATGGATGCACGCCATAAATGATGGAGGACCTGGCGAGAGAGATGCCGGCCATGGCGCGCGTGACGAGCAGAGCGGCGAGGGTGCCGGTGGCGACTCCGATGCCGGCGAGAGCGGCGCCGCGGCGGAGAACCCAGCGGAGCACGTCGCTGCGGTTGGCGCCGAGGGCCATGCGAATGGCCATCTCCTGGGTACGCTGGCCGACGAGATACGAGATGACGCCGTAGAGGCCGACGCTGGCGAGGAGAAGGGCGAGAGCAGCGAAGGCGCCGAAGAGAATCATCGAGAAGCGGCGGCCGGCAAGGGTTTCATCAATGATCTGGTTCATGGTGAGCGGCCGCCAGACCACCTGCGCGGAGTTCATCCGATGGGTCGCTGACTGAATGTCGGCGAAGACGGCGTCGGGATGAGCGGCGCGGACGAGGACGTCGTAGAAAAAGCCAGTGGTGGAAACCAGCTGCCAGCCATTCAGCTGGCCGAGCGGGAGATAGATCTGGGCGTGAAGGGGGAATCCGGCGTCGTTGTCGAGTCCCCACTGCAGGACGTGGCCGACGACACCGACGACGGTGGCCTGTGTGTCGTCGGGGTTGGTGAGATTGATGACTTTGCCGATGGGGTCGGTATTGCCGAAGTCCTCGCGGGCGAGATCTTCGTCGATGACGACGACGTGCGGGGTGTCTTCGCGATCGGCATCGGTGAACCAGCGGCCGCGAACGAGGGGGATGCGCATGATGCTGAGGTAGCCGGGCTCAACGATGTAAAGCAACGACCAGTGCATATCGTTCGCGTCGGCAGGCTTTGGCTCATTCTGGAGCCAGAAGAGTTCTTCATCATCGTCACCGGTCATGGGCAGGCCGCCGTTGGTGAGAGAGACGGCGGAGATGCCGGGGACGCTGCGGAGTTGCTGGTCGAGGCGGCGGAGGTAGGCGCGGGCTCCGACGGGATTGTCGATGGCGGGGGAATTGGGCGCGGCAACGCTGAAGCGCAGGACGCCGTTGGGGTCGAAACCGGGGTCGGTGTGGGAGAGCGCGAAGAGGCTGCGGAGGGTGAGGCCGGCTCCAGCGAGAAGGACGACGGCGGCGGCCATTTCGAAGACGACGAGCCAGTCCTGGGTGCGATGACGAGAGCCGTGGACGGTGCGGCCGCCTTCGCGCAGGATGGTTTGGGGCGGTTGTGCGGCGACCTTCCAGGCGGGAATGAGCCCGAACAGAATGCCGGTAGCGAAAGAGATGAGGAAAGAAAAGGCCAGCACGGGCGGGCTGAGGTGGATGTGGGAGGCGCGGGGCAGCGCCTGAGGAACGAGACTTAGCGCGGCGTGAGTTCCCCAAGCCGCGAGTACGAGGCCGAGAGTACCGCCGGCGAGAGCGAGGAGCGTGCTCTCGGTGAGGATCTGACGGACGATGCGCCCGCGGGAGGCGCCAAGGGCGAGGCGAACGCCGAATTCCTGGGCGCGGGCGCTGGAGCGGGCGAGCAGAAGGTTCGCGACGTTGACGCAGGCGATGAGGAGGACGAAGCCGACGGCGGCGAGAAGCATAACGAGGATGGGCTGAACGTCACCGATGACTGCCTGGCGGAGAGGCCGGAGGCTGGCGCGGAGGCCGCGGTCGGCCTGTGGAAAGGCGGCAGCGAGATGATCGCTGACGTTGTTCATGTCGGCCTGGGCCTGCGCCAGAGAAACACCGGGACGAAGGCGGGCAATGCCGTGAATGCCGAGGCCCGCGCCGCGCAGGGTGAGGGCTTTGGTGTCCCATTGGCCGATGGGGAGGTAGATGTCCTCAGGGATGAAGGCGCCGAACTCGAGATCGAAGGAGGCGGGGATGACACCGACAATGGTGTAATCGCGGTCGTCGAGGGTGATGGAACGGCCGATGATGTTGGGATCGGAGGCAAACTTGCGAGCCCAGAATCCGCCGCCGAGCACGGCG
>PMAM01000063.1 GCA_003152595.1 Acidobacterium sp.
ACCACGATCCTCATTGACCCGTTCATCGAGCACAATCCCAAATACCCCAAAGGCTATAAACTCCCGGAAAAAATCGACCTCCTCCTCGTGACCCACGGCCACATGGACCACATCGCCGACGCCGTCCCCGTGGCAAAAAAACACGGCCCCATCGCCATCGGCATGGTTGAACTCATGGGTTGGCTGCAGTCCAAAGGCGTCAAAGAGGGCGTCGGCATGAACATCGGCGGCTCGCATCGCCACGCCGACGTGACCCTCACCCTTACCGAAGCCAGACACTCTTCCAGCATCACCGACGGCGACCACACCTTCTACGCCGGCGAGCCCACCGGCTTCGTCATCGCCATCGACAACGGACCCACCCTCTACCACGCCGGCGACACAACCGCCTTCTCTGACATGCAGATCATCCGCGACCTCTACCACCCCGACCTCGCTATGCTCCCCATCGGCGATCACTACACGATGGGACCGAAGGCCGCCGCCGTCGCCGCGAAATACATCGGCGCGAAGACCATCCTGCCCATTCACTGGGGAACCTTCCCGCCGCTCATCGGCACGCCCGCAGCACTCGAGAAGGAACTCGCCGGCTCCGGCATCACCGTCATCCACACCGACCCCGGCAAAGCGCTGAGCTGAACACGCAGCGACGCGATGTGAAATGCAAACCGCTGGCCAATGGAATTTTGGTGGTGGGTGAGGGTGCTGCCCCCTCCCGGCACGCCGATCTGGCGTTTACCGGGGTTTATAAGACCCCGCTGCACGGCTGGTGCTACCCACCAATGCGCGGAATCCTGTTATGGGATCGAACTTCATAGCTGCAGGATAGTCGGCGATTCGATGCGGTTCAACCTGCGCCCGACGCGCAGAAGTCCATGAACGCCGAACCTCACCTTACGGGACCTAAACTCTAATCCCTAAACTCTGTCTTTTACGCCGTCGCCACTTCCTCGATCAGTTCGTCGGCGTACCGCTCCCGGCCCTCGGGAACAATCAGTACCGGCATCGGCGCAGCGGCAATTACCTGCGCCACCGTGCTGTGGTCGAGGTCGTGTTCAGTGTGCTCGGGCGACGGCGCCCCCATCACGATCAGATCCGGATGCAGCTTCTTCGCCATCTGCACAATCATCCGCGCCGGATCGCCGCCCGTCACCGAATGATCCACCGGCAAGCCGTGCGCCTCGTCGAACGGCGCCAGGAACCGCAGCCGCTCCAGGCAGTTCGGGCATTCCAGGTGCCGTCCGCACCGCGCCGAGTGCAGCACGATCAGGTGTCCCCCCGCTACCCGTTGTGCGTAGTCCAGCGCGCTCAGCGACGCCGCGGAGAAGTCCGTCGCCGCCAGCACGTTTTGCCAGCGCCCGAACTTGCGCGGCTTCTTCGGGTCGTCCGGCGCCACGGCCAGAATCGGGCACGGCGAGTGCGCCAGCAGTTGCCGCGTTACCAGGCCCAGAGCCGCGCGCCCTGCACCGGTAACCGCTTTTGTCCCCAGCACCAGCAGTGCCGCCTTGTGGTCGCGCAGCGACAGCAGGATCCGCTCGCACACGATGCCCGTCTCCACGCGCGAGTGCACCGGGATCCCCTGCTTCTTCACTTCCGCTTCGATCCGCGCCAGCTCTGCTTTCGCAGCCTTGTCGTGGTCCACCGACGGTGGCGCGCCTTCGGGGAACGCATATCCCACCGGATCGATCACATGGATCAGCAACAGCATGGCGTGCTGCAGCCGCGCCAGTTCCTGCGCGCACCGGAGAGCCGCTGACGACTCCTCGCTGAAATCAACCGCCGCCACGACCGTTCTGAACGGGAACTGCTTCGCGGCATGGAGGTAGGTGGTTTTCCCGAGCCTTTCCGGGATGTGTCCCCTGGAAGCCGGCATGGCCGTTACCCCCTCTCCTCTTTTCCCGAACCTACGCTCCACGCGCCGGCGCTATCCGTGACAGAGGTCACCTGTTTTTGTGACCCCTAACACACGCGTTTTCAAAAGCGAGCAGCCGGCACGGCGCTCCCTGCCGCGCCTCACGCAGCTCCTATTGCATCGATAGCGGCTGCGTGCGCGCTCGCGGCACACGCTGCTCCCTCCGCAATCACCGGAACAGAAAACGTGCAGCAGATTGTTACAGTTGCAATCGTCGCTGCTCTCTGCGCGCGACAATTCACCACATATTTCCAGGCTTCCTCAGAAACCTACGCTATACTGGCGGCAATTCCAGACAAAGTTGTCGATACCATCACGTTTTTTTCTTCGAGGCCATCCATGACCAGAGAAAACGCCGCCTGTAGTGTCTTCGCACATCTTTCCCCTCGTCCTCGCTTTTTCATCTCCGCTCGCAGCCTTGCCCCCTTCTTGCTTCTGGTTCTGTTCACTCTGACTGGCGCGCATACTGCTTCGGCGCAGTCTTCCGGTACCGGCACCATCACTGGCACGATCACTGACAACAGTCAGGCCGTGATTGCCTCCGCATCTGTAATCGTCACCGATACAGATAACGGCGTCGGCCGCACGATTCCCGTTAATGGCGCCGGCATTTACTCCGCCCCCTTTCTCCAGCCAGGCCATTACACCGTCCGCGTTTCGGCCAACGGCTTTGCCACCGTGGAAAAAGCCGGCCTGATCCTCGACGTCGGTCAAACGCTCACCGTCGACGCTACTCTGCCTCCGGCCAGCGTTTCCTCTCAGGTCCTCGTCACCAGCCAGGCCCCTCTGCTCGATACCGAAAAAACCGAGGTCTCCCAGACGGTCTCCGAGACCATGATCTCCAGCCTCCCCATCGCCAGCCGCAACTGGAGCAACTTCGCCCTGCTCACGCCCAACACCGTCGCCGACGGCACCAGCGGCCTGGTCAGCTATCACGGCATCTCCGGCCTCTATAACAGCAACTACGTCGACGGCGCCAACAACGACCAGGCCCTCTTCTCCGAGGCTCGCGGCCGCGCCTCCGGCATGCCCTACGTCTACAGCCTCGATTCCATTCAGGAATTTCAGGTCGCCGCCGCCACCTACAGCGCCGAATTCGGCCAGGCCGCCGGCGGTCAGGTCAACGCCATCACCAAATCCGGCGGCAATACCCTCCACGGCGACCTCTTCTACTACCTGCGCTATCCCTCGCTCAACGCCCTCGACTCCTACGGCAAGGCGCACGGCAACTTCACCCAGGCCATCAAGCAGCAGCAACAGTTCGGCGGCAGCGTCGGCGGCCCGTTCATCAAGGACAAGTTCTTCTATTTCCTTACCTACGACGGCTTCCGCAAAGTCGCTCCGCTGGCTTACTCCTCCACGGCCAACATCTCGCTTACGCCCAGCGGCACCACCACCAACACCTCTGTGATCAACCCCACGCAGTGCCCTGCCTCCATCTCGGCAACGCAGTGCACCTCCGCGATCAAATTCCTGCAGAGCCTCTCCGGCGTCTATCCCCGCATCGGCAAGCTCGACATCGTCTTCCCGCGCCTCGATTACCAGATCAACGAGAAGAATCACGTCTTCGCCGACTTCGACTTCGGCAACTTCACTTTGCCCAACGGCTACTCAGCTAACCCCAGCTACACCAATCACTCCGTCACTGAGAACGGCAGCGCTTACTATCACGAGCGCATCTTCGTTGCCGACTGGACTTCCACCATCACATCCACCTCCGTCAACAACCTCCTCTTCCAGTGGGGTCGCGATCTGGAAACCGACGGCGTCAACGCTCCCGGGCCCAACGTTACCGTCACCGGCGCAGAGGAGTACGGCATGCCGAACGCCCTGCCCCGCGCCGCCGAGCCGGATGAGCATCGCTGGCAGATCACCGATACCTTCTCCCACATCCAGGGCCGGCATGCCTGGAAAGTCGGCGGTGAGGCCAACCTCGTCCATGAGGTCATGATCAACCTCTTCCAGGGCGGAGGCCTCTACTCCTACACCAACGGTTCTCCCGTCACCGCCTTCCAGGCCTGGGCGCAAGACATCTTCCAGGTCACGCCCACCAGCGGTTCCCCCGGCTATCACTACACCACGTTCACCCAGGTCTATGACCCCATCACCCACGTCGGCAAAGACGATTTCTGGATGAAGGAGCCCGCCTTCTTCTTCGAAGACACCTGGAAGCTCCGCAACAATCTCACGTTCAATCTCGGTGTACGTTACGATCTCCAGATCACGCCCGATCCCACGCACCCCAACACCACATCCGCGCTTGCTACCTACTACACGCAGAAGCTGAAGACCCCCACCGACCGCATCGTCCCCCGCATCGGCGTGGCGTGGAGTCCCACCAGCAGGACCGTCGTCCGCGCCGGCTACGGCATTTTCGCCGCCCTCACCCAGGGCAGCACTTACTACGCCATGCGCGTGGAGAACGGCGTCTACCAGACCAACTACAACTTCAACTGCCCCAGCAACAACTGCGCCGCCGTCGCCGGTGCGCCGGAGTTCCCCAACGTCCTCTTCACGCCTCCCGGACCGCCGCTCGGCGCTGCCTTCAGCGGTGCTGCAACCTCCAAAGTCACGCCCGGCGGTTCAGCCCTGGTCTCCAGTTTCCATGGCCTCGACCCCAACTTCGTGCCGCCGATCGCGCATGAAGGCAACCTCACCCTCGAACAGCAGGTCCCCGGCAAGATGACGTTCTCTCTCGGCTACGTCGGCAGCCGCGCGCTCCATCTGCCCACCTTCATCGACACGAACGTCGCTCCGGCCACCACAACTCGCACCTACAACATCTACAACGGCTCCGGCACGCAGACCGGCAGCATGACGCTGCCCTTCTACACGCGGCGCCTCACCACCGCGGATGCCTCCATCAACACCGGCTTCAGCGCCGTCAGTTCCTGGTACAACTCCATGGTCGTCAGCATCAAGCGGCCCTTCTCCAACGGCCTCGAGATGCTGCTCAACTACACCTGGAGCAAGGCCACCGACTTCGGCCAAGTGGGCGGCGCCTTCGGAACCTTCTTCGGCTCCGACTACCCCATCGATCCCTACAACATCAAGGGCGAGCACGGCCTCTCCGATCTCAACCAGAGCCAGCACTTCGGCGGCAGCGTTGTCTATGCCCCGCCCTTCTTCCACAACCTCTCCAACCCTGTCGCCCGTTACATCGCCGATGGCTGGTCCTTCTCCGGCATCATTTCCGACGCCAGCGGCTTCCCCATCACGCCCTTCATGAGCGCGAATGCCAACGGCGGCATCGATGGCGGCCTCACCGGCGGCACCATGAGCTCCAGCTCCGGTCTTGGCACGCCGGGCCGCGCCCCTTTCGTCGGCCGCAACTCGGTCTCGGGGCCTGACTTCAACGACCTCGACTTCCGCGTCGCCCGCACTTTCCCCATCCACGAGAAGGTCAACTTCCAGGTCATGGGAGAAGCCTTCAACCTTCTCAACCATGCCAACGTCCTCAGCGTCGCGACCACCGGCTACTTCTACATCAAGCCCGGTGCGACTGCGGACGGCGTCACCTGCCCGGCCGCCTCCGGAACCTTCAACGGCTGCATCGCGCCGGAAGTCGCGCCCTACACCAGCACTCCCGTAGGCACATCCACCGGGACCAGCGGAGTTCTCTTCACCGAGCGCCAGCTGCAGTTCTCCGCCAAGCTGTTCTTCTAACCCACAACCCGCAAACAGAAAGCCCCTGTCAGCTTCTCGCAGCCAGGGGCTTTCAATTCTTCCTGCAATGCAGGAAATCACCAGAAGGATATATCCCCTCGAAAATGATCATAGTGCGATTAGAAGTTCGGAGCCGCCTCACCAGCGCCATAAACAACTCTGCCATCCCGAGCAAAGGCTCTCTGCCATCCCGAACGGAGGCTCTCTGCCATCTCGAACGGAGGCTCTCTGCCATCCCGGGCGGAGGCTCCCTGCCCCCGGGCGGAGGCTCCCTGCCATCCCGAGCGGAGGCTCCCTGCCATCCCGGGCGGAGGCTCTTCGCGCCGGCCTGAAAAAGAAAAACGCCCCCCCGTAGCGACGGCCAGGTTCACCCCACAGCAAGTAGCTGAATCTTTTCCCGCTCGAACCGCAACCCAATTCTTTGTTCAGGTCGCCCCAAAGTACCTTCTTGTGTCGTTTCGGGAAAAAACACCGCCCCAACCCTGCCCTTGACCTCGTATCCTGCCTTGACACGCGCAACGAAAGCGAACCGGTAGAAAGCTACTCCCGCTCAATCGCCACCGACTCCAGCACCACCGCCTTCACCGGCTTGTCCGACCGCGTCGACACCTTCGAAATCTTGTCCACGATCTCCTGCCCTTCGACCACCTCGCCAAAGATCGTGTGCTTGCCCGTCAGCCATTCTGTGCCGGCCACAGTGATAAAAAACTGCGATCCGTTCGTGTTCGGCCCCGCGTTCGCCATCGCCAGCTTGCCTTTCTTGTCGAACCGGTGCGGCGACCCCTTTGTCTCATCCTCAAACTTGTACCCCGGTCCGCCCATCCCGTTCCCCGCCGGATCGCCGCCCTGAATCATGAAGTCCGGAATCACGCGGTGAAAAACCGTTCCGTCGTACAGTTTGTCCGAGCTCTTCTGTCGCGACACAGGATGCGTCCACTCCCGCTTTCCCTCGGCCAACTCGATGAAGTTCGCCACCGTCTTCGGCGCTTCCTTCTCGAATAACCGGGCCACAATCGTTCCTTCGCTGGTCTTCATCACTGCATACGTTCCTGACGGTCGCGACATAACAACTCCTTCTCTCGTTTCGTGGGATTTTCAAAACCTGGAATTCTACTGCGGCGTGGCCTGCACACCGGGTCCCCGGCGGACTCGCCCCTCGTCCGCTGGGGTGGAAGACCCGTCGGCGCTGCCGGCACCGGTTGCCCGGCCGGAATCACCGTCACCTTTTTCAGCGTCACCGGCTCCAGCGGCCTATCGTTGCTGTCGCGATTCACCCGCGCGATGGCCTTCACGATGCTCACGGTGTGGTCGTCACACTGCCCGAAGATCACATACTTCTGATCCAGAAACGGCGCCGCAACTTCCGAAATAAAGAACTGCGATCCGTTGGTGTTCGGCCCCGAGTTCGCCATCGCCAGCCGGCCTGGCACGTCGAAGTTCAGCGCCGGATCGAACTCGTCATTGAACATGTATCCCGGATCGCCCTCGCCCGTCCCCAGCGGATCGCCGCCCTGAACCATGAATCCCGGAATCACCCGATGAAACGTAGTCCCGTCGTAGTACGGTCGCTTCACCTTCTGCTTGGTCGCCGGATCGGTGAACTCCTTGGTCCCCGTTGCCAACTCAACAAAATTCGCGACCGCCGCCGGCGCCTGCTTGTCGAACAGCTTGCAGGTCATCTGCCCCATGCTGGTGTCCAACAGCACCGTCGGCCCGGTCGGCTCCGGCCCCGGATTTTGCTGCGCTCCGGGCGCGTCCGGCAATGCCTGCGATGAAGCCGCTGGAGCCGATTGTGTTGTCGTTGGCGGAGCAGTCTGGTTCTGATCCGGCGCGCTTGGTGTCGACTGCTGCGCGAACACCGATCCCGATACCAGGAAGGCCGCCGCAAAAAGAAAGCTGCGCAAAGGGGAACTCACAGCCACCAGACTATCGCANNCTTGCTTCACAACCTTCCGTTCGCTCGATGGCTGCAGCACGAAAAGAATCGCCACCCCCATATACACCAGATCCCCAACCGGCACGAAATGCCGATAGTAGTAGTGCGCTCCCATCGCCGCTGCCCCGGCCAGAAACGCCAGCTTGCGCGAGCGCATCAGCGGCGCCACCACCGCCGCTGTGTCGCACACCGTTACCACGATCCAATCCGTGGGATATCGATAGGGCAGCTTGTAATCGGGAAAATGCCGCAGCAGCACCGGCACTGCAATCGCCAGCAGCGCCACGCGGCAGATCAGGCTGACGATCACCCGAAACGTCTGCTTCGATCCGGCTTGCACCGATCCAGCCTACGATACCGCTGCTCTGCTTTTCATTTCCCCGTGTAAATCACGTGCCAGATCGAACCAGACCCGTCATCAGTAACGAACAGTGAACCGTCGTTCGCCACCGTCACGCCTACCGGCCGGCCCCACACCTTCCCATCCGGCCGCACAAATCCTGTCAGAAAATCCTCGTACTCCCCCGTCGCGTGACCATCCTTCATCGGCACACGAATCACTTCGTATCCGGACCGGTTCGCTCGATTCCACGAACCGTGCTCCGCCGCAAATCCGTCGCCCTTGTACTCGGCCGGAAACTGCGAGCCCTCATAGAACAGCATCTCCAGCGAAGCGAAGTGCGGATTCACCAGCACATCCGGCGTAATCACCTTCCCCTTCAGTTCCGGATGCTTGCCCTCCTGTCGCGGATCCTGCACTCCGCCATTCGTGCTCATGTAGTACCAGGGCCAGCCGTAGAAGCCACCCTCCTGCACGTGCGTGATGTAGTCCGGCACCAGATTGTCGCCCAGCATGTCGCGCTCGTTCGTCGAGCACCACAGCTCGCCCGTCGTCGGATTGATCGTCTCCCCCACGCAGTTGCGAATCCCCGACGCGTACACCTTCACAAACTTCCCTTCCGGCGTGAACTCCAGCACATCCGCGCGATGAAACTCCTCCGGATGCGTGTCCGAATCGTCATCGTTCGAGTGCGACCCCACTGACACGAACATCCGCTGCCCGTCCGGCGAAAACGCGATGTCCCGCGTCCAGTGGCCACCCCCGCGCAGCCGTCCGCCGCCCGGCAGATCCGTCAGCTTCTCCGCCGGCCCGCTCGCCTTCAGATCGCCCACGTGATACGGAAACCGCACCACCGAATCCGTGTTCCCCACGTAAACCCACTTCGGATCCTTCGCCGGATAGAACTGGATTCCGAATGGCTGGCTCAGCCCATCGGCAAACGTCGACACCTCCTTCGGCTTCCCATCTGCTCCTACGCCGCGAAACACCATAATCTTGTTCTGATAGCTCAACGCAACAAACAAATCCCCATTCGGCGCGGTACGGATCAGCCGCGGCTGATCGAGGCCGGTGTAGTACAGCTCTACCTTGAATCCCTCCGGCGCCTGCGGCCATGCATCGCTCGGCCGCTCCACCATCTCCGCGCCGTTGTCCACGCCCTTCGTCGCATACGGAGCCGGAAGGTCAGCCACCGTCAAATGCCTGCGCACCCCGGGCTGCTCCTTCGTGTAATCCGTAAAGGCAGCCTGCCCCGTCAGAACCTTCTGCGCCAACGAGGGCACCGTTGCCATTGTTGCCGCCATTGCCGCGGCAACGGCGTAACCGCACGCCGTGAACTTCCTCATTTTTCCTCCAGATCGTTGGGGATCCATCGGGGATCGAATCGTGTCACGCCGGCCGTTTCCGGCCTGACGTCTTGCTAATCGCTTCTTGCTCGTTTTTCGCTGGCCTTTCGCTCGCCTTACTGCTCGCCATTTCTTGCCAACAGCTTCCCGTTAACCGCTTTTCGCTTCCTGATTTCGGCTCGCATCTTCCAGATGTTCCACGCACTGGGCACGATCCTTTTTGCGTCGCGGGATCACTGTTCCCTCCCTCCCTCCGGGACAGGCAGCACCTTCAGCTCCTGCGGATGATTCATCGCCCGCTGCAGCAGGGCCGTCGGCAGGGTCGCCGTCAGCACCGCCTCGTTCCTGTGCCGCTCTACCACGATGCTGTTGATCAGCGCCCGCGCATCCGTGTCATACGTTCCCGCACCCGGCGTGTTCGCCATCGACTTCACCAGCACCAGAATCGTCTCCAGCGACTCTGTGGTGTCCGCTGCCGCCGCATCGGTCGGCGCAATCTGCGTCACCCGCAGATGAATCTTCCCAATCCACGTCAGCGAGGCAAGAAACGTCGAATCCGGCGGCAGCGGCAACTTCAGCCCCAGCACGCGCGCGCCGCCATTCGCCAGCGGCTGCCCGATCTGTCCTATCCCCCATGCCACCGACAGCAGCGGCAGCTTCGAATAGTACTTCGACAGCAGCGACGACCCGGAAAACGGCAGCGCCGCGGTCCGGTACCGGTCGATCATCGAATGAATCTGCTCGCTCGACGGTGTGTTGCTCACCGCCACAATGTCATACCCCAGCAGCACCACGCGCACCGTCCGCCCTTCGCTCGAAACGTCGTAGACCGTGTGCCCGGCGTAGGTCTCCTGCGACGCCGCGATGCTCGCCAAATAATCCGCCAGCCTCCGCCCGTCGAAGTGCCCGACAAAAACCTCGCTGAAAGCCAGCTCCCCATTCGGCCCCTTTGGGTTCGCCATCCGGTGCAGCGCAAACGCCGCCTCGTCCAGATCGTGCTCGAACTGGATCCCGGTCGCATCAATAAAATGCTGGTACTCCGGCGAGTGCTCCACCGGATGCTGGTCGAAATGCGTCGCCGCCCGCAGCGGCCGCAGATTGAAGTACACAATCCCGTCCGACTCGGGCAGCAGCCGCGCCGCTTCCGGCGGAGCTTCTTTGCGAAGGTAAATCGCCCCGGCCAGCAGCACCAGGACGACAAGCACAATGGCGATGGAGAGCTTCGTGCGCCGATGGGTCATCGAAAGGGCCTCCCGCTGTTCCGAGAAGCAGCACCATCCATCTTCTCATCCGCTCCCGATTCACGCACGCCCTGCCAGCTTTGGGTGACGTCTGAGTTTGCTTTACAGGCTATGCCACAGGCTCGCAAGCCAAAAGCCAAAAAAAGAAACACCCCCCCGTTGCGGACGGCCAGGTTCACCCCACAGCAAGAAGCTGAAACCTCCGCGAACGGATCGTCAAACGAATTCGCCCTGTACTCCATCCGTCGGTACCGTTTTAGGGATTTTCTTTGTTCCATTTTGAAACCAGCTCTTTCCCAACCTGGGCCCGACTCAACACAAACGTCCTCAAATCAGGCTGAACCCGCCCTTTTCCGTTCATTGCGACCCGCACCGGCGTGTGATATTTTCATTGCTGGACCTCCCGCGCAGGAACACATTTGTGTGTCTCAGGACGGCAGGTTCAGCGGTCCCGGGCTGGCGTAGCTCAGCTGGTAGAGCATCTGATTTGTAATCAGAGGGTCGGGGGTTCAAATCCCTTCGCCAGCTCCAGTTCTTCCGGCCTCGGACAGGTGAGGGTCGGATTCCTTTCGCACAGGTGGCCGAGTGGTTA
>PMAM01000266.1 GCA_003152595.1 Acidobacterium sp.
CCCGCCCTCTCGCTCACCTTCCTGCGCGGCAACAATCGACACGCCAAAATCGTCCCCATCGACGCGCCCTCACCCGAAGAGTCCGAGCACCATCACGGCATCATGGCGCCCGTCCTCCGCGTCCACGAGCGCCTCCTCCGCCTCGCCCTCGCCAAACCTCTCTGGCTCGCCGCTGCCTGCGGCCTTCTCATCGTCGGCGTCTTCTTCGCTTACAAGGGCCTCGGCTCCGACCTTCTCCCCGAAATGGATGAAGGCGGCTTCGTCCTCGACTACATCATGCCCGCCGGCTCTTCCCTGCAGGAAACCAACCGCGTCCTCCTCCACATCGACAAGATCCTCCACAACATCCCCGAGGTCACCAGCACCTCGCGCCGCACCGGCCTCCAGATGGGCCTCGCCGCCGTCACCGAAGCCAACACCGGCGACTTCACCGTCATGCTCAAGGACCACCGTAGCCGCGGCATCGACGACATCATGGAAGACGCGCGCGAGCGCATCAAAGCGGCCGAGCCCGAGCTCGACGTCGAGTTCACCCAGGTCCTGCAGGACATGATCGGCGACCTCTCCAACGCTCCCGAGCCCATCCAGATCAAGCTCTTCTCCACCAATCAGGACCTTCTCAACCAGCTCGGCCCGCGCGTCGGCGACGCCATCAGCAAAGTCCCCGGCGTCGTCGACGTCGAGAACGGCATCGACAACACCATCAGCGGCCCCGCCACCATCTTCCAGGTCGACCCAGGCCTCGCCGCGCACTACGGCTTCACCACCTCCGAAGTCGCCGCCGACGCCACCTCCATCCTCGACGGCATCACCACGCCGCAGCCTCTCATCCAGAACGGCCGCCCCTACACCATCCGCGTCCGCCTCGACGACGCAAACCGCGCCTCGCTCGATGCCATCCAGAACACCGTCTTCGTCAGCTCCACCGGCAAGCTCGCCACGCTTGGCACCCTCGCGCATATCCAGCAGCTCCCGCCGCAGAATGAAATCATCCGCGAAAACCTGCAGCTCATGGTCGCCGTCACCGGCCGCCTCGAGGGCTCCGACCTCGGCACCGCCGTCGCCCGCGTCCAGAAAGCCGTCGCCAACCTCCATCTGCCCTCCACCGTCCGCGTCAACTATGGCGGCACGTATCAGACCCAGCAGCAATCCTTCCACGAACTGTTACAAGTTCTCCTCCTCGCGCTCGTCCTCGTCTTCGGCGTCCTTCTCGCCGAGTTCCGCAGCTTCTCCGCACCCGCCTCCATCCTCGTCTCCTCGGTTCTCTCCACCGCCGGCGTCATCTTCGCCCTCCTCATCACCGGTACCACCTTCAACGTCGCGTCCTTCATGGGATTGATCATGGTCATCGGCATCGTCGCGAAAAACGGGATCCTCCTCCTCGACGCCGATCAGCGCTTCCGTGCTGGTGGCATGAGTCCCCGCGACGCCATGATCCAGGCCGCTCGCCGCCGTCTCCGCCCCATCGTCATGACCGCGCTCGCCGCCATGACCGGCATGNNATCGGTGGACTCACCATCTCCATGGCCCTGTCCCTCATCGTCACGCCGGCGGTCTACTACTTCCTCGCCCACGAATAGCGTCGCGCCTCTGAAGGTCGTTCAAGCATTGTTCCCTGGTTTTGTGTCGGGGTACGAGTCAAGGAACCCTTGAATACACATAACTTGCTGATTCTTGAATTCTCTGGATTCTCAGCTATCACAGGAATCGGAGATTGACCGCACGAATTTCGCACAGATTCCAGCGCCGCCGTCAGCTGGATCGACCACCCTCAGGCCCTTTCATCCTGACCGCGGGCCTAGCGAGACAGAGGAGCCTGGCTTGAGCCAGGCGAATGGCATCTGCGGTTACTTTTCCCTGTCGCGAAGCGCATCGAGCGTCATTTCCGGTTTGCCGGTCAACCGTCCAGAACGGCGAGTCTTCAGGAACTCGATAAGCGCATTGGTGACCGTTCAGCGGTCAGTAAATCTTCGGAATTATGCCTGATCCGCGAAGCATTGAAGCATAGCTGTCAACCGCGTCGTTGTGTGCCTGGATCGCGCTGTTTAGCGTCGCCTCGAAACATTCTTTTGATAGCGTTTCTTGTAGCCGATCCAGTCGGGAGCGGAGAATCGGCTCGAAAGTTTCCAGTGAATAGCGTCGAGGGCCATGCTGGGACAGGTCCCACTGGCTGTCGCCGTCAGCGACCAACCGAAAGTCCTCCCAGTCGTTCGGAGCAAAAGCAGAAGCGACCCTGACCGAGAAATCGCCGCGACCCCGTACAAATCTCATTCGCAAATCACCTACGGCAACAGTGACATAAGCCGCATCGAAGCCGGGCGGGAACGGAGTCCCCTCGTTTGGAATGATTTCCGCCCCCCGCTCCACAAAGAGAAAGGTGAGATTTCTGCGGATATCCTCCGCAAAACGTCGCTCATTTTCTCTCGCCGTACGCTTGTGGAGCCGAAACAAACCCTATAAATGTTTCCAATCACAAACCCGACTGGCCGTGAAACGGCCCCGAGTATTCGAACGCGCAAGCTTGGAGTACCCGGATTGTTCAATGGGATGAGAAGATTCTTCTTCTTAATCGGCATGCAATATTCACCCCCGGCACGGGGGCACGAAGGCCACCTCTACCGTCACCCCGAATGATCCCATTCTCGTCGATTACGGTCGATGTCAGACCAATGCGCTCATGGACAATAGCAGCGGTCGGAAAGTCGGCGATACGGACATTTCTAGCCAGACACGGCGAAACCTTCCGGTTTGTTTGACTGCTACGCCGACTAGGAGCACAAGGTGTTACAAAAAGCTGAACAACCAGTCCAACCGGCTCAGCTCGGTCAACTCATTCAACTCGTACCCCGGAAAATCCAAAACCCGCTGCCGGACGGCCAGGTTCACCCCACAGCAAGAAGCTAAAGCTCGCGCTGCCGAATGATCAATAGGATTCCGTTCCGTGCTTACCCGCCCGTAACGTCCCTGGACCTATTTGGGAAAAATGGCGCCCTTCTTTCGCAAACTGTTCAGCCGTGCCGTAAAGCTCGCAGAATGACTCCCGCTTTAGCCCCCAAGGGATGTCCGAACCACTTCGATCCGTCGAATAGTTCAATCAACTTCCCCGCCCGCGAATAGCGCCAAATCGCGCACGGTACTAACGTTTACCCTTCCCCGCCCCGAAAACGCGAAATTACACTACTGCGACATTGCCCCCATTGCTCAAGTGAAATCATCACCGTAGGCATGAACCAACATCCGGCCATCATTCAGGGAGGCATGGGCGCCGGCGTCTCCAGCTGGCGTCTCGCTCAGGCCGTCTCCCGCCTCGGCCAGCTTGGCGTCGTCTCCGGCACCGCACTCGATCAAATCCTCGTCCGCCGTCTCCAGGATGGCGACCCCGATGGACCCATGCGCCGCGGCCTCGCCGCCCTTCCGTTCCCCGAAATGGCCGACCACATCCTGCGCGCATGGTTCATTCCCGGCGGCAAAGCCCCCACAGCGCCCTACCGCACGACGCCGCCGCACTCCATCAACGATCCCCGCGAGCTGATCGAGCTCTGCATCGCCGCCAATTTTGTCGAAGTCTTTCTCGCGCGCGAAGGCCACGCCAACCCGGTCGGCATCAATTACCTCGAAAAGGTGCAGCTCCCCCACCTTCCCTCCCTCTACGGAGCGATGCTCGCCGGAGTGGGCTACGTCCTCATGGGTGCCGGCATCCCCCTCCACGTGCCTGGCGTGCTCGATCGCCTCGCCGAGCACCAGCCCGTGGAGTATCCGCTCCACGTCACCGGCGCGCGCGAAGGCGAAACCACGGTGATGCACTTCAATCCCCGCGACTACTGGGAAAGTGACGCTGCTCCCGGCGACCGAGCCCCTCTCCGCCGCCCCGCATTTCTCGCCATCGTCTCCTCCAGCACCCTCGCCACCACCATGCTCCGCAGAGCCAACGGCCGCGTCGATGGGCTCGTCATCGAAACTCGCACCGCAGGCGGCCACAACGCCCCGCCCCGCGGCAAGCTGCAGCTCACTTCGCAGGGTGAGCCCCTCTACGGCGAGCGCGACGCCATCGACCTCGGCAAAATTCGCGACCTCGGTGCACCCTTCTGGCTGGCCGGCGGCTACGGTTCCGCCTTCAAACTCCAGGAAGCCCTTGCCCTCGGAGCCACCGGCGTCCAGGTGGGCACCGCCTTCGCCTTTACCCGCGAATCCGGCCTCCGCGAAGACCTCAAACAGGCCCTGCTCGACAAAGCCCGCGCCGGCGATGCCCACGTCTTCACCGATCCCCTCGCTTCCCCTGCCGGATTTCCCTTCAAGGTCGCCCAACTCGAGGGCACCGCTTCCGACGACGCCGTCTGCGCCGCCCGCCCGCACATCTGCGACCTCGGCTTCCTCGCCGAAATCGTCCGCGCCGAAGACGGCACCCTCATCCATCGCTGTCCCGCCGAGCCGCTCTCCCTCTACCTCTCTAAAGGCGGCAAGGCTGAAGACGCAACCGGCCGCAAATGCCTTTGCAACGCGCTCATGGCCAACATCGGCCACCAACAGGTGCGCTGCGGCACTCACGTAGAGCCACCCCTCGTCACCGCCGGCGACGACCTCACCGAAATCGCGCGCTTCCTGCCCGAATCCGCTGCGACCTACAGCGCAGCCGACGTCCTCAACGCCCTGCTCCCTGGCTGAACTCCCCATCCGCGCCATCGGCCGACTACCGAGCTCCACCTCGCGAATGAGCGTCTCCGGCTCCACGAGCCTGTCCTGGTCCCCCGTCGTGTACGGCTGGCCAGGTTACCAATGGGTATACAACTCCGAAACCCATTGCGTCACCCAAGTGAGCACAAGGCGTCCTCGGAATGCAATGAAGACGCCAGGGCGGTTGATTCGACAGATTGAGTTCGTCAGCTAGCTTCGCTTTGGTTCCTCATGCAGGTCCGCAACAGGTCCTTTCTGGATCGCACCAGTGACCTGCATCCTTTGCGCATTTTCGCTCCACCCCTGTGCTCTGCGGAGACGCCGTGGTGCGCCTCCCACACGACAAATTCCGGCATCGGCCTAATCGGAGTACCTCCCCGTGATCCCACGTCCCTCCCCCCGTACGCGCGTCGCCTCGCTTGCTCTTGCTTCTTTCCTCATCGCCCTCGCTGCCGCCGGATGCGGAGCCGGCAGCCATGCCGGCACCACCGGCTCCGGCAAAGGATCCACGAATCCTCCGGCCCTCGCCAGCATTGCCGTCACGCCCTCCATGGCCACCATCGCCCCCGGCGCGACCCAGCAGTTCACCGCCACCGGCACCTGGTCCGACGGCTCCACCGGCGACGTCACCTCCACCGCCAACTGGAGCAGCTCCTCCACCAGCGTCGCCACTGTCAGTGCTGCAGGCCTCGCCACCGCCGCCGCCGCGGGCATTACCACCCTCACCGCCACCATCAGTGGCGTCACCGGCACCGCCATGCTCACCGTCACTCCGGCTGCGCCCACTCTTTCCTCGATCGCGATCACGCCAGCCTCCCCATCCATCGCCGCTGGCGCCACGCAGCAGTTCACAGCTACAGGCACGTATAGCGACGGCACAACTTCGAATCTCACAGCCTCCGTCACCTGGGCCAGTTCCTCCACCGCCGCAGCCACCATCAATGCCGCCGGGCTCGCCACCGCTGTCGCTGCCGGATCCACTACGATCACCGCCACCGACGGCGCGATCAGCGGCACCACGATGCTCACGGTTACAGCCGCGCCGCCTCCGGTGATTACATCCATCGCAGTCACGCCCGCGAACGCCAGCATCGCCGCAGGCGCCACCCAGCAGTTCACTGCGACCGCAACCTACAACAACGGCACTACGGCCAACATCACCTCCACGGCCACTTGGGCTTCCTCTGCCACTGCCGTCGCTACCATCAATGCCTCCGGGCTTGCCACTGGAGTCGCCGCCGGATCCACCACCATCTCCGCCACGCTGACCGGCGTCACCGGCTCCACGCAGCTCACTGTTACCGCGGCAAAGACTCTCACCTCCATTGCCGTTACGCCCAACCCGGCCAGCTTCGCTACGGGAACCACTCAGCAGTTCACCGCCACCGCCACCTACAGCGACGGCTCTACCGCCAACCTGACCTCCACCGCCACGTGGGCTTCTTCTAATACCTCCGCCGCGACCATCAACGCCGCAGGACTCGCTGCCGCCGTTGCCACTGGCACCACCACCATCTCTGCGACCCTCAACTCCGTCACGGGTTCTGCACCGGCAACCGTCACCGCCGCGAACCCCGGCACCACGAATGTAACCACCTGGCACTTTGACAACGACCGCAGCGGCCTCAACCCCACCGAAACCACCCTCACCCCCACCAACGTCACCTCCACAACCTTCGGCAAGCTCTTCTCCTACCAACTCGACGGCTACGCGTACGCCGAACCGCTCCTCATGTCCAACGTCTCCATCAACGGCGGAAAACACAACGTCCTCTACATCGCCACCGAGAACGACAGCGTCTATGCCTTCGACGCCGACAACTACGGCACCGGCGCTCCGCTCTGGCAGGTCTCCCTCCTCCAGTCCGGCGAAACGCCCCTCACCGGCGCCCCCATCAAACCCGTCGAGGGCATCACCTCCACCCCGGTCATCGATCCCAGCACCAACACCCTCTACGTCGTTTCCGTCCAGACTTCTGCGTCCGCTGGCAGCACCTTCCGCCTCCATGCCCTGGACATCGCTACCGGGGCGGAAAAATTCACCGGCCCCGTCACCCTCCACGTCACCGTTCCCGCCTCCAACAGCAATTCAATCGGCGGAATCGAGACCCTCATCACATCCTGCATCCAGCGCGCCGCGCTGCTGCTGGCCAACAGCAACGTCTACATGGGATTCGGAGGCTGCCACTCCGGCTGGCTCGTCGCCTACAGCGCGTCCACCCTCCAACAGGTCGGTGTCTTCAACTCCAGCACTGTCCTCAACGGCGAGGGCACCTACGCCAGCGCCGGAGGCATCTGGATGGGCTCCGGCGGCCCTGTCGCCGATAGCTCCGGCAACGTCTACATCACCACCGGCAACGGTCCCTGGAACGGCACCAATGCCTGGGGCGACTCCGTGCTGAAGTTCCCACCCACTCCAACCGCGGGCGCCAACGGCAGCATGCAGCCCACCGACTACTTCACCCCCAGCATTTACCAGTACATGGATTGCGACGATGCCGACCTCGCCGCCGGCGGACTTATCCTGCTCCCCGGCACCACGACCCTCATCGCGGGCGGCAAAACCGGCACCATGTTCCTCGTCAACAGCTCGAACCTCGGCCATGAATCCGTCAACGACGCAGGCGCCATCCAGGAACAGGTCTGGGGCTCGGGCCTCGCCTCCGGTGACACATACCCAAGCACCTGCACTGACTCCACCGGCACCAACAATGCCAACGTCACCTCGTACGAAATCTTCGGGACCTCCGCCTACTTCAACAACTACGTCTACCTCGGCGTGACGCCCACCTCATCCACCGCTCCCGGCGGTGTCCGCGCCTTCGAATACGCAGGCACGCTCACCCCATTCGCCGATACCACGCCTTCCATCAACCAGGGAACCCGCGGCACCAGTCCCTTCATCTCCTCCGACGGAACCAGCAACGGTATCGTCTGGATGATCGACGAGGGCTTCCCTCTGCAAAACACGCAGAAAGATCCCAGCAATCCAGGCACAACGGAGCCTCCCACCAGCGCCACCCTTCGTGCCTTCGATGCGGCCAGCTATCCCAACGAGCTTTATGACAGCTCGCAGATTTCCACCGACGTCCCGGGGTACGGCATCAAGTTCTCTTCGCCGATCGTAGCCAACGGCAAGGTCTACATCTCCACAGGCCACGACCTTACCACCGTGACCAATCCCAAAGGCGAAATCGACGTTTATGGACTGAAGTAAACCAACCCAGTCCCGCACGCAGGGCGTGGCCGAACCGGACCACGCCCTTTCCTTTTCCAGCCCTGGACCACGCGCTTTTTCTTTTTGGCGCTGGAGCACGCCCCTTTCCTTTCCGGCGCTTGACGTAGACCGTTTTCCTGTTCGGCGCTGGACTTAGACCGGGCAGCCCCGAAAGCCCCGACGGCCAGGTTCACCCCACAGACCCTGGCAACCGTAACCCCGACGGCCAGGTTCACCCCACAGCAAGAACCGGAATCCTTTTGATCACATTAGTCAAAGGATTTGAGTCCCCGCTCCAGCCGATAGTACTGTCCCCGGTACTCCGGTGGCCCATTTCGGGAACGCACTGTTTCCCGCAAGCTCTTCCTGCGAAAGAACCCGAAGTCCGGTCTGAGCCCCTGACCCGCCTCCTGCTCCCTGCTTTCAGCTCCCTGCTCCCCGCTCCCTGCTCCCTGCTCCCTGCTCCCTGCTCCGGCTATAGTTAAGACGAATCCACCACGGAGCCACCGCCCTGCCCAGCAACGACCTCAGAGACTGGATCCAGCTCCTCGACAAATCCGGCGAACTGCGTCGCATCCGCCAGGAAGTCTCTCCCCTTCTCGAAATCGCCGAGATCACCGACCGCGTTTCGAAATCCGGTCAAGGCACCAGCAAGGCCGGCGGCCCAGCACTGCTCTTTGAAAGCCTCAAAGGTTTCCCCGGAACCCGCGTCCTCATCAATCAGTTCGGCTCCAAACGCCGCATGAAGCTCGCCCTTGGCCTCGACCCCGATAAAGGCTCGCTCGACGACATCGCCGGCCGCATCCGCGCCCTCCTCGAAGTCAAGTCGCCCGAAGGTCTAATCGAAAAGCTTAAGATGCTGCCCCACCTCGCAGCCATCGGCAACATCTTCCCCAAAACCATCTCTGCCAAAGACGCGTCCTGCAAACAAGTCATCCTCCGCGACAATTTCTCCCTCGACGCCTTTCCCATCCTTCAATGCTGGCCGCTGGACGGCGGCCGCTTCATCACCTTGCCCTGCGTCATCACCCGCGATCCCAAAACCGGCAAGCGCAATATGGGCATGTACCGCATGCAGGTCTACGATGGCCAGACCACAGGCATGCACTGGCAGCGCCAGAAAAACGCCGCCGAACACCTCCGCGATCGCCTCCGCGCCGCTGCCCCCGACGCCTCAGCCCGCGTCTCCGCCATGGCCGAAACCGCAGGTGGCACCACCAACATCGCCCTCGGCAACCTCACCGACAACAAATTGGAAGTCGCCGTTGCCATCGGCACCGACCCCGCCACCACCTTCTCCGCCA
>PMAM01000322.1 GCA_003152595.1 Acidobacterium sp.
GGCGGCATGCTGATGGCGTACCTGTCAGGCATCCACTTCTGGTGGCCGAAGATGACGGGCCGGATGTATCCGGAAGGCGTGTCGAAGCTGGCTGCGGTCATCACGTTCGTCGGATTTGTGCTGACGTTCTTCCCGCAGTTCATCCTTGGATATCTCGGCATGCCGCGGCGGTATGCAGCGTATCCGCCGGAATTCCAAGTGCTGAACGTGTTCTCGAGCGCGGGCGCGAGCGTCCTGGGCGTGGGCTACATGCTGCCGCTGCTGTATCTGACCTGGTCGCTGAAGTACGGTAAGATTGCGGGACCGAATCCGTGGCAGGCGACGGGGCTGGAGTGGCAGATTCAGTCGCCGCCGCTGACCGAGAATTTCGTCGAAACGCCGATTGTGACGCACGAGGCCTACGACTACGAGTGGCTGGAGAGCCAAAAACCGAGCGAGGTACCGACCGTTGGATAGCCAAACACTAGCCGCGCAGACGGCAGAGACGGGCAATATCGAGCACGGTGAGCATCCGCCGTTTCTGCGTCACCACTTCGCGGGCGTGGAGCAGCAGCGGGAGACCGCCACCTTCGGCATGTGGCTGTTCCTGCTGACGGAAATCATGTTTTTCGGCGGACTGTTCTGTTCGTACCTGATCTTCCGCAACTGGTACTATCCGGCGTTTGTTGCCGGCAGCCACTCCCTGCACCTGTGGGCCGGCACGCTGAACACGACGATCCTGATCATCTCCAGCTTCACGATGGCGATGGCGGTGCATGCCTCGGAGACACGGGTGCGCAAGGCCCTGATTGGCTGGATGATTGCGACCATCATCCTGGGCTGCGCCTTCCTGTGCGTGAAAGCATACGAGTGGCACGACGAGTGGGTGGAGCATCATGTACCGGGGTTGAACTTCAGCCCGCAGGGATTCCTGCACGGAACGAAGGACTATCCGGACGACAAACTGCCTCTGGACATGGCGGAGAAGACACAGGTCTACTTCTCCCTGTACTTCGCGATGACGGGGATGCACGCGCTGCACATGATCATTGGTGTTTCGCTGCTGACGATTCTGCTGATTCAGGCGTACCGCGGGAAATACGTGACCGGGCACGTGTCGCCGATCGAGAATTTCGGGTTGTACTGGCACTTTGTCGACATTGTGTGGATCTTTTTGTTCCCGCTCTTATATCTGATCAGTCGACATCAGTGACGAGAAGCCGGGAGCAGGGAACAGGGAATGGGGAGTTAAAGATGGATCAAGATCAGGGACAGCATCACGAGCATCACCTGCACCTGCCGCATGGGCCGTCGGAGCCGACGCATCATGAGGAGCACGTCGTCAGTCCCAGGATCTACCTGGTGATTGGCGCGACTCTGCTGGTCTTTACCGGCCTCACCGTGGCGGCCTCGCTCGTGGACCTGCCTGGCGACCTGAACGCAGTGGTGGCGCTGGCCATTGCGTGCATCAAGATGACCCTGGTCGTGCTCTTCTTCATGCACGTGAAATACAGTTCCGGACTGACCAAGCTAACCGTCGCCGCCGGATTCTTCACCTTCATCGTGCTGATCACGATGACCATGACGGACTACATCAGCCGCGCATGGGGACGCTGGTGAAGGACTAGCCCCATTCGACTCGGCCGCGCGGCGACCTCGCTCAGGGCAGGCTAAATGCCAGGCGGACGCGCTTCGCGCAAACGATAAGAGATAAGAGGGGAGCAGCGCAGGCTGCTCCCTTTTGCGTTTGGTCAGTCCGAGCAGACTGAGATGCGATTTCGTCCTTTCTCTGCAGTGACGTCCGGATTCCGGGCATAATGATGCGATGCAGCCTGAATCGCAACCGGCTTCAGGTGCGCGTCCCCCCAAGGCCCCAGAATCTGAGAATCTGATCGTCGATTTATTTCGAGCGAGGTTTCCATGCTGAAGACTGTGCTGCTGGCGCTCCGGATTCTGCGGAAGAATCCGGTGTTCACTGCGATTGCGGTGCTGACGATTGCGCTGGGCGTGGGTGCGAGCACGGCCATCTTCAGCGTGACGAATGCAGTGCTGCTGCAGCCGCTGCCATACACGAAGCCGGAGCAACTGGTGATTGGCGGGATGGATCTCCAGAGGCGCAACGTGCATGGGCTGCCGTTTTCGAATGCGGATTATCTCGACCTGAAGAACGGGACGAAGGGGCAGTTCTCCGACATGGCCGGGGTTTTCAGCTTTCGGGTGGTGGGCGAGAAGGCGGATGGGACGCCGGAGCGGTTCACCCTGGCCCAGGTCACGACGAATTTCTTCGATCTGATGGGCGCGAAGATGGTCGCAGGCCGGGACTTTGACTCGCAGGACGGGATTCCCCAACCGCCGCCGCCAGCCGGGCAGGGTGCGCAGGCACAGGGAGCTGCGCCGCCGCAACTGCCGCTGATGGCGATCCTGAGCCACGAATATTTCATGAAGCGGTTCGGCGGCAACCCAGCCGTGCTGGGGCATACGCTGGGCAATGCGAGCGGACCGAACCCCGTGGTTGTCGGGGTGCTGGCGCCTGGGTTCCGGCTGTATTTTCCGCCGGAGGACCAAATCGATGCAGCACCGGATGTGTGGATCGCGAACCGCCTGGACTACGATGCGGCGAATCGCAACGACTTCGGCATTGCACCGGTAGGGCGGCTGCGCCAGGGAGTGACGCTGCGGCAGGCGCAGGAGGCTGCGGACGCGGTAGCAGCGGAAAGCCGGCGAACGATCCCGATGAACGCGTCGATCGGGTATCACATTTCGCTGGCTTCGATGCGACAGCATCTGGTGGCCCAGGTGCAGCCGGCGATCGTGGCGNNGCATCGCTGCGCGAGCATGAATTCGCAATCCGGGCGGCGATGGGCGCGAACCGGGGGCGGCTGATTGCGCCGCTGTTTACCGAGGCATGCCTGCTGGCGGTGGCGGGCACAGCCGTGGGAGTGGGGCTGGCGTGGGCGGCGATTCGCGAGCTACGGCATCTCGCTCCGGCGAATCTGCCGCGGCTGGATTCCATTGCGATTGACGGCACGGTGCTGGCGTTTGCAGCGCTGGCGGGGCTGGCGGCGGCGGCGCTGTTCGGGCTGGCTCCGGCGTGGCGCGCGTCGCAACCGGCGCTGATGAACGTGCTGCGTGGGGCGAGCCGGACCTCGGGACTGGCCAGTGGAGCGACTCTGCGCAATGCTGTGGTAGTAGCAGAGGTCGCTTTGTCGTTTGTGTTGCTGATCGGTTCAGGGCTGATGTTCCGCAGCTTTCTCGACCTGCAGCGGATCGATCCCGGATTCGATCCGCACCATCTGCTCACGTTTCAGGTGCTGGGCGGCCCGCGGGATGCGAAGACGCCGGCCGAGCGAGAGGCGGGGAGACGTCGCATTCAGGACCGGCTGCGGGCGATTCCGGGAGTGGAGAGCGTGACCGCGTCGATTCCTTTTCCCCTGACGGGTGGGTACAGCCCGATTCGCTGGGGCACGGAAGCGGCGCAGGCCGATCCGAGCAAGTATCAGGCGACCGATTTTCAGATTGTGATCCCGGGCTACTTCGAAATGATGCGCACGCCGCTGCTGGCGGGGCGAACCTTTACCGAGGACGACGATCAGCCGGGCCGCGACTACGTGATCGTCGACGAGGACCTCGCGAAGAAGGCGTTTCCGGGGCAATCGGCGGTGGGGCAGCGCATCCTGACACGGATTCAGACGCCGCAGGCGGTGTTTGTGCAGATCATCGGCGTGGTGGGACACCAGCGGGAGGAGTCGCTGGCGGTGCCGGGCCGGGAACAGATCTATTTCACGGACGCCTATCTGGGTTCATTCGCGCCGCCCTCGTGGGCCATTCGAACCCGGAGCGATCCGGCAAGCTATGAGGGCGAGGTCCGCGCGGCGATTGGAGGGCTGAGCCGCAGCTATCTGGTGGACAAAATGGAGCCGGCGGAAACGGTGGTGCAGGAGGCGCAGGCAGGTACGCGATTCTCGCTGCTGCTGATCGGGTTGTTTGCGATCGTTGCCGGAGTGCTGGCGGGCGTGGGCCTGTATGGCGTGCTGGCGACGGCGGTGCGGCAGCGCACCTCGGAGATCGGCGTGCGCATGGCGATGGGCGCCGAGCGCGGCGACATCGTGAAACTGGTCGTGATGCAGGGCATGCGCCTCAGCGTGGTCGGCATCGTGCTCGGATTCGTCGCGGCGATTGTCCTGGGCCGAGTGATGACGTCGATGTTGGTCGGAGTCAAGGCCACCGATCCGGTGACCTACGTGAGCATGAGCGTGATCTTCCTCGTGATCGCGATCGTCGCTTCGTGGTTGCCGGCCTGGCGAGCGGCAGGTCTGGATCCGAAAACCGCCCTGCACGAGAACTAGGTGTGGAGTCTCAACAGG
>PMAM01000231.1 GCA_003152595.1 Acidobacterium sp.
TTGAAACCTCACAACTAGTGCCTGCTCGAACCTAAGGCCAGGATTCTCATCTCAGACTCTCTGCGCACTCGCGCCTACCGGTCCGCGCAGGGCGACTTTGAGGGCTTCGGCGATCTCTTCGATCTGGTGCGGTTCGAGATACGGGTGCATGGGGAGACTCAACACTCGATCAGCGGCGTGCTCTGCTGCGGGAAAGCTCCCGATCCGCCAGCCCACGTCGCGCGCAAGCTCTGCGTAGACCGGCTGCAGGTGGAGCGGCGTGGGGTAATGCACCGCGGTCGGAATCCCTGCGCCTTTGAGCGACGACTCGACCGAGGCGCGGTCGTCGACTTCGATGGTGTACTGCGCCCACGCACTGGTGCGCTCGTGCAGGAGCCGCGGTGTGGGGACGGAGTCCTTCAGGAGCGCCGTGTAGCGACCGGCGATCTCGGCGCGCGCGGTCAGCTCCTCGTCGAAGACTTCGAGCTTGGCGAGCAGTACTGCGGCCTGCAGGGTATCGAGCCGGCCGTTGATCCCGATCCGCGTATGGCGGTAGCGGCCTTGCTGGCCGTGATTGCGGAGCTGCTCCATGGCTGCGGCGAGGGCATCGTCGTTGGTGAAGCAGGCACCGCCATCGCCGTAGCAGCCGAGCGGTTTGGACGGGAAGAAGCTGGTACAGCCGATGGTGCTGAGGTTTCCCGAGTGGCGACCGCGGTAGAGCGCGCCAAAACTTTGTGCCGCGTCTTCGATCACGGCCAGGCCGTGACGCGCGGCGATGGCGTTGATGGCGTCCATATCGGCCGGCTGGCCGTAGAGGCTGATGGGCAGGATTGCCTTTGTCCTAGGCGTGATGGCGGCTTCGATCTTTTCGGGATCGAGGTTGTGGCCCACGGGTTCGATGTCGACGAAGATGGGGCGCGCGCCAGCAAGGGTGATCATTTCGCCGGTAGCGAAGAAGGTGAAGGGCGAGGTGATGACCTCGTCGGGGGAATTTCTGCCGCTGGCGCTGCCAATCTTCAAAGCCAGCAGGGCCAGGAGCAGCGCGTCGGTACCGCTGGCGCAGCTAATGCAGTGCTTCGCGCCCACGCGCGCGGCGAGCCGCTGCTCCAGTTCGGCGACTTCGGGACCCAGGATGAACCGCTGGTGCTCAAGGACGCGGCGGATGCGCGCGTCCACCCGCTCGGCAATGCGGCGGTACTGCGCCTTCAGGTCGACAAATTCCATCACTGCCTTATTGTCTCGCAGTGGGTGGAGGCGCGGGGGCGGCGACATCCCCTGGAGTGAGCCGCTCGATCTGCTGCTGCACTTCGTTGCGGAAGAGGAGCGGCTTTGCCATCTTGTGGAACTGCTCGGAGGTGCCGCCGGTGCCGATGATGGTGATCGAACCGTAGCCGAGCATGCGGCCGAGGCCGGGCTCGCTGACCTCGATGGTCTCCACTTTGTTCAGGAGCATCTCGATGGTGCGCCGGCTGGCCAGGCCGGTTTTGATGACGACGCGGCGCGTGGTAACCGCCATCTCGGTCGCATTGCGGCGGATGGTTCCGGCGANNGAGGCCTCCATCTGCGGATGCGCGTAGTCATACCAGAGCACGTAGCCGCCCAGGCCCCACAGCACGATGGCCCCGATGATGTGGCCGAGCATGACGATCCAGTGCAGCCGCGTCTGATAGACGACCTTCTCGCCAGGAACCAGTGTTTTGGTGATATAGCTCATGCGTCCCCCCCAATCCTCTTCCAGCCCAACCCCTCAACTGTAATCCCTGAAGGCTAATAACTCGCCCGCGTACCGAACCCCGGACTGATGCGTCCAACCTCTGAGACCATTCGGACACCTCATCCTGGATAATAGATACCGCATGCGCGTGAACCTCCTGGCCTTCGGCATTCTCCGCGACTACCTGGGCTCCTCGATGGGACCGCTGGACCTACCGGCCGGGTCGACGGTCGGCGATCTGCTCGAGCGCTGCCGNNCGACGCATCGTTTGGCGGACGGCGACGAGGTTGCGCTGCTGCCGCCGGTGAGCGGCGGAAAGGATGACAGCCGCCAGGCCTTTGTGCGGCTGGTCCATGAGCGGATCGTGCCGCACGACATCATTCCGCGGCTGGAGCGGCCGGAAGACGGAGCCATCGTGATCTTCGACGGGATCGTGCGCGACAACTCCCGCGGACGGAAGACGCGCTACCTCGAATACGAGGCGTACGAGGCGATGGCGCTGAAGCAGATGCTGGTGCTCGCGGGCAACGCCCTGGCCGACTTCCCCATCCGCGACGTTGCTATCGTTCACCGGTTGGGGCGGCTGGAGATTGGCGAGTCCAGCGTGCTGATCGCGGTCTTTTCGGCNNCAGGGCGATCCGTTTCCGCCGGAGCTTGCGGCGCAAGGGGCGAAACCGCGCAAGCCTGCTGCGCGTGCGAAGAGCCCTCAGGGACGGTCGTCCGGTTCTGTGCGCTCGAAGGCTGCGAAACGCCGGCCAAAGGGGCGTGCCCGTTGAGCCTGCTCCGTCCCGGTCTGGCAGGCACCGTTGTTCTGGGTCTGCTGCTGGCAATGGTTCCCGGAACGGCTCAGGAGGCACCCTCTTCGAACCCGCCGCGGTTCCATGTCAACGTTCACCTGGTGAACGTGTTTGTGAACGTGACGGACGCGGAGGGGGCGCCGGTGGGGGGGCTGCAGCAGAACGACTTCACGCTGACTGAGGACGGAGTGCCGCAGAAGATTGCCTACTTCGAGCGCGAGACGAACATGCCGCTGTCGCTGGTGCTGGCGATCGATACGAGCGGCTCGGTGCGCAAGGACACGGACATCGAGTTGCATGCCGCACGCGACTTCATGCGCGCGATGATCCGGCCGGTGGATCGTGTGGACCTGATCGACTTCAACTCGTCGGCGCGCGAGGTGGTTCCCTTCACGTCGGACGTGCGACACCTGGAGTGGGGTCTGAACAATCTCGACTACGGGCCGGCGACGGCGCTCTATGACACTATCTACCTCTCGGCGCAGATGCTTGGACGCAAGTCGGGGCGCAAGGCGCTCATCGTCATTTCGGATGGCGGCAATACGGTCAAGGGCGTCGACTTCCAGGAGGCGCTTGACCAGGCCGTTCGCAGCGAGGTGATGGTCTACCCGCTGATCGACCTGCCGATTCTGAACGACGCCGGGCGGGATACGGGCGGGGAGCACGCGCTGATCACGCTGTCGCAGGAGACCGGCGGCAAGTACTTCTACGCGGAGTTCGGCGACGTCGCGGGGGCGTTTCGCAAGATCTCCGAGGACCTGCGCACCCAGTATCTGATCGGCTATTATCCGGTGCAGCGGCGGTCACAGTCGGACTTCCGCCGTATCCAGGTCTCTCTGAAGTCCAACTCCTCCTACACGCTGCGCCATCGGCCGGGGTACTACGCCACGCCATCCCCGCCGCTGGATCAGTAATCGCGACGGTGAGGACTGGCCGTCCAGGCAGACGCGCTTCGCGCACAATTGGCCGAGCCAGTCACGGGGTCCGGTTGGTATGATCAAAGGCGTTGTTCTCAGCATGCTGTCCGACTCCGACATTCGCGAGCGTCTGGGCCCGCTCACCGATCCCACTCCCAGACCAGACCAGACTCCGGGGCCGTCCGCCGGCCGGATCGCCGCTCTGGTGGTGCTGGTGATCCTGCTCTGGGGCGCCGGAGTCGCGACGATCGTGCATCTGGAGAGGATCTCGCCTCGGGTACCGGAGCCAGCGTACGGGCACATCTATCGCTTCACGGACACGCGGCACACGGTCTATCTGACGGCGAAGGAGCGGTACGTGGCCTGGGGTGCGGTCGGGGTGCCGATCCTCAGCACCGTCGCGGTGGCTCTGTTTGGGTTCCGGCGGAAGCGGCCGACGGTAGAGTGAGAGACCGAGGGCGCAGGTCACAGCTCGCAGGTTACAGCGGCTCGTTCTGACTCTCTCAGGTTTCGGGTATTGAGGGGGGTCGAGGGAGTAGGGTGGACGTGGAATCAACAACATCCGGAGGGGTCAACCCCCCTTCGTGTTGGCTAGTTGGTTAATCCCATTGAACGTCGCAGCAGAGCCAGTGCGAAGCGTGTTCAGCGCGTGATGATGACCTCGTAGAGATTGTCCTTGGCCAGAAAGAACCTGTATCCCGACCAGCCGGTGAAGAGTTTCTCGATCTGGCGGTTGGTGTAGACGCGCTGGACGGGATAGGGCTCCGACTCCTGCATCTCGATGTCTGAGGCCGGGGTGAGGTGATAGCGGCAGTAAGCGGTGTACGGGCCCGTGAGTTTGGAATGAAAGATGGTGAGCACCTTGCCATCGCGGAGGGTCGCATCCTTCAGGTGGGTGACCAGCGGCTGGATGAGTCCGGTGGGGATGTAGTCGAGGGTGGCCCAGAGGAGCACGACGTCGAACTGACGGCCGTGGAAGTTCAGGTTCTGTTCAAAAAAACCTGCTTCGTCGAAGCGCGGCGGGCCGCCATCCTCTTCGGGCGGGAGTTTCCACTCCTCGCGCAGGGATTCGTGGACGACATCGGCCATGTAGACGCTGTGGCCCATCTCGGTGAGGAAGTTGATGTTCTGCGGAGAGGTGGGTCCGATGTCGAGGACGCGCAGGCCATTTTCGGCGCGCAGATGTTTGAGCAGTGCCTCCCAGCCGCTGGAGTGGCGGGGAATCCTGGGCCCGGTGAGCAGCGTTGGCCCGCGCCTCTCGTCGTCTTTCTTTTTGCGGAACAGATTGACCATGCGCAGCCCTGAACCCTTGTTTCTGGATTGTAAACGGGAAGGAAGCTGGGAGCCGGGAGCGGGGGGCCGGGAGCGAGCGGGAAGACGAGTGGAAGGGCGAGTGGGAAGGCGAGTGGAAGGGCGAGTCCTTTGTTTCGTCTGTTCTTCGATCGGCGATCACTTTTCCGAGAGGGACAAAATGGAAGCCCTTTGTTTTGAAATACGGAGCGCGGTTTACAAACTTGACAACATGGGGCTCTCCCGGTGAAAGACGGTACTTAAGTCAGTGGGGAGCTCGGAGCCTGGAGCCGGTAGCTTGGCCGGCGGGCGAGATTTTCAAAGAGCGGCAGCGGCGATCCTGGGATCGCGTGGAAATGCGAAGGGGAATGTCTGCAAGGCAGGCATTCCCCTCTATTTTTGAGGCTAACGAGGCGGAGGGGGCAATGCAAGAAGAATCGGAGGGTGAGGCGGTACGAAGGTACTGTGTTCAGAAGCGAGCACCTCATTCTATTTATGAACAATCGGAAGTCCGTCGAATGCGTGAAACCGCCCGTTATTGGCAGATTGGGCGTGGCACGGGATTTGCACATCACCGCTTAACAAACTCACGCTTGTTGTTGTTGGATGTTGCAGAGAGCGGGACAGGGGAAAACGATGTTTCATCCGATCCGCGATGCGCGTTTTGCTGTGCGCCGGTTCCGGCGTGCGCCGTTGCCGCTGGCGGCTGCCGTGATCACGCTGGCGTTGGGAATTGGGGCCAACACCGCCATCTTCAGTCTGGCGGATGCTCTGTGGATGCGGCCTTTGTCCATCCGCGATCCTGGGCACCTGATCGCGATCGAGAACATCAAGAGCCATGCAGTTGCGGATTCCGAACGCGAGAACACGGAGTCCTCGTATGCAGAGTATGAGGATGTGCGGGCTGAAGTGCCAGCCTTTGCCGACGTGGCGGCCAGCGACGGTCGCGGGGTCGCGATGGAGACTCGCGATGGTCTGCAACTGCTGCTGGCTGAGGTGGTCAGCGACAACTACTTCGCTGTGATGGGCGTTCGGCCGGAGCTGGGACGTTTGCCGAGCGAGGATGAGATCCGGCGCAACGGCGGCACGGTCGTGGCACTGAGCCACGCCGCGTGGAAGAGCCTGTTTGCCGGAGATGCGAGCGTGGTAGGGCGGAGGGTGACTTTCCACGGGCGGCCGGCGACGGTGGCGGCGGTGCTGCCGGCGGGGTTCACGGGCACGGAGCGGATGATCGATCCGCAGGTGTGGGTGCCGTGGTCGACATGGGTGACGTGGTGGGCCGAGGAAAGGGCGGCGCCGCGGACCTGGCGCGAGTACAGGCTGTTCGCGCGGCTGAAGCGGGGCGCGAGGTTGCAAGAGGCTGGAGAGCAGTTGCAGGCGCTGGACGCGCGTTTGGCGGCGGCGTATCCGCAGGCGAATGCAGGGCGGAATTTCCGGGCCGCATGGCAAAAAGACGAGCAAGAGACGCCGGCGAAGACGATCAGCCTGCTGCTGTTTGCGGTTTCGGGCGCGGTGCTGCTGATTGCGTGCACGAATATCGCGAGCCTGCTGCTGGCGCTGAACGACAGGAGGCGGCGGGAGACCGCGATGCGCACGGCGCTGGGGGCGAGACGCAGGGACCTGATGGGGTCGCTGTTGACGGAGTACGGGCTGCTGGCGGCGATGGGCCTGGGTGGCGCGCTGTTTCTGGCGCGAGAACTGATGATCCTGATTCCGGCGGTGGTACCGAACGTGGGGATACCGCTGGCGCTGGATTTTCGAATCGATCATCGGGTGCTGTTGTTCACGGCAGTGCTTGGCGTAGTGGCCGCGCTGCTGTGCGGGTTGTGGCCGGCGCTGGCTTCGACGCGCACGGCGCCGCTGGAGGCGATGCGGGTCCAGCCGGCAGCTGCGGGAAGGTTGAGGATGCCGGCGCGGAAGGTTTTCGTGACGGCGCAACTGGCCATTTCAATGGCGCTGCTGATGGCGACGGGGCTGCTGGTGAAGACACTGGCGCATCTGGGCTCGATGGATATGGGTTTCAGCAGCCACGAGAACGCGGTGCTGGTGGTCTTTACCGGAGGCAAGGAGGGTGCGCAGCGGGCAGCCGAACTGGAAGCGCTGGCGAGCCGGGTGCGAGGGGTGCCGGGTGTGCGCGATGCGAGCGTGGCGCGTGTGGGGCCGTTTCCGCTGAACGGCGGCGGCGGGACCGAGGTGGTGCTGGCGCCGGGTGAGGTTGCGTCGGAAACGGCGGGAACGCCGGTGTGGTTCAACCAGGTGGATCAGGAGTATTTCAAGGTGATGGGCGTGTCGATTGTGCGGGGGCGCGCGTTTGGAAGGCAGGACCACGCCGGCGGGGAGCCGGTGGCGATCGTGAACCAGACGCTGGCGAAGAGGTTATTCGGCAGCGAGGACGTGGTGGGACGACGTCTGCGGGTCGGGCGGCAGAAGCCGGTGGATGCAGAGATTGTGGGCGTGGCGCGGGACGGGAAGTACAGCGACGTAAGCGAGACGGCGCAGCCCTATTTGTATCGTCCGCTGGCGCAGGAGGCGTGGTCGGATATGACGCTGATCGCAACGACGGCGGGCGATCCGCACGCCGTACTGCCGGCGGTGCGGCGGTCGATTCGCGAGGAGGATTCGGAGTTTCTGATTCTGACGACCGATACAATAAAGGACCGGATGCACCTGGCGCTGTTCTACAACCGGATGGCCGCGTGGCTGACCGCAGTGCTTGGCGGACTGGCTCTGCTGCTGACGATGGTGGGGCTGTACGGGGTGAGCGCGTATGCGGTGTCGCGGCGAACGCACGAGATTGGAGTGCGGATGGCGCTGGGCGCGCGGCGGGGGAGCGTGTTTGCTTCGGTGGTGGTCGAGGGGCTGAAGCTGGCGGCTGCCGGCGTGGTGCTCGGCACAGGGTTGTCATTGGTGGTGGGGCGATTGATGCGGAGTTTGCTCTACGACGTGCGTCCGCTGGATGTTGTGACGCTTGTGCTTGTGACGGCGGTGCTGGTGCTGACGTCGATGGCGGCGGTGGTGAGTCCGGCAGGGCGGGCGCTGCGGGTGGATCCAGCGGAAGCGCTGCGAGAGGAGTGAAGCGGAAGCGAGAAGCAGGGGTGGGCTGATTATTCGATGCGGAGGGCTCGGGAGGGATCGATGGAGGCGGCGCGGCGGGCGGGGATGAATCCTGCTAAGACGGCGGCGACGGCCAGGGTGGCGATAGCGACGAAGAGGATCGCCGGGTTGACGCCTTTGATCTCGTAGAGCTGGGCCTCGATGTAATGGGCGCAGAAATACGCGGTGGGGATACCGATGGCGAGACCAAGAGCGGTCTGGATGATGGCGCCGCGGAGAACCATGGCGACGACACGGAGGCGCTGGGCGCCCAGGGCCATGCGGATGCCGATTTCGCTGGTCTGGCGGGCGACTGTGTATGCGGTGACGCCGTAGAGGCCGATGGTGGCGAGGAGGAGAGCCAGTGCGCCGAAGAGAGTGGTGAGGCGGGCGACGAGGCGATCTTCGCTGAAGCGGTCGGCGATCTGCTCGTCAAAGGTCTGGAACTTCACGACGGCGAGATTCGGGTTGATGCCGGCAAGGGTCTGGCGCGCGATGGATTCGATGTCGGGCATGGGGTGCGCGGTTTGAAGGACGATGGCGCCGGCGTAGAGGTCGGTATCGGTGTCGATGGGGGACTTGTCGCTCGCCGGGCGCTGCAGGAGGGGGAAGAAGGCCATGCGGTGGTCCTTCCACTGGACGGCGGTGTAGGTGGTGTCGTCGACGACGCCGACGATTTGGAATTCGAGGGGGTGTTTCGGGTTGTCGTCGCCGATGAGCTTGCCGATGGGGTGGGTTCCACGGGGAAACAGATCGTGGACGAAGGTCTGGTTGACGATGGCGACCATGGGCGAGGCGGGCGTGTCCTGCTGGGTGAAGGCGCGGCCGCTCAGGATGCGGGTGCCGACCGAGTCGAAGTAGTCGGGAGAGACGCGGAGGTAGGAGGCGCTGAAGCCGAGGTTGTTTCGTCCCTCGACCCGGAAATCGCTGCTCGAGTTGTTGTCTTCCATGGGCGTGTAGCTGGCGATGCCGATGTGGACGACGCCGGGGATGGCGTGGAAGCGATCTTCAAAGGCCTGGTAGAGGGGCCCGAGCCGGGAGGGCAGATAGCCGGCGGCCTGAGGATTGATGTGGACGATGTAGCGGTTACGGGCGTCAAGCCTGAGGTTGGTGCCCTGCAGTTTGTTGAGGCTTTGGGCGAAGAGGCCGGCACCGATGAGGAGCACGAGGGAGAGCGCGGCCTGGAGGACGACGAGCGAACGCTGCAGCAGAGAGGCTTTGGTGGCCGTGGTGCGCGAGCCGGTGCGGAGCGCGTCAGCAGGCTGGGCGTGAGCTGCGATCCACGCAGGCGCGACGCCGAAGAGGATGCCGGTGACGAGGCAGAGCGAGCAGGCGAAGAGGAGGACGGGCCATGAGGGAGTGGCGTGGATGGGAACGTTCTGGTCGCCGGGGAAGGCCATAGCAACGAGGGCACGCGTACCGAGCCAGGCAACGATGAGGCCGGCGATGCCGCTGAGGGTGGAGAGGACGATGCTTTCGGTAAGGAGCTGGCGGACGATGCGCGAGCGAGCGGCACCGATAGCAGTACGAAGAGACATTTCCGTTTTGCGTCCCATGCCGCGAACGAGGAGAAGATTGGCGATGTTGGCGCAGGCGATGAGGAGGACGAGGCCGGAGATCCACAGGAGGGTGTGGAGGTTGGATTTGTACTGATTCTGGAGAGACTGGATGCCGCCGCCGGCGGGGGTGAGGACGATGTGCGCGCGGGCGAGAGCGGCCTGGCCTTTGTCGCCGCTGTAGTTGGGATCGGAGGCGACGATCTGGCGGAAGAGGCTGTTGATTTTGGTCTGCAGGGGCGCCACGGCGGCACCGGGGCGGAGGCGAGCGATCATGTAGAGCCACTGCACTCTGGGTTTGGAGACATGGTTGACGCCGCAGAGGGTGGGCATGGTCTGGATGGGCAGGTAGTAGTCGGGCGGCGTATTGATGAGGCGGTCGCCGTAGAAGCCCTGGGGAGCGACGCCGATGATGGTGACGGGTTTGGTATTCACCCAGAAGGTGCTGCCGATGACGGACGGGTCGGCGGAGTAGTTGTGCTGCCAGCTTTCATAGCTGATGACGGCGACCATGGGGGCGCCGGCGTTGTCGTCGGAGTCGGCGAGGAGGCGGCCGGCTGGGGGACGAAGGCCGAGGGTGCGGAAGTAATTGCCGGAGACGAATTCGCCCATCGAAGAGCGGGCGGTGTCCTGGGTGCCGTCGCGGCGAACAGTGACAGGCCGCCAGCTGAAGCCAGACTCGACGGCGGCGAGGTCCTGAAGTTCAGGGAGATTTTTGCGTAGCTGCTGCCAGGTGTTGGTGGAGAAGAGGGAGTAGGCGTCGTTGTCGGGATAGCCGCCGGAGTTGACGCAGCAGTCGTCGGTATTGCCGAGGCGCACGAGGCTGGCGGGATCGGCAACCGGAAGGTTGCGCATGAGGACGGCGTTGACGAGGGTGAAGATGGCGGCGTTGGCTCCGATGCCGAGGGTGAGGGTGAGGACGGCGGTGGCGGTGAAGCCGGGGGTCTTGCGGAGCTGGCGCAGAGCGAAGCGGACGTCGTGCCAGAGCGATTCGGCGGTGGATTCCCAGCCGGCGGACCAGACTTTGTGGCGGACGGATTCGGCGCTGCCGATTTCGGCGCGGGCGGCACGGAGGGCCTGATCGCGGGTCATGCCGTGGCGGATCTTGTCGTCGATGGAGGCCTGAAGGAAGCTGTCGAGCTCATGATGAATGTCGGCGTTGCGGCGGTCGCGGTGGAAGAGGGCGCGGAGGCCGGCGATGAGGGTGGAGAACATGCTGGGTGCTCCTGGGTTGCGGTGTCCGGTCAGGCTTCGAGGATGCGGTTGATGGCGGCGATCTGGCGGTCCCACTGGGCGAGCTCGTCTTCGAGGGCTTTGCGGCCGCGGTGGGTGAGCTGGTAGTAGCGGGCGCGGCGGTTGTTCTCCGAGGCGCGCCACTCGGCTTTGATCCGGCCGGCGCGCTCGAGTCGGCTGAGGGCGGGGAGGAGGGAGCCGGGGTTGATGCGGAAGACGCCGCGGCTGATCTGCTCGAGGCGGAGGGCGATGCCGTAGCCGTGCATGGGCTCGAGGGCGAGGGTTTTGAGGACGAGCATTTCGAGGGTTCCCTGGACGAGGTCGCCGGGTTTTTCAGGCATAGGCGGAGTATTCCTCTTGATGATCAAGAGGTACCGCTGAGTTCTCTTGATTGTCAAGAGGTACCGCGGAGTTCTCTTGATTGTCAAGAGGAGAGTGACGGAGAGGCAGGGAGGAGGGAGCAGGGAGCAGGGAGGAGGGAGCAGGGGTGCTGACTGCAGGGGGGGTGCCAGGGGTTACGTTCGTACCGGGGCGAGTCGTGGCCGAGGCTGGGCAAGAGTCCAGGAACTGGACTATAGTCCACTTTGTGGACAGCAATGCAAAGGCTATGGGCGTGCGGCCGACGCTGCATGGACGGCGGAAGCAGCAGACGCGCGGGGAGATTATCCGGGCGGCGTTTGAGCTGTTCGGGCAGCACGGGTACGAGGACGTGTCGATGGACAGCGTGGCGGAGGCGGCCGGGGTGTCGCGGGCGACGCTGTTCAACTACTTTCCGCAGAAGGAGCTGATCCTGCGCGAGATTGCGGCGGCGCGGGTGGCGAAGCTGAAGGCGATCCTCGAGGAGTTTGCCGCGAGCGGGAAGAAGGCGCGCTACGACGACATCGTGGAGCTGATGGTGCGGCTGACGGTGGAGAACGCGCGGATCAGCGGGGGCTCGAAAAAGCTGCTGATGGAGACGATCTTCCGGCAGGCCTCACAGGGCGTGCTGCTGGTGGCGCGGGCGGAGGCAGTGGAGGCGCTGGCGGCATCGGTGGGACGTTTTGTGCGGGGGAAGAAAAGAGTGCGCCGGGTGGCGGAGACGGCATTCGCGATCTACATGGCGACGATGCTGGAGTGGCTGATGCGGGAGAGCGCTCCGCAGAAGTGGCTGGTGGAGACGATGCGGGAGCGGCTGCTGGTGTTGCGGGAGGGAGTGGCATGAAGCGGCGACTGTTCGTGGGCGGCGCGGTTGCGCTGGTGGCGATTGCGGGGATCTGGATCGCATTCGCGTGGGCGGGATGGCGGAGCGCGAACGATTATTCGGGGACGGTGGAGACGCGGGAGATCCAGATCGGGTCGAAGGTGGGCGGGCGCGTGACCGAGGTGGGCGTCGAGGAAGGGCAGGCGGTGAAGGCGGGGACGGTGGTGGTGCGGTTCGAACACGACGAGCTGACGGCGCAACGGGCGCAGGCAGAGGCCGAAGTGGAGCAGGCGCAGGCCAACCTGGAGAAGATGGTGCGGGGGAATCGTCCGGAGGAGATTGCGCAGGCGGTGGCAACGGCGCACGCGGAGCAGGCGGCGCTGGAGGAGGCGCGGAACGGGCCGCGGCGGCAGGAGATCGAGCAGGCGAAGGCGGATTACAGCGCGGCGCAGGCGGATGCGGCGAATGCGGAGAGTTATTACAAGCGCATGCAGGAGCTGGTAAAGAACGACATCATCTCGAAGCAGCAGTTCGACGATGCGAGGGACAAGCGCGATGCAGCGGCGCAGCGGGCGGAGAGCGCGCGGCAGCGGCTGGTGCTGCTGGAGGCGGGGACGCGCGTGGAGGATGTGAACGCGGCGGAAGCGCGTTACAAGCAGGCGGAAGCGGCGGCGGTGCTGGCGAAGAAGGGATTTCGCCGAGAGGATATTGAAGCCGCACGTGGACGGCTGGCGCAGGCGCAGGCACAGGTGGCGGCGCTGGATGCGCAGCTGCGCGAGGCGGTGCTGACGGCGCCGGAGGACGCGGTGGTGGAGACGGTGAGCGTGCGGCCGGGGGATCTGGTTCCGGCAGGTCGGATTGTGATGACGATGCTGGAGAGTGCGCAGCTGTGGGTAAAGGTGTACGTGCCGGAGACGGATCTGGCGCATGTGCGGCTGGGGCAGCGGGCGACGGTGAAGGTGGACAGCTTTGGGCGGACGTTTGAGGGGCATGTGGGGATGATTGCGAGCGAGGCAGAGTTTTTGCCGCGCAACGTGCAGACGAAGAGCGATCGCGAACACGAGGTGTTCGGGGTGAAAGTGTACGTCGATGATGCACAGCAGGTGCTGAAGTCGGGGATGTCGGCGCAAGTGAGCCTGAAATGACGGCGATCATCGAGGCCGATCACCTGACGATCCGGTTCGGGCAGGTCACGGCGGTGAACGACGTGAGCCTGACGGTGGAGAAGGGGGAAATTTTCGGGTTTCTGGGGCCGAATGGGTCGGGGAAGACGACGCTGATCAAGGCGTTGTGCGGACTGCTGGCGCCGAGCGAGGGGACGGGGCGGATTCTGGGCATGGATATCCGGAAGGATGCGGCGGAAATTCGTCGCCATGTCGGTTACATGTCGCAGAAGTTCGGGTTGTATGAGGACCTGACGGTGGCGGAAAACATTGCGTTCTACGCGGGCGTTTATGGGCTCGATGCGAAGCGGGCGGAGGAGCGCACGCACGAGGTGCAGAAGCTGACGGGGATTGCGCCGTATATGAAGCGGCGGGCGGGACAGCTGTCGGGCGGGTGGAAGCAGCGGCTGGCGCTGGCGTGCGCGATTATTCATTCGCCGGAGGTGGTGTTTCTGGATGAGCCGACGGCGGGGATCGATCCGGTAGCGCGGCGGGCGCTGTGGGATTTGCTGTTTCAGCTTTCGGGGCAGGGCGTGACGTTTTTTGTGACCACGCACTACATGGATGAGGCGGAGCGGTGCGGGCGGGTGGGCTACATCTATTTGTCGAAGCTGATCGCGATTGGGACGGTGGCGGAGCTGCAGCGGCTGCCGGAGGCGAATCCGGCAGGAACGACGCGGGTGGAGATTGAGACGGCGAATGCGGCGGCGATGCTGGACCGGGTGCGCGGGATGGAGGGAGTGCGGGAGGCGACGATCTTCGGGCGGTCGATTCACGCGCTGGCGGAGACGGATCGGCTGGGAGAACTGCGGGCGGAGTTGCCCCAGGCCCGCATTGAGGCGATTGAGCCGTCGCTGGAGGACGTATTTGTAACACTGACGTATCAAATTATGGAGGCGGCGCGATGAAGGCGCTGTTTCCGACTCTGTTCAGGGGGCTGGTGCCGGTGTGCCGGAAAGAATTTCTGCACATTGTGCGCGATCCGGGGACGCTGGTGTTCGCGCTGGCGCTTCCGATACTGCAATTGTTCCTATTTGGATTCGCCGTTGATACAAATATCCGGCAGGTGGCGACGGTGGTGCTGGACCAGAGCCAGACGCAGGAGAGCCGGAGGCTGCTGGAGAGCTTTGCGGGGTCGGATGTGTTCGCGCTGCGGAGTTATGTGACGTCGCCGGACGCAATGTACGAGGCGATTCGGTCGGGGAAGGCGCGGGCGGGGATTCGGATTCCGTATGACTATGCGCGGCGGCTGCAGGACGGCACGGGCGCGACGGTGCTGGTGCTGGTGGACGGGTCGGATTCGACAGTAGCGGCGCAGACGATCAGCACGGCGACGGGGGTGGCGCTGCAACAGTCGCTGCTGCGGGTGCTACCGGATGGGACGATGCCGGTGGAGGTGCGGCCGTCGGTGCTGTACAACCCGGCGACGCGGTCGGCGAACTTTTTTGTGCCGGGGCTGGTGGCGATACTGCTGCAGGTGATGACGATTCTGCTGATTGCGCTGAGCCTGGTGCGGGAGCGGGAGCGCGGGACGCTGGAGCAACTGGAGATGACGCCGGTGGCTCCGCTGGGGCTGATGGTGGGGAAGATGATTCCCTACGGGGTGCTGGCGTTTGGGGAGCTGTGCGCGATTCTGGCGGTGATGCGGGTGGTGTTTCTGGTGCCGGTACACGGGAATGTGTTGTTGCTGCTGGCGCTGTCGTTGCCGTTTTTGCTGACGGTGCTGGGGCTGGGGCTGATGATTTCGACGAAGGCGAAGACGCAGGCAGAGGCGTTTCAGCTGTCGATGGGGACGATTCTGCCATCGGTATTTTTGTCGGGATACATTTTTCTGATCGAGAACATGCCGCTGCCGTTTCAGTGGATCAGCCATCTGATTCCGGCGACGTACTACATCCGGATTTTGCGGGGAATTGTTTTACGGGGCGCGGGGATGGCGGACCTGTGGAGAGAGGCAGTGATCCTGACGGTGATGGGGTGTGCGGCGATTCTGTTGGCGGCGCGAATGTTTGTGAAGAGCAGGCAGTAGCCGGGAGCGGGGAGCGGGGACGCTGATAACGAATACTACATAGGAACCCTTTGCGGGCGTGCGGTGTCCAATTGGGCATCGGTGCGGCGCCGGTGCGAGCCGGCGGCTGCGGGGGCGAGATGAGAGCAGCGGACACTCCTGCGAAGGCCTGGGGGTTGTACCTGAGCGGGCTGCTGGCGGCGATGGTGGCGGCGGTGTGGATGCGGCCACCAGGTGTGGGGCACTCATTTGGGCGAGCGGTTGCGGTTGCAGCCGTGTGGATGGCTGCGACGGTGCTGGCCGGTGCTGCCGGCCTGAGTGTTGGGGAGAGCTTTCTCGAGGGACGGCCGGCGTATCCGCGGATGAACTTTGTGGTGGGGGCGGCGGCGACGTGGGTGCTGCTTCCGCCGATGCTGCTGTGCTGGGTGCGAGGATCGGGGTGGGCGACGGCGATAAGTGCGGTTGCGGGCGCGGTGATGGCGGCATGCGTGTGGGGGAGGACGCCGAGGGTTGACCTNNGCCGAGGAGTGGGAACCATGGAGCGAGGATCCGCGATTTGCGGGACTTCCGGCGCCGGATTCGGGACGACTGCGGGCCTTTGCGATTGCCGTGTGCGTGGAACTGGCGGTGGTGCTGGCGAGTCGCGGGGAGGTGTTCGTGGCGATGACGCTCTCCGGTGTTGCGGCGTTTCTGTTTGTGTGGAAACGGATGGCATCGCTCGATGCGAAAGCGCGCGAGAGATTGGCGAGGCGGGCGGTGGGGGCGAGCGCCGCTGTGCTGATGGCGATACTGATCGTGATCCCGCTGCTGCTGGCGCGTTTTGTTCGGATGAATGGCGGAATGGAGACGACGGCGCAGGCGGCGGCACGGACGCGGGCGGACACGGAGAAGGGCGAAGCGGCAGATGCCTATCCTGATGGGTACCAGGGGATCGTGCTGTTCACGGTGAAGGACAAGAGCAAGGAGCTGCCGCCGGTTCCAATCGAGCGCGATGTACTGCGGACGGGGACGAAGAAGCCGCTGGTGATTCGGTTCGACGGGTCGTACTGGTATTTTCAGATACCGCAACAAGGACCTGGAGCGCATCCGCACCTGGCGCACGGCGATCCGGTGGCGGTCAGTATCTACTCAACGAGCCGGGTGCCGCTGGCGATGGAGGCGCATCAGACGCTGGCGGAGCCGGTGGATCTGCGTTCGGTTGGCGCGATGGAGGTGACGGTGCGGAACGGAGACAACCGGCGGGGGCGGATCGAGATGGGCGTACTGCTGACGGACTCGACGACGCCGGGAAAGCCGTCGATGTATCTCGGGACAGGGCCCATCGTGTCGACCGAAGCGGATCACTTCACGTTCAAGGCGAATCCGGTGAGCGAAGAGGTGCGGTTCGCGATTCCGGAGCGGCGCGGGATTCGGAAGTTCGATGAGGTGACGGTCTTGTTCTTTCCGGAGGGGGAGCGTGCGACGCTGGGGGCACGGGTGGGGATCGAGCAATTTGAGTTGATGCCGCGGTGAGAGCTTCGTTGCAGCGTTAGAGATTCTTGCTCCCCCACATCTGCTAACTCCGGGCATACCCATTCGAGGCGTTTCTCGCTTCGCGTCGGCTTGCTCAGGGCCGGTAATGGGGCCCTGCAGATGGGGTTCCTCGGCTTTTTCAAAATGGGTCGGGACGGTACTTTGGGACTGGTGAATCGAGTCAAATGGATTGATTTCTGGACCGCAGAAGCTTGAGCTTCTTGCTGTGGGGTGAACCTGGCCAGGTTTAGCGGGGGGATGCGGGTTCCGGATGGAGGTGCAGGTGGGGGTGCGGTTGCGGGGTGTGGAGTGCGGTGGCGGGTGCGAGGTG
>PMAM01000324.1:0-12472 GCA_003152595.1 Acidobacterium sp.
GATGGCGGCACACCGCGGCAAATCGACACGGGCGAGGCCACACGCTGCACCGGAAGTCACGGACTCTCACCCGACGGAAAACTCCTCGCTATGACCTGTGCGACCGCCGGAAAATCGGAATTTCGCGTCTACCTTGTTCCTGTCACCGGCGGCGCTCCCCGCGTGCTTACCGAACACCCCAACTCCTGGTTCCACAGCTGGTCGCCCGACGGCAAGACGATCCTCTTCTCGCGGCCGGATCATGGATCGCTCAACATATTTGCGATTCCTGCGGGGGGCGGCGAAGAGCACGCGCTGACGACGGGGACGGGCGTCAGCGATGATCCCGACTACTCGCCCGATGGACAGTACATTTATTTCAACTCCGACCTCGGCGGCTCGATGCAGATCTGGCGGATGCATCCCGATGGCGGTTCGCCGGAGCCAATGACTCACGACGACTGGGTGAACTGGACCGCGCACCCTTCGCCGGACGGCAAATCGATCGTCTTCATCAGCTATGAGCCTGGGACCACGGGCCATCCGGCGAACAAGCCTGTTGCGCTGCGGGTGATGACGCTCGAGGATCGCAGCATTCACGTGCTCTTTCGACTCGTCGGCGGGTCGGGCACGATGAATGTTCCTTCCTGGGCTCCGGACAGCAAACTTCTGGCCTTTGTGAGCTATCAAATGCTGGCCCCGGAGACCGGCGATCAGAGCGGCACCCACCCATAACAGAGGCTGCACGCGCAGCTGTCGAGCGATCGGGACCCACGAATCTATCCCTCCAACCGGCGGTCCCCTTCGCGCCGCGGCTGTGCTACTATGCCCACACTCGGAGTCACTTCTCATGGCAGGCGGGCAAAGCTGGGCAGGTTCGGAGAGCCTTGCGCAGACCACTTCCGGTTACGATCTTCGGCCTCTTTCCACCGGTGAAGTCCTCGACCGCACCTTTCAACTCTATCGTTCGCGATTTGCGCTGTTCGCCGGCCTGGCTGCGCTTCCAGCGGGCGTGAGTTTCGTGAGCGGCGCTCTGCAGGTGCTGTTCACAATGGGCGAGCGCACCATGCGGAACGGTATGCAACTGCAGACGATCACGAAGCCCGTGCTCTACGGCGTCATCGTCACCATCGGCGTGCTGCTCTACTTCGCGTGTTACGGAATCACACAGGCGGCCACCACCTGGGCTGTCGCGGAGATTTACCTCGGCAAGCCTGCCTCGGTGGGTGCCGCGTGGAAAGCCGCCACCACACACTGGTTCCGCTACGTGCTGGTGACGCTGCGCCAGTACTGGAGCATCTCCTGGTGGGTCATGCTCTCGGTGGGCATGTTCTTCTCCGTTCTCGCTCTGGTGCCGCGGCTGGGCGGCGGCTCGGCGATCGCAGTCGGCGTCCTCTCCTTTATCTTTGGTCTGCAAATCTTCGCGAGCTTCATTTACGCCATCTATGCGGCGATTCGTGTTTCGCTGGCCGTGCCCGCTTCAGTGATTGAATCACTCGGCCCCAACGTGGCGGTCCGCCGCAGCATGGCTCTGCTCACCGAGCGCAAGGGCCGCATCTTCCTGCTGGGCCTGCTGATCATCGCCATGAGCATGATCGTCGGCATGGTGCTCTCACCGCTGGCGTTCATCGGAATGCGCGCGCACGGCGCGGAGCGCAACATCCTGCAGATGGTTCAGCTCAGCGGTGCATTTCTCTCCCGGTTGCTCGTCGGTCCGGTCGCCGCGATTGCGCTGTGCCTCTTTTATTTCGACGAGCGCGTACGCCACGAGGGCTTCGACATCGAATTCCTGATGCTGCGCACTGGTCCACCGCCCGCCAATCCTCCTGCGGAGACAAGCCCATCTCCGGAGCCTGCATAATCCGCGCTCGCCGCGCCAGCTTCGCCGTTGCTGGGTTCTTTGTTGCGGTGCTGGCAGTTTCACCCGCGCACGCCAACGACGCGCACGTGACCGTGTCGGAGCGGGTTCTGCAGCAGAGCACACTGGCGGACTATACCCGGGAGTTGCATGCGCTTCGCTCTCTGGCTGCGGCGTGCGCGCAAAACGCGTCGGCGTGCGACCCGAGTCGGGTGGGCGCGGATGAGCACGTCACGCTGGCGAATAAATCTTTCTTCGATGCGCATTTTGCGTGGATGAGCGATGCGCTGTCGTCGGCAAAATCGCTCCCCGATCCGAGACGCGCCGCACTCATGGCCGATGCTGAAGCGCAGATTGACGAAGATCTGGCCGATGCGCAGCCAGCTCCCGCGGCACCCGACTTCTCGTTGGCGCGCAAAGAAGCCAATGCGATCCTGGCGAGCCGGGAGTTCAACACCTCTGCCGCTCCTTCTCTTCGCGACCAGATCATCGCGCTGCTGTATCGCTGGCTCGACCGGATGCTCGCGCACGTGGCCGCGTTCGGTTCGCGTTCGCCCTGGATCGGTCCGCTGATCGAGTGGGGCCTGGGCGGAATTGTCTGCGCGTTGCTCCTGGTGTGGGCCTTCAGAACCGTGCGCAGACAGCGTGTCCGCATGCAGCTGGATGCCACGCGGCGCATCGAGCAGACCGACGAGCGCGTGCTGAACTGGATGCGCGAGGCCGAAGAGCATGCCGCCGGCGGCCGCTTCCGCGATGCCGTGCATTGTCTCTACTGGGCCAGCATCGTCACCCTCGAAGGGCAACGGTTGTGGCAACCGGATCGCGCGCGCACGCCACGCGAGTATCTGCGCCTGCTGGATCCGGCCTCTGCAATTGCGCCGCTGCTTCGGCGACAAACTTTTAGCTTCGAGACAATCTGGTATGGGCTGCGCCCGGCGGCGCGCCCGGATTACGACAGCGCGCTGGAACTGCACCGCCAGCTGAGGTCGGCATGAAGAAACTCAGCAGCGACTGGCGATTCCTGCTGATCTTCGGCGGCGTCGTGATCGCGCTTATTGTGGTCACCGGGATTCTCGCGCCCAATCGCGAAGACCGCGACCCCACGCCCAGCACCTGGAACTCGGGGTCCGCTGGGGCGAAGGCGGCGTACTTGCTGCTGGGGCAGCTCGGTTACAACACGGTGCGCTGGGATCGCCCTGAGGCGGAACTTTCATCCATCGATGCATCGCACGCAACGCTCGTCCTCGCAGAACCATCGCCTTCGCTCACCGCGCTCACCGACAAGGACCGCCAGCAACCCTTCGTCGACTTCCTCCATCGCGGCGGCCGCATTGTCGCGACCGGCGCAGTCGCGGCGCTTTTCCTTCCGAACGCGAAGGTGGCGCAGGCGGAGCGGCTCTTCACTGACCTTTGCATCACAGCACCGGAAGGCCCGGGTCCGCTGGCGCGCGCGGGGGAGCTTGAAATGCCCGCGCCGGTTCGCTGGAGCGGCGATGACCCGGCGGTGCGCGTTTCGCAAACCTGCGGCAACGGCGCTGTCGTCGTCTCGTACCGCGAAGGCCAGGGCGAAATCGTCTGGTGGGCCTCTTCCACGCCGCTCACGAACATGGGCCTGCACAACGATGGCAACCTGCGTCTGTTGCTGGCCAGCGTTGGCGACCCGGATCGCACGGTTTATTTCGATGAGTTCCTGCACGGCGTGAACGCCAGCCCGTGGACGACGACGCGCGGCACGCCTCTCACCGCCATCGAAATTCAAACGGCGTGCATCGCGGCGCTCCTGCTTTTTAGCTTTGCTCGCGGCAGCGGTCCGCAGCGCGCGCTGGTGCAGCCACCGCGCGCTTCGCCGCTGGAATTCGTCGAGTCGATGGGAGCGCTGTATGCGAAGGCCGGAGCCAGCAGCGTCGCCATCTCCGCCGCGGAGCGCCGGGTCAGCGAGTTTCTGATGCGCGAATGTCTGCCTGCGGAGACTCTGCGCTCTGGTCCAGCCGCCGTTGCCGCCGCGGTCCAGACACGTTTTGGCTACGACACCACGGCGCTGGCCGCCGATCTCGAAGCGGCACGTCAGGCGGAGTACGATAGTCCCCGACCGGTTGTGGCGCTGGCGCTGGTGCGGCGCCTCGACCAACATATCGCGATGTTGAACGACCGGATTCGCAACCCGCAGCAGAACGCGGGGCTCAAGCGAAAACCAACCCAGGGAACTGCATGACTGAAATTCTCGAAAGCAACAGCGAAGTCCGCGCCGTGCTGTCCATCTTCGAACGAGGGAAAGCCGAGTTGGGCAAGATCATCTCCGGACAGACGGAGCTGATCGAGCAGGCCATCCTGACATTCCTTTGTGGCGGACACGCGCTGGTCGAGGGCGTTCCCGGCGTGGCGAAAACCATGACGGTGAAGACGCTGGCGCGATTCCTCGCGCTCGACTTTCGCCGCATCCAGGGCACGCCTGACATGATGCCCGCCGATATTCTCGGCACCAGCGTTTTCTCGCTCAAGACCAGCGAGTTCACGTTTCATCGCGGCCCGGTCTTCACCCAGTTTCTGCTTGCCGACGAGATCAATCGCATGCCGCCGCGCACGCAGGCCGCGCTGCTGGAGAGCATGGAAGAGCGCCAGGTGACGATCGACGGCGAGACGCATGCGCTCGACGACTTCTTCACCGTCTTCGCCACGCAGAACCCGCTGGAGTTCGAGGGAACGTATCCTCTACCCGAGGCGCAGCTCGACCGCTTCCTGATTAAGATTCGCGTGAGCTATCCGAGTGCCGGCGAGGAGCGGACGGTGCTCGAGCGCCATCACGCCAAGGGCGACACGCCGCAGTTCGAGGCAATTGAGATCGCCGGCGTTTCTGCGCAGGATCTCGTTGCAGCACGGCGGGAGTTGCGAGCGGTACGCGTGGAGCCGGCGTTGTTCGATTACCTGCTTGCTGTGGTGCGGCGCACGCGCGAGTGGCCCGCCATCACGCTGGGTGCGAGCCCGCGCGCTGCGGCGAATCTGCTGATCGTTGCCAAAGCCTGTGCGGCGAAAGATGGACGCGACTTTCTGATTCCGGACGACGTGAAGCAGGCGGCGCTGCCGTGTTTGCGGCACCGCATCATTCTGAAGGCCGAAGCGGAACTCGAGGGTTTCGATCCCGACCGTGTTCTGGCCGACGTACTGGCTGCAACGCCTCTGCCGAAATGATCCATACCCTCATTCCGCCGCCGGTGGCCGCCCTGGCGCATTCCAGGGGCCGCTTCGGCAGGATTTTCGGAACGACGCTCACCGCACGAGCGCTGCTGTTGCTCCTGGCCGGACTGCTCTGCGCGATTTCTGGATTCTTCGGGCTGCACTGGCTGGCATTGATGCTCGCGTGGGACGGGGTAGTCCTTCTTTTGGTAGTTGTAGATATATTGTCACTGCCACTGGCACATTCTTTGCGCGTCACGCGGACGTTCGTCGACTCGCCCGTGCTGGGCCGTGAGACTCGCATTGAATTGGCGGTTGAACACGACGCAAATGCGGTTCTGCGAGTCCAGGTTGCAGACGATCTGCATCCCGCGCTTGCCCAGCTGCCGCCTTCCGCCACGCTCAGCGTTTTTCCTCGCGATCCTGCGCGTATCACGTTCATGGTGACGCCGAACCGGCGCGGTGATTTCACGCTCGGACCGGTGTGGCTGCGCTGGAGCGGTCGCCTGCGTCTGGCCGAGCGTCGGGCAATCTGCGAGCCTGCGCAGAAGGTTCGCGTCTATCCGACGATGGAGCGCTCCGCCGATGATACGGCACTGTATCTGTTACGTATTCGCCAGATCGAGTTGCAGCGCCGGCGCCTGCGTCTGACCGGTACCGGCCGCGAGTTCGACCACCTGCGCGATTACCGCGCGGGCGATGAATTGCGCAACATCTCCTGGCCGGCAACGGCTCGCCGCGCCAAAGTGGTGACACGCGAATTCACCACCGAGCGCAGCCAGCAAGTGTGGATCGTCGTCGACGCGGGGCGGTTGTCGGGGACGGTCTTCGAAACGCGCCACGCCATAGCGGCGGGCCGTTCATCGCATCCGGCCAGCTTCCGCGACGCGGCTTCGAACGAATTTTTCCTTTTAAGCCTCACGCAGCTCGATCAGGCGTGCAGCGCGGGGATCGCGCTGGCGCAGACAGTAATGCAGGCGGGCGATAAGGCCGGTTTGCTGGTCTATGGCCGCGCAATCCAGCAGCAGCTTCTACCCGCCACCGGCGCCAACTCCCTGCGCGTGATGATCGATTCACTCTCGCAGGCGCGCGTGGAAGGTTCGGAGGCCGATCATCTGCGCGCCGCTGCCCGGCTGGGCCAGTTGCAACGCCGCCGCAGCCTCGTCCTCTGGATCACGGAGATGGCCGACAGTGCGCGCCGCCCCGACATTGCCGACGCCGCGGCCGACCTCGCTCGCCGCCACCTGGTCCTGCTGCTGGTGCTCAGTTATCCGGAGATTCACGCAACCGCCGCGCGCGAACCGCAAACCGCAGTGCAAATGTTCGAGTCCGCCGCTGCGCAGGAAGTGCTTGAGCGACGGCGCCTGGTTCTGGCTGGGCTTCGCTCGAAGGGCGTGCTCGTCGCGGAGACGACGCCCGGCGCGCTCCGCACCGACGCAATCAATGAGTATCTTGAAGTGAAGGCGCGAGGGCTCCTGTAGTGGTCGTCACGGAGCCAGGCGCCCGGTGCTCGGTGCTCCGTCCAGACGTCAGCCACAGTCCCAGCCCTAAAAACAGCACGGCACCGGTAAGGAACTTGACCGCAATGGGTGCGCCCGACGGTGACAGAAAGGCCTCCAGCGTCCCCGCGATCATCAGCAGCGGCACGGTTCCGGCAAGGAGCCGAATGGCCTCCACCGATGCGCGCGCCAGCGAGTCCCGGCGCTTGTGGATTCCTGGAAAGAGCATGCCCGTGGCGATGCGCAGGCCCGCCGCACCGGCGATGCAGATGCTCGGCAGCTCCAGCGCTCCATGCGCCGCGACGAAGCTCCACAGGTCCAGCGCCATGCGCGCCTGCGCGCACGCCGTGCTCACCACGCCCAGTTCCATGCCGTTGAAGAAGAGCTCGTACAGTGTCCACAGTCCCGCCGTGATGCCGCCGGCAAAGGTCGCGAAGGCGACGCCAATGTTGTTCGTCATGATCCCGGTGGAGGCTTGCGGTTTCATGCTGACAAGGCTGTGCGTCCACATCTCGCGCTTCTCAATGGAGGCGACCATAGCCGGACCGAGGATCATGCGTTGGAACATCGGGCGGGCAACGCTCAACAGCGTGCCGAGCGCGGCACCGGCCAGAAAAATGGCCACTGACGCGGCAACGTATGGGAACATGCTGCGGAAGATTCGCGGGTACTCCACGGCGAAGAAGCGCACGATTTGGCGGGGCTCGAGCTTTCTGCCCGAGTACACGCGATTATGGGCTCGCGCCAGCAGCAGGTTCAGGTATTCTTCCTGCGTGCGCGACCCGCGATCGGCCCGCACCGCGGACAGATCCTGGGCTACCTGCCGATAGAGCAGTCCCAGTTCGCGCAGCTCGTCGCCGGAAAGCGACTTTAGCCCCGACTGTTCCGTCTGGACCAGTAACGCATCCAGCCGCTGCCACAGTCCCTGCCGTTGTTCGATCCAGCGGTTGGAAATCATGCGTGCGCCGCGCCCTGAAACCCGTTGATGAATCGCGCCATGGACGAAACTCCCGATCAGCTTACCATCGAGACTCCGGAGCAGGTCGCGATCCGCTTCCCCATCGCGGGCATCGGCAGCCGCTTTCTTGCCGTGCTCACCGATACGATCGTCCAGATCCTGGTCTACCTGGTCCTCTTCTTCCTGATCTTCCTTGTTATTAGCTCGGCACCGGAATCCTTCCAGGCTATTGCTCGCGCAGACGAGAAATGGTTCATTGCCGCGATCATCCTCTTTTACTTCTTGCTGTACTGGGGCTACTACACCCTTTTCGAAGCCTTCTGGAACGGACAGACTCCGGGCAAGAAGCTTTGCAAGCTGCGCGTGATCCGCGACTCCGGCCGGCAGATCACCCTGTTCGAGTCGATGACGCGCAACCTGATCCGCGTGGTCGATGCGCTTCCCAGCTTCTATGCCGTCGGGATCGTGACGATGCTGTGCAACCGGCGCAACAAGCGGCTCGGCGACTTTGCAGCGGGGACTCTGGTCGTCCACGAGCGCGCTCCGGAACCGGCGCTGTGGAGCGGCACGGCCTCGCGCACCATCACCGCAGGAGCCTTTACGCCGGTCGCGGTTCCGCCGGCTCCGATGGTCGATCCCAACGCTGTCGATCTGCCGGCGGACGCCNNCGCCGCGCCCTGGCCGAGCGGCTGGCCCAGCAGATGACAGCGAAGATGGGAATCCCGCCGCCTGACGGGGTGACTCCAGAGCGGGTGCTGGAATCCATCGCTCGCATTCTTCGCGGAATTCGGCGCTAAATCCTGTTGAATCTGTGCGGCCGACGCCGAATCTGCGACCCGGCTCCGGCCTGCAGCATCTTATGTAAAACGTGATTCTGCCTGCCGCCTGCGGTACACTTAAGGCAGAAGTTTTCCCCAGGAGACTCCATGGCTACCAGCACTGTTACTACCAGCACGCTCACTCCCGAAGCAGCTCCCGCGCCGAAGACGACGCCGGTTCGCCTGACCGACAACGCCGTGAACAAGGTACGCGAGATTATGGCGACGCAGGACCCGCTGCCGGCCGGCCTGCGCATTGGCGTCGTGGGCGGCGGTTGCTCCGGCTTCCAGTATTCGATGTCGTTCGAGAACCAGTCCGGCATGATGGACAAGGTGTACGACTTCAACGGGCTCAAGGTGTTCGTCGACGCGACGTCGCTGATGTACCTGAGTGGCTGCACCGTCGACTACCTCGAGACGCTGGAAGCGGCGGGCTTCAAGTTCGACAACCCGGCGGTGAAGAGCACCTGCGGCTGCGGATCGTCGTTCCAGGTCTAAGCTTTTAGCTTGAGGAAGTGAGAAGGCCCGCCAATGGCGCGGGCCTTTGTTATTGCGGAAAGGGCGAGCCGGATCCCGATCCGCCCGTGCCGGTCCCGCCCGTGGTTCCGATTCCGGTCCCGGTTCCAATCCCAGTTCCAGTTCCTATTCCAGTCCCCGTCCCAATACCCGTCCCAGTCCCGATTCCGGTTCCCGTCCCAGTTCCGGTACCGGCGCCACCGGACAGCCCCGTCAGCATCTGGGCCTGGTCTTCCATCGGATCGTAGTTGAATTCCCACTTGTTGTAGCGCTTTTGCAGCTTGTATTCGATCAGCGATGGCTTATCGACCGGCAGCGTGAAGCCGACGATCGGGCCGCCCCCGCCAAAGGTTGTGGCGGACGTTCCCGACCCGCTCGATCCGAAGGATGATGTCGACGTGGATCCTGGCGTGGAGGTCGGCGTGGGGGAACCGAACGTCGAGGATCCGCTGGTTGGCGGCGATCCAAAGCCCGAGGAGGGCGAGCCGAAGCTCGACCCGGACGAGCCGAAGCTCGAACCGGATGAGCCAAAGCTCGAACCCGAGGAACCAACACTCGGACCCGAGGATCCGAAGCCCGAGTTCGATCCAGACCCGGAGGATCCGGACGATCCGCTGGTCCCGTCTGTGCCGGACTGATCGGGGCTCGCGATCGGGACGCCATTCGCGTCGGTCGTGGTGCTCGCGGTAGCCGCGTACATCGAAGCCGTCCCAGCCAGGCCTACGGTCATGAGCGGCTGCCCGAAGAATCCCAGCGGACGCACGTGCGCCTGTCCAAAGAGCACCGGCTTCCAGTCATCCTTGCCGGTCAGCGGATCTTTGTACTTCTTGCGCAGAAAACGCATCTGGTTCGTCTCGACGAGTTGGTCGATGGAGGTGGGGTACGAACCAAACTTCTGATAGTACAGCTTGATGGCGCGCTTATACTGCTCGCCGCGATGGATGGTCTCCAACTCCTTGTCGCGCTGGATCGAACGCGCGATCTTTGGCGCGGCGATGGCCAGGCTGACGATCAGGATCACGGTGAGAAAAATCACCGCCAGCAGGACGAAGCCCGATTCGCAATCGGCTGTCTTCTTTCGAATTTGTAACTTCGGATGTTGCATATAGCTCAACCCTGTGTCAACGGCAGGGTCTGCGTGTTGTTGTACAGCAGATCCGTCACCTGGATGGAAAGCGGTGAAATCTTCAACACCTTGTAGTGGTGGTCCACCACGTCGCCTTCATTCGCGATGAAGACGTCATCGCCGTGCAGCAGAAAGGCTTTCTTCGCGCCGTTGTTGGCCGAGTAGCCGAAGAACTTCAGATCGATGGCCGGCGGAGGCGGAGGACCAGGCGGAGGCTGCGGAACCACCGGTTGCGGCCGCACACTGGCGACCTCCTTCGGGATCACCACCGGCGCTGAGTTCATGGAAAAAATATTGCGCCCCTTGCCGCTGTACTCCAGCGACTCCGCACCCGCCATGACTTCCGGATGCAGCGTAGGATCCAGCTTCTCGAGCGGGGGCATTTTCTTCGCCGCGTGACCATTGGCATCGGTTGCCGCGGTCTGGGTCCCGGCGTTTTCGGGCGTCGATGGGCCGGAGGATGAGGTTGCGAGCGCAGGAGCCGGCGAGGGACTGCCGCCGAACACCCCACGGACGAAGTACACAGCCGCGCCGATCAACACCACGGCAAGCACCGCGAGGATGATGAGGTTCCTCTTGTTTTCGATGCCGGTCTTCATTGCGGACCCCCGCCCGGAGCAGGTCCGGCTCCCTCGCTCGGCGCCGGCTGCTCGTTGCTGTCGATACCGCTGGGCAGATCGCTGGCTCCGCTGCGCAGATACGTCGTCAGGCGCAGGCGCAGGTTCACCAGCCCGCCCTGCTGCCCGTTCAGCGTTACGCCGTCGATGATGAAGAAGACGTGATCCTGATCGCGCTCGAGGCCGTTGATGAAGTGCATCAGGTCGGAGTATTGCCCGCTGAGCCCCGCATCGATGTGCAGCTCCGTCAGCCCGCTCGGAGCGGCATTCTGCGCGTAGGCAGCGCGTGAGAGCTTCACGTTGCTTTTCGCGGCCACCCCACCCAGTTGCGACAGGACGGTGGAGTAGTTCGGCGCCAGTCGCACGTCATAGAACTTCTGCGCGGCCCCGTCCGCTGCGTCCACCTTCTGCGGCAGGCCACTCAGGTGCTTCATCTGGGACTCGAGCTGCTGCAGCCGCGCCTCTTCCTGGATGAACGCTCCTGACTGGTTGGAGCGGATCGCCCGCCACGCAAGCGCGAAGCGCACGCCGATGAAGACGTCAGCCGCCACCACGAGGGCCAGCAGGAAAAAATGCAAATTGAGCTTCGGAACACGATTCACGGAGTCTTGTGCCCTCCCGTCGCGCTGCTCGGCTTCTTCTGCGCCCTGGCTTCACTCGACTTCGTCGACGCGGCCTTTTCCGGCTTCTCGTCTTCGCCCGGCTCGAGCAGCAGCGGCCGATAGTCGGCCAGAATATCGAAATTCACCTGATTGTTCGTGCTCACGTTCTGCGCACCGGGAGCGCCCTGGGCCGTCGCCAGCGACTCCGACGCCAGCCGGGGCGCCGCAAAATGCTTCGACTTTTCGAGGTTCCGCACCAGTTCGAGCGCGTGGTCCCGCTCGCCGGTGACGCGCAACCGAATGATCACGTGCCCATCCTGCGCGACGACTGGATCAATGCTCAGAACCTGCACGCCGGTGGGCAGCACGGTTTCCAGATCCGTCATCGTCGCCGTCCAGGAGAACGCCTTGCGCTGGAAGAGCGAATTCAGAAATTCCGACTGCTGCAGGATGCCCGCGTCCTTCGGTTGCTGCATCATCCGCCGGTACTCCTGCTGCTTCTGTTCCAGTTCACGCACGCGGCTCTCCACCGCGGCGACCTGCGCGCGCGCCGCCTGGGCCTCCTCGCGCTCGTTGCGGTAGAGATACCAGAGCGCGCCGCCGATCAGTGCGAGGATCACGATCCACGTGCGCAGCCGATTATAGGTCGGCCGCAGGTCGATGTAGGGACGGCTCGCGAGATTGACGGCAATCTTCATTTAGCGCGCCAGCGCCCCCGTCACGCCCGCCACTACGCCCGGCGGCACGGTAGTCATCGCCGAAACATCGGCGGAAGTCAGGTCCACCAGCTTCGGCGCCGGCTGCACCAGTGCGGCCCATCGTGACTGCAAAGCGGTACCGGCGCCCCCCGGGCCCGCGTAATACATCGTCGAGGGCAGCCTCGACAGTGTGTCTTCATACCACGCCAGGGCCGTGATGACGGCCTGCGCCATCTCCTCTTCGCGCGCCTGCGGCTCGGCGGGCAGGTCCATGGAGCGGTGCAGCAGCATCTCATTGTCTTGTGTAACAGCTGTGGTTACAGAAGTGCCGCTGTGATTCACCATCAGAATCGCGCTGTCGCCCTCGACCGCCGCGGCGGCCGCCAGTGTACTCGGCAGCACCACAGCTGGCTCATAGCCCGCGTCGCGGACCATAGTCTCGTACTCGGCCAGTACGTCGGCCGGCATCACCGTCACCAGCGCGCTCAACTGGCCGTTCTTTTCCGCCATCACCTGATAGCTCACAGCGGCATTCTCCACATCGAAGGGCACCATTTTGCGCAGCCGGAAACGCACCACCGCCAGGGCTTCCTGGCGCCGCGACGGCAGCTCATCGAAATCCAGCAGCAG
>PMAM01000324.1:12479-12938 GCA_003152595.1 Acidobacterium sp.
GCGAAGGCCGTGACGATCTCGCCGTGCTTTTTGCCGGGACGTGCCGCGATCACGCCTTCGGGGCGAATCTCGCACGCCGCTTTCGGGCGCGAGCCGGGCACGGGTTTGAAGAAGTTCTCCAGATTCGCCACTAGCGCGATGCCTCGATAAACGTGACCTTATTGATTTCCTTCAGCGTCGTCAGGCCGCGCCGCACACGGTCCAGCGCCGACTCTCGCAGGAAGTGCATGCCTTCCTGCTGCGCCAGCTTCCGTACTTCGGAGCTGGGCTTCTTCTCGAGAATGATTTCACGGATCGGGTCCGTCAAATCCAGCAGTTCGTGAATTGCTGTGCGTCCGCGATAGCCGGTACCGGCGCACTCGATGCAGCCGCGGCCCTCGCGGAAGGGGAAATCCCGCCACTCCCTGAGGTCAAGGCCGCTGTCGATCAGCATGTCGTCGTCGTAGCGGACTTCCTGCA
>PMAM01000324.1:12969-16866 GCA_003152595.1 Acidobacterium sp.
ACCAGAATCTTGTCCGGGTCGTGGCGCAGGATCGAGCGCAGTCCACGGGCGAAGGTCAGGCCTTTTTTTTCGTTGACCGGAATTTGCGTGATGCCACGGATCTGATACTCGACCGGGTCTTCGATGGTAATGATCTTGTCTTCGTCGCTCTTGATCTCGTTGAGCGCCGCGTAAAGGGTGGTCGTCTTGCCGGAGCCGGTTGGCCCGGTGACGAGCACCATGCCGTAGGGCTCGCGAATATAGCGACGGAAGCGCTTGAGGTCGTCGTCCGCAAAGCCAACCACGTCGAGCGTCAGCTTGCGGAACTTCTCGCTCATCGACTCCTTGTCGAGCACGCGGAGCACCGCGTTTTCGCCGTGGACGGTCGGCATGATGGACACGCGGAAGTCGATGAGGCGGCCTTTGTAGCGTACGCGGAAGCGGCCATCCTGGGGAACGCGGCGCTCGGCAATGTCGAGCTCGCTCATGACCTTCACGCGCGAAAGGATCGTGGTGTGATGCTCTCGCGCAATGGGCGCCATAGCCGGTTGCAGCACGCCGTCGATGCGGTACTTCACCAGAACCGAATCGTCGTAGGTCTCGATGTGGATGTCGGAAGCGCGCCGCTCCAGTGCGGTGAAGATGGTCGTATCGACCAGGCGGATGATCGGGCTGATGTCCTCTTCCGAGGTCAGCTTTTCAATCGAGATATTCTCGTCGGAATCGTCGCTCGACGTCAGCACGTCGAAGGTCAGCCCCTCGGACGCCTCGTCGAGCACGCGCTGGCTCTGCTCGGTCTTCTTCAGCAGGTCGGTAATCTGCGAGAGGGTCGCGACGCGCGTGACGATGCGCTGCGCCAGCAGGCCGCTGATCTCGTCGAGCATCATCAGCTTGCTCGGGTCGCTGACCGCGATCACCAGCCGGTCCACTTCCTGCTCCAGCGGCACGAAGTTGTAGCGGAACATCATGTCCACCGGCACGCTGCGCAGCACCTCGTGCCGGATACGGAAGTTGCGCAGGTCGATGAACTCGCAGCGATAGCGCCGCGCCAGCGCCTGGGCCTGCGCGGTTTCGTCCGGTTCGGACGCGATCGGAATCGGAATGGGGGGAGCCTGAGCCATACTCAATACCTCTGTTTGCCACGATGCGTTCGCCGCATCGCTCACCACTGCTAACTTCTGAAGTTCTGCGCGTTGCTCATGGAGAAGATCGGCAGGTACAGCGCGATCAGAATCACGACCACCACGATGCCCATCACGATGAGAATCGCGGGCTCGATCAGGGCCAGCGCTGCGGTCAGCGCGGTCTGCACGTCTTCTTCAAAAAATTCGGCCACCGAATTCAGCATCTGCGGCAACGCACCGGTCGATTCGCCGACCTCGATCATCTCGGTGGAAAGCTCGGGAAAGATCTTCGTTGCTTCGAGGCTCTTCGCCAGCCCCTGGCCTTCGCGCACCGACGTCACGGCCGCCGTCACCGAGTTCGCGATCCGCCGGCTGGTGATCGACCGCGCTGCCGTTTCGAGCGACGGCACCAGGGGAATGCCTCCGCTGAGCAGCGTGGAGAGGGTGCGCGCGAACATCGCCACCTGGTATTTCAGCCAGATCTTGCCGAACAACGGCAGCCGGATTCGGATGCGGTCGATGCGATCGGCGCCCGCCTCGCTGCGGCTCCAGCGCCACAGCAGATAACCGATGATCGCCAGCGACGGGACGATGTAGATCAGATAATGCTGCGCGCCGGTGCCCAGCGCCAGCATGAACAGCGTGATCGACGGCAGCTTCGTCCCGATCTGGTCGTACAACTTCGCAAACTGCGGCACCACAAACGTGATCAGGAAGATGAACAGGCAGATCACCAGGGTGATCAGCAGCATGGGGTAGATCAGCGACGCGGTCAGTTTCTTGCGGAAGGCCAGCGCGACCCGCTGGAACGACATATACCGTCCGAGGACCTCTTCGAGATTGCCCGCACGCTCGCCCGCCAGCAGCGTTGTCGTATACATCAGCGGAAACGCGCCCTGGGCTTCGAACGCGTTCGAGATGGACTCACCGGTCCGCACCCGCGCAGCTATGTTCTGCAACTGTCCGGAAAAATTCGCGTTCTTCTGGCTCTTCGCCAGCATCTCCAGCGAGCCCAGAATCGGCATACCAGCGCGGATTAAGGTGAGGAACTGCTGGTTGAAGATCAGGAAGGTTTCCAGCTTGGTCTTGCGCGCGGTGCCCGTCAGCCCTCGAGGCTTGACCGAGTAGACGTAGTAGCCCGCCTGCGAGAATCGCGTGCGCAGCTCTTCCGCAGTCGCCGCCGACTGAATCTGCTCCTGCACATGGCCGCGCTCATCGGCCAGCCTGATCACGAATTCTGCCATGGTTGTTTGGCTATCCGCCTTTTCGGCTATCTGCCTTGGGGCTATCCGCCACGCCGCTTCCCGCGCCGGGATGCGCCTGCGCCGGCCTGGGGGTGCCTCCCTCCAGCGTAGCAGTTCCAGCGTTCCGCACGCCTGCGGCGCAGGGTTTCGTGGACTAGACGTTCACCGGCCCCAAAGTGCTCACTTATGCAGCCCGTCCAGGGTGATTTTGCCGATTTTCCCGTCCTGTCCCACCGCAAACGGAAGGCTCAGGGCGTTCCAGTGGGAATCGTCCAGCGGCTTCCAGTGCCGGCCGCCGTCCCAGCTCACGTCCGACCCGTCGGTGCCCACGGCAATCCAGGCATCCAGGTCCGCTTCCCAGGTCACTGCGGAGCGATATCCGCGGGGCGGCTTCTCCGAGGCCGTCCAGGTCTTCCCATCCGGCGTCCAGGCGCAGGTCCCTTCGCTGAGATCCGGTTTCGCAAAATCCCCGCCCACCGCTACGGCGGCTCTTACCCGCTCGTCCCACCACACCGCGCGCACTGAAAATGCCCCCGCCGAAGAGCTGCCGCCCGCCATGGGCAGCGGCTGCCGGTGAAAAGTCCAGTGATCCAGGCATTTCGGATCGGCGGGCCCATCGCCGTCCCGTGGGCAATCGCTCGTTCCTTCATAAAAAAACGCGCCGCCCTGACCGCCGGTCACGAACCACACCCGGCTGTCGGCGGTCAGCGCTGAATTGCTGGCTGCAAAGGCGGCAATGCCCAGCCCATCGGTCGTCAGCCCCGGCGACTGAATCTTCGTCCACGTCTGCCCCCCGTCGCCGGTTCGGAACAGCGGAAACGCCCCGTCCACCGGATCGCCCAGCAGGTACCCCACCTGGCGTCCGGAAAAGACCATCGCATCGAAAAAGCCCTGCTTGTCCGGATCGGCCAGCACCAGGCTCCAGTGCGAGCAGCCGTCCGTCGTCCGATACACCCGCGACTGATCGCCGGGGCCGCTCGACATCACAATGGCCGTGTCCGCATCCCAGGCCCAGATGCCGCGAAAATCCAGCTTGTCCGCCCCCTCGGGGAGCGCGCAGCTTTGCCACTCATAACCGCCGTCCTCGGTGCGCAGAACCGTCCCTTCGGCCCCGCTCGCCCACGCCACGCCGCCGCCCAGCGACCGAACGCCGCGAAGGCTCACGGTCGTTCCGCTCTGTTGCAACGTCCATGGCCCGGACTTGCGGGTCAGCCCCTGACCGCAGGCCCATCCGCCCATGGCCAGCAGGATTCCCAGGCATCCAACACGCGTCAGCATGGCGCCATCGTACCGGCGTCATTTGGCTGGTGGTATCCCACGGTCAGGTAGCAATGACCAAAAAAGGTCAACCCATCGGAAGGGGCAAAGGCACGGCTAGACCGGCGGTTCGCCCTCGACCACGTGGACTCCTGGAGGCGGGACAAACTGGAACGCGGTGTCCGCGGCCGGCATGTTGTCCGCCTCGCCGCTGAAGGTGAACTGGTTCGTGACGCCGTCGGTCTCCTCGATCGTCATGGACCGTATGGTCCCGTCGGGAGCGGCGGTGATCT
>PMAM01000324.1:16906-21528 GCA_003152595.1 Acidobacterium sp.
GCCTCGGTCTCGCCCGGCGAGTAGAAGTACCCGTACTTGCCGTCGAGCACAAACAGCTTTCCGTCGGGATCGGTGTACGTCCAGCGCATCCTGCCCGGCTTCTTCAGCAGCAGCACGCCCGATTCTTTGCGGTTCATACCCATGCCGGTGTAGGTCTGGACGAAGTGGACCTCGAGCGAATGCAGCGCATTGTAGTGCCGATCCACGCGGGCCGCGGCCTGCGCGGCGCTCGACGCCGTCTGCGCCGGCAGCCCGTCGGCTGCCCCCAGTACCAAGATCCAAATCAGCAAAAACCGCCAGCGGTGCTCGACACGCTGGCGGCTCAGATTTCTCGTTTTGCTGTTCAATCCCTGCTCACCCTCCGGAGCAGCTCAACGCTAACCGCTTCTCCGCTGACCGTTGTATCGCTGACCGTACTTTAGCTGACCGCTTCGCTTGCTACTGAATCGCCACCGTGCAGTTGGTCCCGCCCGAAGGATCGGCCTTGATTTCGCCGCTCATGTCGAGGCAGTACCCGTTGTGTCCGGTCTTGCCGACCACCTGCGGCACCGCTGTGGCTTCGTAGCTGACGAAATTGTCCTGCTGACTGCCTGGCGCCTTCTGGCAGTTCGCGATGCTGAAGCTGTATCCGGCCTTCTGGCCACCGGACAGATCGCCCTGCAGCAACTGCGACGCCTGCGGGTTTGGCGGTCCCGATGACGCGTTGCCGCCCAGCGCCGCGAGGGAGCAGGCAAAGCCGTTCGCCGGAAAATTCGTCGCGTACTGGGTCTCCGCTTCCTGGATAGCGCGCAGCGACTGCTTGGCCGACGTCTCGTTGGCCGTCGCCTTCAGGTTCAGCATGTTGGGAATCGCAATCAGCATCAGGATCAGCATGATCGAGATCACGATCAGCAGTTCCATCAGCGTGAAACCCGCGTCGTCGTGACGGAGCCGCCTGCGTTCGGTCAGAACTTCAAGAGCCTTCATAGCCGCATCTTCTTTCGCAATTTCCGAGGGCCCTCGGGCTGCAAAGGCCCGGCGTACGCGCTCGGAATCCGCTTTCATCGTACCGCAAAAGCCAACCCGCGGCCTCGTCCGCGCAGGGCACTTCAGTGCGTTTCATAAGGCCCATTCCGCGCTCCAGACACACGGCCGCCGGTTATTCCTGCAATCAAAATGGACGCACGAAGGATCTCTTCCGCTCGCGCACTCGGGTTAGACTCGCTTGTTCCCGCCATCTGCCTGTCCACACCGGTGCCCGGTACCCGGAACCCGGTGCCCGGTTTAACCTGTTCCGAAGGAGCCATCGTGAAAGTCGTCCTCGCGGAAAAAGTCTCTCCGGCCACCCTCGCTGTCTTTCAGTCCGAACCCGGATGGCAAGTCCTGACCCACGACCAGGTGAAGAACCTCCCTGAAGCCCTCGCCGACGCTGACGCCCTCGTTGTCCGCTCCGCCGTCCAGGTCGACGACGCCCTCATGGCCGCCGCCCCCAAACTCCGCGTCATCGGCCGTGCCGGAGTCGGCGTAGACAACATCGACGCCGAATCCGCCACCCGCCGCGGCATCGTCGTCATGAACACGCCGGGTGCGAACGCCATTGCCGTCGCGGAGCTCACCCTCGGACTGATGATCGCGCTCGCCCGCCAGCTTCCGCGCGCCGACTCCACGATGCACGCCGGCAAATGGGAAAAGAAATCCCTCCAGGGCGCCGAGCTGCGCGGCAAGAAACTCGGCATCCTCGGCCTCGGCCGCGTCGGTCTCGAAGTCGCCCGGCGGGCCCGCCAGTTCGGCATGGAACTCCTCGGCCACGACCCGTTTGTCTCTGCCTCGATCGCGCGCGAAAACGCGATTCGTCTGGTTTCGGCTGAGGAGCTGTTCGCAATGTCGGACTACCTCACCCTCCACGTCGNNCTGGTGGTCGAGGCGGACCTGGCCGAAGCCCTTAAGTCCGGACAGGTCGCCGGCGCCGCCCTCGACGTTTTCCATGAAGAGCCGCCGAAGAACTCACCCTTCGCCACCCTCGACAACGTCATCCTCACGCCCCACATCGCCGGATCAACGGCCGAAGCCCAGGAAGCTGTGGGCGTGCAGATCGCCCTCCAGGTGCGCGAGTACCTCAAGTCCGGCATTGCGCAGAACGCCGTCAACCTGCCCTCGCTCAGCCATGAGGAGTACCAGGAAATTGCCCCGTGGATGATCCTTGCCGAGCGCCTCGGAACCTTCCTGGCGCAGATTCCGCGCGGCAGCATCGACAGCATCCAGCTCTCGTACCACGGGCGGCTGGCCGAAACTAAAACCGAGCTGATCCGCAACTGCGCCATCGCCGGCGTGCTCGGTCATCTCGAGCAGGTCAACCGCATCAACGCCGCCTCCGTCGCGCAGGAACGTGGAATCCGGCTCCACGAGGAGAAGACGGAAGAGCCCCGAGGCGCCGCGGGCAGCGTGCTGGAGCTCCGCCTGCACACAAACGAGACCAGCATCAGTGCCAGCGGTGCGGTGCTGCACGGCGAGTCGCCCCGTCTGCTGCATCTCGACGGCATCGACATCGAAGCGCCGCTGCAGGGAACGCTGATCACCATCCGCAACAAAGACGTGCCCGGCGTCATCGGCCGCATCGGAACGATTCTCGGCGAGCACAGCGTCAATATCGCGAACTTCGCGCTGGGCCGGGCGAACGGCACCGGCCTCGAACCAGCCTCAGCCCTGGCCGTCGTCCAGGTCGACGGCGCCGTTACCGACGAAGTGCTGCGCGAGCTGCGCTCCGTTCCCGCGATCACGGGCGTGCGGCTCGTGACGCTGTAAAGGAGCCTTTCGCGCTGGGTTCGGACACCAATGGAGGAAGACGGCAGTGCGTTTTGACGGAGCAGCTACGGGTGCGCCGGCGCCGCGCACCCTCCGTAATCCTTCGCCACGCCGCTGACGACGAACATCGGCACATCGCCATTTTGTGCGCGCCTTTTCTTGCCCTTCAAACGCACCAGGTCGCCGGCTCGCACCTCAGCGGTCGCACCGGAAAGCTGATAGACGTTGGCACCGTTCTGCGTTCGGATCTCCAGCCCGTCCGGTCCGTTCGCCGCGCAGCCCTTGATCGACGCGCCATGGTGAAAGGCAAAGAAGACGCCGACCCCGACGGCAGCAACCACGGCCACGCCCCCAACGATGATCAGATCCGCATCGGTCTTCAAAGTGTCAGCGCGCGACGGAGCGGTGTCGAGCGCCAGTCCGAGGCAGATCGCAGAAATCAGCGCCCGTCGAAACAGCGTGCGTTTCAAGGTTGACTCCTCCAGCAAAAGGGAAGTGGCGCATCATACAGGCGTGTTTCAACAAGGAGCAACGAATAACAAAGCAAAATACTTACCCGCAACCAATTGTGAAATCAAATACATAACTGCCACTCGAAAAGACGCGGCCCAATGGAATGAAATACATACGCGTCACGACCCGGGTCACCCCCCTCTTGCGCGCTTTTCCTGAGCCCGGTGCCCGGTTCCCGGTGCTCTGCCCTCAGTGTTTGACCCACCCATGCATGCCCGCCTCAAAGCTGCGCCGGTCGAGCCGCGGCAGAGCCCGTGCGACGCGATGCGGAAAGAGCGGGTAGTGTTTGGCCTCGATCAACAGATCCGGCACGCACCACACGTCCTCTTCTGAGGTCATCCAGCCCGCGCCATCGAGGCGCGCCAGATTCACCGCCCCTGAGTACGAGCGCAGCGTCCGCTCCCCTCGCAGGTTGTAGTAGTGCTCGAAGTAGCTGAGCGCCAGCTCACGCAGCGTGCGATAGACGGGCGCGCGAAACCGCAGCCCCGCAAAGTTGGACTTCGCAATCCCTCCCCACAGCCCGCCTTCGCGATACAGGGCGATCACATGGTCGTCGTCCTGGACTGCCTCCAGGTCCATCACCAGCGGCGCATATCCGTTCACCCGCAGAGCCGCCGCCGCCAGCAGCGCTCCCTCCAGACAATGCCCCTTGCGCTCTCGCAGTACACGCTGCGGAGACCACGCCGTGTTCGCATACTGATAAGCCAGCCCGTCGATGAACTTCTGAATCTGCGCCGGCGTCTTCAGCCCGCGCAGGGTGCGCACGTCCTGCGGTGACAAGCCGAAGCCTTGCCCGTTCCTCCGAACGCCGGTCTTCGACGCTGCGGCACGCTTCGTCCCCAAATCCGATTCCCCCGGAATTGCCGCGATTATACAAAGCGCAGTCCGGACGCCGTCCCACCCGGGTCTCAGCGTCCCACCCGCTAAAATAGAAGCAGCGTTGGAATCCAGAGGAACCCCCAAACCGTGCCCCTATACGAATACCGCTGCAGGAATTGTGGTCACCAGTTCGAGAAGATTCAGAGCTTCAGCGCTCCGGAAGAGAAGGAGTGCCCCGTCTGCCAGGGCCCGGTGGAAAAGCTCCTCTCCGCCTCCGCCATTCAGTTCAAGGGCTCCGGCTGGTACGCCACCGACTACGGCGGCAAGTCGAAGTCTGGCGGCTCGATGAAAGCGTCCGCCGACGGCGACAGCAAGTCCTCCGAGTCGAAATCGGACAAGAAGCCCGCCGAAAAATCCCCGGCCGCCTCGTCGGATTCGAGCAGCTCAAACTCTTCATCGTCTTCCTCTTCGAGCTCTTCGAAGAGCGACTAGTTGTGAGGTTTCAACAG
>PMAM01000211.1 GCA_003152595.1 Acidobacterium sp.
TCCGGCGGTTCCGCTCGGGCTGGCGCTCTTCACCTTCCTGTACTACCACTGGAACGGCCTGCGCGCCCAGGGCCCCATCGGTTATCTGAAGCACTTCATGGGACCGGTCTGGTGGATCGCGCCTCTGATGTTCCCCATCGAGATCATCTCGCACTTCGCGCGCATCCTGTCCCTCACCGTTCGTCTCTTCGCCAACATGCTGGCGAGCGACATGATCACGATCATCTTCTTCTCGATGATCCCCCTGGCCCTGCCCATCGCCGGTCTGGGCCTGCACCTTTTTGTCGCGCTCATTCAGGCTTACATTTTCATGCTGCTCGCCATGATCTACCTGGGACTGGCGACCGAGCACACAGAGGAATTCTAAAGAGATTTCCTGCCGGAGCGCCGCTTCCACTCTGGCAAGGAAAAGCCGTTCAGCGTGAGGGGGCCAGCACGGTGAGCCTCAACCACCCCCTGGCGGCACATCATACGGAAGCAGGAGAACCAATGCGGAAACTGCAATATCTCTTCATGACACTGGCCGCGCTGTTCATGGCGTCCCCGGCATTCGCACAAGCCACCGGCGCCGCAAGCGCCCCTGCCAGCTGGGTACCGATCGGTGCCGGTATCGGCATGGCCATCGCCTCCGGCCTCTGCGGTCTCGGACAGGGCCGCGCCGCCGGATCCGCCGCCGAGGCAGTCGCTCGCAACCCTGGCGCTCGTCCCGCCATCCAGCTCTTCCTCATCTTTGGCCTCGCGTTCATGGAATCGCTGGCCCTCTTCACCTTCGTCATCATCCTGATGAAGGTGAAGTAGTTCCATCGCTGCGAAGTTGGACATTCCGGACACAAAAACTCCCTGCCGTGGCAGGGAGTTTTTGCCGGCGCGAAGCTGTTACTGCTGCTGGAGAGTCTTCAGATAGTTCGTCAGATTCGCGAGCCTCTGATGCTCCAGCATTTCAGTTGATGGGCTGCCGCGGTCGAGGGACCGAAGCGCGGGTCCCCACACCGGCATATCCTTCGAGCCGTGGGCTGGCTCTTCCATTCCAAACTGCAGCACGGAATAGATGTGCGTTTCAGGGAACTTGCCGCCGTTGTCTCTGGCAAGCTCCGTCAGATTGGTGGGTACAGACTTCAGGGCGATTGCGGCGGGTCCGCCGCCCTTCCCGTCCGCTCCGTGGCAAACGGCACAATACGTGGTGTACATCTGTTTCCCGGATGCGGCTGATGTGGGCGATACCGGCACCTGTTTGACGACAGGTCCTGTCTGGGCTATTCCGAAAGCGGCGGTGGCCAGCAGCCCCGCCACGAATGCGACGTGGATTCGATTCGGCATAATAACCCTCCTTTCCGGGATTTAATGCTCCTCTTTCGAACGCGCGACTGTATGTGACGGGGGGCACACGAAGACAAATTCTAGTACCCCAAAAGTGGGTACGAACCGCGCAATCGTCTCGAAACCGAACACATCCTCAGCTTGTGACGGCTGACACAAGATGCGGCGGATTCGAACTTGCGCCTCGGCCGTGATTGGGCAATGCGGACGCACCTGAGACTCATCGCTGGCCATCACAGAAAAGGCGAACCGGGCCCGGCAATCCCGACCCAACCGAAAAGATGGACATTTCCGGGCCGGTCAAGGCATACTCTCAGTACTTCGGTACGGTGGTTCAGCCCAGTGAGCCGACACAGAGGCCCTGTAACCGGCGGCACAGTGCGCTGCCGGGGTGCTCTCGGAAATTGACGTGACAGCGGTGAAGTCGTCGGAGTTGGTACACAGCTCATTCGGGAAGTCATCGGGCCTAATCTCTAGTCAGGAGGGCGCAGGTGAACACGAATCTCTCTCGCCGTAGCTTCTTTGGTTTGGCCGCTGCCGCAACGGCTGCCGCGGCTATGCCGATTCTGACCGAACCCGAGCTGGCGCGCGCCCAGCGTGCGCGCATCATTCGTGAATTTCCTCCCGGAGCCGTGCGGATCGATGCCAACGAGAACCCGCTGGGGCCGTGCAGCGGCGCCTGCGCGGTAATGAGCAGCCTCCTCCCGGAGGGTGGACGCTACGACGACGATCTCACCGTGAGGCTGATCAGGACGTTCAGCGCGATGGAAGGTTTGAAGCCCGAGTACATCCGCGTCTATGCCGGATCGAGCGAGCCGCTGCACTACACGGCGCTGGCGCTTACTTCGAAAGAGCGCAGCCTCGTCATTGCCGACCCCAGCTATGAAGCGCCGATGTACGCGGCGAAATATAGTGGCGCGAACATCGTCAAAGTGCCGCTCGCACAGGACTACTCGCACGATGTGAAGGCCATGGTTGCGGCCGATCCCAATGCGGGCGTGCTTTACATTTGCAACCCGAACAATCCGACGGGAACGGTCACGAGCCGCTCGGACATCGAGTATGCACTCGAAAACAAACCGAAGGGATCGATCCTGCTGGTGGATGAGGCTTACATCCACTTCACCGATGCAACGCCGTCATTGGATCTGGTGAAGGCGGACAAGGACCTGATCGTGCTGCGGACCTTCTCGAAGATCTACGGCATGGCGGGGCTGCGGTGCGGAATGGCGATCGCACGGCCCGATCTGCTGGCGAAAATCCAGCCGTACGGCACTAATTTCCTGCCGATCCTCGGGATCGCGGCGGCCACCAGCAGCCTCCAGGTTCCCGAACTTGTACCAGAACGGCGGAAGATCAACACCGACATTCGCAACGAGACGTTCTCCTGGCTGACGGCGAACAACTACAAGTTCATTCCGTCGCAGACGAACTGCTTTATGCTCGACGCCGGGCGGCCGGGCAAGAACGTCGTCGAGGCCATGGCGGCGAAGAATGTCTTCATCGGGCGGACCTGGCCGATCTGGCCCAACTACGTGCGGATCACGGTGGGAACGCGAAGCGAGATGGCGACGTTCCAGCAGGCGTGGAAGGAAGTGATGAACGCCCCGGCTTCGGCGTCCGAACCGACCCGGCACGGATCGCCCACGCTGGCACTGGGAACGCGAGATTTGCCGCCCGGAATGCAGCGTCTTTCCTGAACCCCGGGCTGCTGGCGCAGGATCTGAACCCGACCCTGATACCGTCTATCCGCGGTATTGGTCGTCCGTGACGTGCTCCAGCCATTCGACCGTTTTGCCGTCCAGTTTCTCCTGGATCGCAATATGGGTCATCGCAGTCGCTGGTGCGGCACCGTGCCAGTGCTTCTCGCCGGGCGCGAACCAAACGACATCGCCGGGGTGGATCTCTTCGATCGGGCCACCCCATCGCTGCGCGCGTCCGCTGCCGGACGTGACGATGAGGGTTTGGCCGAGCGGATGGGTGTGCCATGCTGTGCGCGCGCCGGGCTCGAAGGTGACGTGTGCGCCAACCGCGCGCGCGGGCTCAGGCGCGTCGAAGAGCGGATCGACACGCACTTTACCGGTGAAGTAGTCGGCGGGTCCCGGGCGCGAGGGCTGAGAGCCACTGGAAATGATTTCCATCGTTGGATCCTTCTTTCCGATTTCGTTTCTTTGCTGCGGACCCTTCAGGATAACGGCGCGGAGACCGGTTGGTAAGCTGGGAAGTTGCGAAGGAGGCGGCCAGAATATGCCGAGCAGCAAGCGAGTAGCAATTGTGACGGGCGGGGCGCAGGGCATCGGACGGCAAACGGCGGAGGTGCTGGCGGAACGTGGGTATCGGGTAGCGATCATCGATCTGCGCGAGCCAGAGGCAACGGTCGCGGCGATTGAAGCACGCGACGCGGATGCGTTTGGATTCGCCGGAGACATCACAAAGGACGAGATTGTCGAGGCGTTCGCCCAGAAGGTGCTTGAGCGGTTCGGGCGCGTGGATGTGCTGGTGAACAACGCGGGCATCAGCCTGATTCGCGCGGCGGAGGAGACAACGGCGGCAGAGTATCGGCGGATGATGGAGGTGAATCTGGTGGCGCCGTTTCTGCTGTCGCGGGTGTTTGGACGGAAGATGCTGGAGGCTCGGACCGGATCGATTGTGAATGTCGCGTCGATTGCGGGCCTGGTGGCGGTGGCGGATCGCGCGGCCTACAACGCGTCGAAACACGGGCTCATTGGGCTGACGCGGACGCTGGCGGCGGAGTGGGGCGGGCGAGGAGTGCGGGTGAACGCAGTGTGTCCGGGATGGGTGAAGACGGAAATGGACGTGGCGGATCAGAAGGGCGGCAGCTACACGGATGCGGACATCACGCAGCGGGTGCCGATGGGGCGGTTTGCGACACCGCAGGATGTCGCGTGGGCGATTGCGTTTCTCGCGGATGGAGCGGAGAGCGGCTTTGTGAACGGGGCAACCCTGACGGTGGACGGCGGGTGGAGCTCGGATGGGAGCTGGGAGTCGGTACGGCTGAAGAAGAGGTAGGCGAGCAGCAGAAGACGAGCAAACTGGGAGCGAGACGACCCGGTCTATCGTTGGGCGGTGACGGGAGGGGAGGTTGTTGCTGGCGCGGCAGTGTAGGTCTGGGCGGCGGCGCGCGCAGCTGACAACACGTTGCCCGGCACGATACCGAGGATCAGCGTGGTGGCGGCGGTTATGAACACCGCGAGCAGCAGCGGGAACGAGGGACGGGAGACCGCCATGATGGGCGAGGCGCCGGAGGGTTCGGAGTAGATGGCGGCGACGACGCGCAGATAGTAGTAGGCAGCGATGCCGCTGTTGATTAGGCCGATGATCGTCAGCCAGATCATCCCCGAGTGGAGGGCGGCCGAAAAGACGTAGAACTTGCCGAAGAATCCGCCGGTGAACGGGATTCCGATCAGCGAGATGAGGAAAAAGGCCATGGCTCCGGCGAGGAGGGGCGACGCGTACGCGAGGCCGCGGTAGTCGTCGATGAGTGTGAGGTGGTCGTCGTAGCCGCCGGTATGGCTGATGATGGCGAAGATGCCGACATTCATCGCTGCGTACGAGACGGCGTAGAAGCTGGCGGCAGCGATTCCTTCAGGCGAGAGGGCTGTGAAGGCGACGAGAATGTAGCCGGCGTGCGCAATCGAGGAGTACGCGAGCATCCGCTTAACGTTGCGCTGGCGGAGGGCGCCGAGGTTTCCGATGGTCATGGACAGGACCGCGAGCCACCAGAGGATGGGCATCCAGTGGGAGTGGAGGGCCGGAAGCGCTCCATAGGCAATGCGGAGAAGCACAGCAAAGGCGGCGGCCTTGGGGCCGGTGGACATGAGCGCGACGACGGGCGAGGGAGCGCCTTCGTAAACGTCGGGAGTCCAAACGTGGAAGGGTGCGGCGGAGACCTTAAAGCCGAGGCCGATGATGATCATTGCAAGGCCGATGGTGAGGAGCGGGCTGATGGGCCCGCCGGCCACGGCCTTGCCAACCGCAGCCGCGATGTCATCGATGCGGGTGCTGCCTGTGGCTCCGAAGATCAGAGCGATGCCGTAGAGGAAGAACGAGGTGGCGAAGGAGCCGAGGAGGAAGTATTTGAGTGCCGATTCTGCGCTCTTGCCGCTTTTGCGGCGGTAGCCCGCCATGATGTAGGTGGAGATGGAGGAGATTTCGAGCGCGATGAAGACGAGCAGGAGTTCGACGGCCGAGGACATGAGCATCATGCCGACGGCGCCGAACTGGATGAGCGCGAAAAGTTCGCCGAGGCCCTCGGTTTCCGGCGTGACCGCGTCGAGGACGATGAGCAGAGTGGCGAGCACGATGCCGGCGATGAGGACGTGGAAGAAGACGCTGAANNGCGGCGAGGGTGGCGATAACGGCCAGCCAGCCGAGCGATTTCCGGCTGGAAGCTTTGGGCATCATCGCGTCGGCGAGCATGACGATAACGCCGCCGAGTGTGAAGAGGACTTCAGGGGCGATGCGCGTAAAATCGTTCACTGCGCACCTCCGGACACGGAAAGCTGAGCAGGGAGCTGCGCGCCGTTGGCCACGGGACTCGCAGGAGTCGCCTCAGCCGGGACGGGACCGGAGAGCGGCGTCATCGCCGGCTCAATGGCTTTGATCCAGTAAGGCGAAAGCACGCCCATCGCAAGCATCAGGATGGCCATGGGCCAGAGCGTGATGTGCTCGCGAAAATCCAGGTCGGGCGCCGGACGATGGACGACGAGCGAGGATTCCTTGCCGTAAAAGATGCGCTGCACCATCCAGAGCATGTACGAGGCGCTGAGAATGACGCCGGTCGCCGCCACGCCAACCCAGCGCGGATGCGAGGTGAAGGAGCCGCTGAGCACAAGGAACTCCCCGACGAAGCCGTTAAACAGCGGCAGACCGATGAGCGCCAGCGACGTGATCACGAAGAGGGTCGCAAGCCAGGGCACGCGGCTGGCAAGTCCGCCATACAGGGTCATGTCGTACGTGCCGTAGCGCTCGTAAAGAATACTGACGAGCACGAGGAGCGCGCCGCCGGTGAGTCCTTCGTTCAGGGTCTGGTAGACCGCGCCGTTCAGACCTGCCAGAGCGAAGCAGAAGATGCCGAGGGTGCAGAAGCTGAGGTTCCCGAGGATCGAGTAAGCGACGAGGCGCTTCATGTCGGTTTGAGCGAGCGCAACGAGGGCGCCGTAGAGAAGACCGACCACGGCCAGAACGATCATGAGCGGCGCAATGGCGCGGGACTGTTCGGGGAAGAGGCCGAGGTTGAAACGGAAGATGGAGTAGAGGCCGAGCTTGCCGGCAACCACCATCGCCATTGCGGTGGGCGCTTCCTGAATGACGTCGGCGAGCCATCCGTGGAGCGGGAAGACCGGCACCTTGACGGCGAAGGCGACGAGGAAGGCCAGCGAAATCCAGAAGAGGGCCTGGGGCGTGAGGCCGAGGGAGCCGGAGGCGAGGCGGCTCTGCAACTGCACAAAGTCGAAGGTTCCGGCCCTGGCGTAGAGGTAAAGGATTGCGACCAGGAAGAGCGCCGAGGGGATGAAGGTATAGAGGAAGAACTTAATGGCTGCCTGGCGTCCGCGATTGGGGCCAAAGAGGGCGATAAGAATCGCCATGGGGACGAGCGAGAGTTCCCAGAACCCGTAATAAAGGAACAGGTCGAGCGCGGTGAAGACGCCGATCATCGCGGTCTGCTGGAGGAGAAAGAGAAAGTAAAACTCCTTGGTGCGGTTCTGGATGGCGCGCCACGAGACGAGGACGCCGATGGGGGCAAGGAAAGTGGCGAGCAGAACGAGCCAGAGAGAAAGTCCGTCGACGCCGAGGTGATAGCGGATCGCGGGCGCCGTGATCCATGGCTGGTTCTCTTCGAACTGGAAGCCGTGGTTCGAGTAGTCGAAGTGCGCGGGCAGATGNNGATCAGCGTCAGGATGTGGTCAGTCAGCACGGTATCGTCTTTCGTCCTCGGTTCATCGCAGGTAGAAGTGGGTGGTCCATCCGAAATAAGAGATGGCGAGCAGCACAGCGGCGAAGAGAGCGAGCCATCCTGCGTAGGAGCGAATATTGCCGGACTGAATGCGGGCGACGAGAGCACCAAGGCCCTGCGCGCTGTAGCCGGCGGTGAGGGTGCCACCGTCGATCACGACGCGGTCGACGAGCACGCCCAAAACCCAGCGGGCGATAAAGAGGACGGGGGTGACGATGAGGGCTCCGTAGATTTCGTCGACCCAGTACTTGTTTTTCACCAGCGCATAGACGGCGCGGAGATTGTCGGCAAGGCGCGCGGGGAGTGCTGGTTTCGCGTAGTAAAGGATGTGAGCGAAGAGCCAGCCGAGAAACGCGACAAGGGTCGAGACGGCTGCGAGGGTCAGTTCGAGCTGCTTGTTGCCGGCTGGCGAGGCATTGGGCGCATTGGCGGCACCGGTGGCGATCGCAACCGAGGTCTGCTCGTAGCTCATGTGGACCGTCTTTACGGCAGGCTCGAGGAAGTGCGAGAACCAGTTGCTTCCGCCGAGGCCCTCAGGCCATCCCATAAAGCCGCCGACGACAGAGAGGATGGCGAGGATGACGAGGGGGGCGAGCATGACCCACGGACTTTCGTGAACCGGGTGCGCGTGCGGCTCCGCTTCGAGGGTGAGCTTCGTGTCAGAGCGCGCGTGGACCGGGGCACCGTAATCCTCTTCGTGCGCAGCTTCGGGCGTCCGACGCTCGCCGAAGAAGGTCATGTACCAGAGCCGGAACATATAGAAGGAGGTGAGTCCGGCGGTAAGGAGGCCGACAGCCCAGAAGATTTTGCCGCCGTTGGGCGAGAGGAAGGCCTGGTAGAGGATCTCGTCCTTGCTGACGAACCCGGCGAACGGAGGCACGCCGGAGATGGCGAGGACCGCTGCGGTCATGGTCCAGAAGGTGATGGGAATCTTTTTGCGCAGGCCGCCCATCGCACGCATATCCTGCTCGCCGGAGAGCGCGTGGATAACCGAGCCAGCGGCGAGGAAGAGCAGCGCCTTGAAGAAGGCGTGCGTCACGAGGTGGAAGATGCCGGCCGAGTACGCGGCGACGCCACATCCAAGGAACATGTAGCCGAGCTGCGAGATGGTGGAGTAAGCGAGGACGCGCTTGATGTCGGTCTGGAGGATTCCGATTGTGGCCGCGAAGAACGCGGTGGCGACGCCGATGGTAGCGACGACGGCGAGCGCGAGCGGCGAGCGGTCGAAGATAACGTGGGTCCGCGCGATCATGTACACGCCGGCGGTGACCATAGTGGCGGCGTGAATGAGGGCAGAGACAGGCGTCGGGCCTTCCATCGCGTCGGGCAGCCAGACGTAGAGCGGAATCTGTGCGGACTTGCCGGTGGCGCCGAGGACGAGGAAGAGGGCGATGGCGGTGAGGAATCCGCTCTGCCATTCAGGATGCGCACCGATTTGGCTGAAAACGTCGCCGAAGCTCAAGCTCCCGAAGTGCGCGATGAGCAGGAACATCGCGATCAGGAAGCCGAAGTCGCCGATGCGGTTGACGATGAAGGCTTTTTTGCCGGCGTTGGCGGCCGAGTCGCGCGTGAAGTAGAAGCCAATAAGCAGATAGGAGGCGAGACCCACGCCTTCCCAGCCGACAAACATAAGCAGGAAGTTCTCGGCCAGCACGAGGGTGAGCATGAAGAAGAGGAAGAGGTTCATGTAGGCGAAGAATCGCCAGTAGCCTTCCTCTTCGGCCATGTAGCCGACCGAGTAGACGTGGATCAGAAACCCGACGCCGGTGACGACGCAGAGCATGACCAGCGTGAGCTGGTCGAGCTGGAAAGTGAAGTCGGCGTGGAAGGAGCCGGAGGCNNAGACCGTTCACCAGAAATCCGGCGAAGGGAACGAGCGGGATGAGCCAGAGGTGAAGGTCGGGATTCATAGTTTCATCAGGTCGATGGAATCGACGTTAAGAGTATTGCGGGCGCGAAAGACAGCGATGATGATGGCGAGCCCAACGGCAGCCTCAGCAGCGGCGACGACCATAACGAAGAAGACGAAGATCTGGCCGTTGACCTGAAGATGGCCGGTGATCTGGCTCCACTGCCGCGCAAAAGCGATGAACGCCAGATTGACGGCATTGAGCATGAGCTCGATCGACATGAAGACCGTAATAATATTGCGCTTGATCAGAAACGCGGCGACACCGATGCAGAACAGGACGGCGCTGAGGACGAGGTAGTAAGCGATCGGAACCACGGCTCAGTGCTCCTTTCTGGCGAGCGCTACCGCGCCCAGAATGGCGATCAGAATCAGGACCGACGTGACTTCAAAGGGCAGGAGCAGGTCTTTGAAAAGGACGCGGCTGAGGTCGCTGGTGGTGGCGAGATATTCGCCGAGGCGGGCCTGACCGAAGTCGCCGCGCCGCGAGANNTGCTGCCGTGGGTGCGCTCTTCTTTGCCGGCGTTGAGCAGCATGATCACGAAGGTGAACAGCACCATGATGGCGCCCGAGTAGACGATGACCTGGGCGGCGGCAATGAATTCTGCGCCCAGCAGAAGGTACAGCACAGAGAGCGAGCTCATGACGACGATGAGCGAGAGCGCGCTGTTGATCGGATGGCGCTGGAGCAGGAGGTTTAGCGCCCCCGCTACACACAGCACCGCAAAGAAGATGAAGAGAGCCAGATGCATGATCTTTAACTTGCCCGCAACCTGCGGGTACAGCGTAGCCGGTCCAAAAGCAAGATTGTATTACTGCAGGGGCAGCCGGAGGCCGATGCAGAAGCTGGTGACAACGATGTTGGCGACCGCCACGGGCACGAGGAATTTCCATCCAAAGCCCATGAGCTGGTCATACCGGAAGCGCGGCAGCGTGCCACGCACCCAGATATAGAGAAAGAGGAAACCGAAAACCTTGGCGACGAACCAGAAGACGGAGAAGAACGCTGTGGCGACAGGTCCGGTGCCGAAGTGGAAGAGGTTGCCGAAGGGGCTGGNNTGGCGAACTTCATCGAGCTGTACTCAGTATGGTAGCCCGCGGTCAGTTCGGACTCGGCTTCGGGAAGGTCGAAGGGAGAACGGTTCGTCTCCGCATAGGCCGCCATCAGATAGATGAAGAAGGCGACAAACTGGAATCCGCCAAAGAAGTTCCAGGAGAGCAGCCCGTGCGGGGCCTGGACGCCGACGATGTCGCGCAAGCGAAGCGATCCGGAGCGAATTACAACCCCGACCAGCGAAAGGCCGAGTGCGAGTTCATAGCTGATGACCTGAGCTGAAGCGCGCAATGCGCCGAGCAGCGAGTATTTATTGTTCGACGACCAGCCGGAGAGCGCGATGCCATAGACACCGACCG
>PMAM01000363.1 GCA_003152595.1 Acidobacterium sp.
ATTGAGCATGTGCTGCCTCTCGCCACCCTTGCCGAGCAACTCATTGCCAGACGAAAAGCTAGAGGCCTGACCCAGACCGCGCTCGCGAAGCAGGCAAAAGTCAGTCGCTCGACCATCGATGCCCTGGAGAATGGCCGCATCGGCGAACTTGGCTACAACAAAATCACCAACATCCTTGCAGCGCTTGGGCTGGAACTTAGTCTCCGCGAGTCAACCCCTCGCCGGCCCACGCTTGACGACCTGATGGCGGAGGAAAGGGAAGAGGAACAAGATGATCAGGGTCTGGACCGACGCCGCTGAGGCCGGACTCCTCGATCGGCTCGGCCCTCGGGGCAGTGCTTTCCTCTACCTGCCCGGTGCGTCTCCGGCCCGCGGCGTTTCGGTGACCATGCCCGTGCGGCTCTCCTCCTGGGATTTGCCCTACGGACTGCCCCCCATCTTCGACATGAATCTCCCCGAAGGCGTCCTGCGGGAGAGACTGCGTCTCGCCTTCGCCAAAGCAACCGGCACCTTCGACGATTTTGATCTGCTCGAGATCGTCGGCCGTTCGCAGGTCGGTCGCATTCGCTATTCCGGCGAGACGCAGCAACTGAACGAAGAAGTTCCGTTTCAATCAGTCGATGAGATTCTCGAAAACAGCCGCGGCGGCGATCTCTACCGCTACCTTCTCGTGAGGTTCGCGACCTTCTCCGGCATCAGCGGCGTGCAGCCCAAGGTGCTGGTGCGCGACGAAGCGGCATCGATCCCGCTCCGTGAGTCGAAGCCCCGAATTTCGGAAAGCTACCGCGGCGCCACGCACATCGTGAAGTTCTGGGACCAGAACGAATATCCGCAACTCGCGGCCAATGAGTTTTTTTGCCTTCAGGCCGCTGAACGATGCGGGCTCGAGGTTCCCCGCTATCGTCTCACCGAAGACGGTTCAGCTTTGGTCGTCGATCGCTTCGACCTCCGCCCGGATGGCACGTACCGCGGATTCGAGGATTTTTGCGTCCTCAATGCCCGTCGCACCGAGGAGAAGTACCGCGGCAGCTACGAAACCTCGATCGTGAAACGCTTCACGCAGTTTGCGAACTCACCCCAAATCGGCGAGGATCTGGAGCGCCTCTTCACCCTGATCGTCCTGAACTGCGCCTTGCGCAATGGCGATGCGCATCTGAAGAACTTTGGCATCCTGTACGACGATGTGCTCGGAGATGCGCGCCTTGCACCGGTCTACGATGTTGTGACAACGTCGGTCTACCTTCCCAGCGACAGCATGGCGCTCACCATGAACGGATCGACCCGGTGGGCGAGTACGAAGGAGCTGCAACGCCTCGGTGAGACGCGCCTCGGAGCCACCCCTGCCCGCGTGCGCGAAATCCTGGCGCGGGTTGCGGAAGCAGTCGCCTCCACCTTCGACCTGGTGCGCCGCCACCAGAAACAGCATCCGGAGTTCGAGCAGATCGGCAACCGTATGCTCGAGGAATGGGAGAAGGGAATCGCGCTGTCCCTCAGCCCGGCCTGATCCCTCTACACCGCCAGCGACAACACTGAGTACGACCGCGCCGGCAGCTTCACCGTCATCGTCGACCCCGTCTTTGGCTTCTCCAGCGTCTGCGGAACCACGCGCTTCGGATCAGCGAAGGTGTTCAGCGCCTTCAGATCCGGCCCGGTGAGGGTTTCGAACGTCGTGACGCTCGCCGGAGTCAGGTCGCGCCACACAATTTCCAGGTCCCGGTCCTTGTTCAGGTCGCGGTTGAACACAAACAAGGTCGCAGTGCGCTTTTCCGGATTGTGAACCGCCGTAACGTCGAGCCACGGCACCTCGCCAAAACCCGGCACCGGAAGGCCGATATCCTCGATCGGACGTCCCAGGTGGGGCACCGGATACCCCGGCCCCTCCTGCTCGACGCTCAGCGCGTTGCCGTGCGCATACTTCAGTGCCCACGCGTAGGGATAGTAGATCGTCTGCCGCAGGACGCCGTCCTCGTTGGTCATGATCGGCGCGATCACATTCACCAGCTGCGCCAGGCATGCCAGCTTCACGCGGTCGGAATGCCGCATCAGGGAATTCGCAAGCCCTCCCACCAGCAGCGCATCTTCCAGGTTGTACTGCTCCTCCAGCAGGTGCGGCGCGAATTTCCCGTGACCGTCCACATCGTTACCGCTGCGCGCGCGGTACCACACGTTCCACTCGTCGAAGGAGAGAAACAGCTGTTTGCCCGACCGCTTCTGCGCACGTACCGTATCGCAAACCGCGATGATCTCCTCGATCTGCCGATCCATGGCCAGGTTCATCGCCATGTAGATCTGGCTGTCGTGGTTCGTTTCGTCGGTGTTTCCCCAGTACCGGTGCAGCGAAATGCCGTCCACCACGTCGTAGCATTCTTCGAGCACCGTGCGATCCCATTCGATATAGGTCGGCATGAAGGGCCCGCTCGATCCGCAGGCGACGAGCTTCACTGTGGGATCGACAGCGCGCATCTGCCGCGCGGCGTCGGTGGCCTTCAGGCCGTATTCGCGGGCAGGAATGTGGCCGATCTGCCAAGGACCATCCATCTCATTGCCCACACACCAGTACTTCACGTTGTGCGGCTGCTCATACCCATGCGAACGACGCAGCTCGCTCCACTTCGTTCCCTTTTCTACGTTGCAATACTCGACCAGCGCCGCGGCATCTTCCGCGGTCCCGGTGCCGAAGTTCAGGCCGAAGAGCGGCTCCGCTCCCACCGCGCGCGCCCATGTGATGAAGTCGTTGGTGCCAAACTGATTCGGCTCGAGCGTGTCCCATGCGCGATCGAGCACGGTGGGCCGATTCTTCTTCGGACCGACGCCGTCGAGCCAGTGATATCCGGAGACGAAATTGCCGCCGGGATAGCGAATGATGGGCACGCCGAGCTGCTTCACTTCGTTCATCACATCGGTGCGGAATCCGTTGGCATCGGCAAACTTCGATTGCGGATCGTAGATGCCTTCGTAGATGGCACGTCCCAGGTGTTCAAGAAACGATCCGTAGATATGGGGATCGATCGCGGAGATCGATCGCGTGGAGTCGATGACGATGCGCGTCGAAGCCTGGCTTTGCGCCCATCCAAGCCGACTCGCGGCTGAGGCGATGCCGGCCGCCGCGCCCGCCTGGCCGGCCTTCTTGACGAACTGCCTTCTCGAAACGGATTGCATGGGTCCCCCTCGGGTCAGGAAGGAAAAGATTGCCGGCGACCGGCAGGACGGAATGTCGGAGAAGGCGCCGGACTCTTGCGTAAACGTTTACTAACGCTCGACGATAGTTTCTGCCCTGTCCAGTGTCAAGCCCAATGACCGGTGTTCAATTCGCGCCCGTCTCGCCTGTGCCGGCTAGCTGAACAGGCTCATCACGAGGTCCCAGAGACGCGAGCCGCCTGCGTTGCGCAGTTTCAGCTCCTCCAGAAAAGCCAGAACCTGATAGTCCTCCGCGCCCGGTTTACCTAACGCGCTGCCGCGGAAGATCGGCTCGTCGCGGTGCATCAGCCGCGTCGCTTCGAACACATACGCCTTCGGATGCGTATGCGGCTTCCCCTGATAATCGAAGTGCGGTCCGTCGTCGACCCGTTCTTCCGGATGCACAAAGCCCTCGATGACAATCTCGGAATATGCCGGCGCCTCGGAGTGCCCGCACTGGATCAGCTCCACCGGCTTCTGCTGCAGAGCCCCGGCAAGATCGAAGGCGTCCATACCCTGTGGACAAAGCGCGCGGGCCGCGATCACCGTTGCTTCCGGAGCGCCAATCGCGATCGCCAGCGGCAGCTCGATCTTTTTTGCCTCCGCTCTCGCGATGTGCCGCGCGAGATCGCTGCGTCGCGAGGCCTCCAGGGTCGCCTGCTTCGGGCCGAGCGCTTTCATCCGGTACATCCCCGCGCCGCGCTGGCCCGTTTCCGGATCGTGGCTGATGTTGAGGTGCCAGGTACCCAGATACCGCGCGCCGTCGCGCTCGTGCCACTGCGGTACCGGGAACTGGAAAAAGTCGATCATGCTCGCGGGCACGACGTTTTCGATCACCGGTCCGGTGGGCACCATCTTCGGGGCAATGGGTTCGCGCAGCCGTTTTCGCGCCCGAGCCATGACGCTGTCGAGCGGAATGCCCGACTCAAACCCCAGTGCCAGCGCAATGCAGGTGGGATTCGCCAGGCCATTCGTGAAGACGCGCTGGTCCGGGTAGTCCTTGATGTTTTCAAACAGAAGGGGTTTTTGCCGTGATCGCGTCCAGCGTGCGATGCCGGATTTCCAGTCCACCCGTTCGCGAACGTGCGTCAGATACCGCGCCTTGTTGAGGATGTTGATGAATCCCCGCAAATCGAGCGCGATGGACGGCTCGGGCGCCGCAAAGGGATCGTAGGTGCCGAAGGCAAATGGCGGCGGCGCCATTTCCGCGCCGTCCAGCTCCGGTGATTTCGAGCTCCAGAGCAGTTCCTTCATGGCAGTGCAGCTCGCGATTTCTGGCCGTCGGCTCGTGACGCCGACAGCTTCCTTCCTGTTGCAGCAGGAACTGGCGGCTCATCGACGGGACGGAGTTGGCGCAAACCCGGCAGCTCCTTGGATAACCAGCAAGGCCGCACCCGGCGATCGCCGAGTTGGGCAGGACCGGGACGGCAATTCAGCGGCGAAAAAGGGAAGGAGTTACAGCTCAGAAGGACCGTGCAGCGGCCACGCGGGTCCTGAGCCACGCATTCTCCTGCTGTTATAGCGAACGATTCCCGGAAGTCCGTCACCAAACTGGCGCGGCGGACTACAACTTTTCGGGGAGAATGTACCAGATTCGGACATACGTGCGGTCCGTCACGCGCGTGGGGGGTGGTGCTGTTCGGCGTATCAGAGTCAGGAGAAAACGCTTCTGCGGCATACGACTCCCGGCGGGAAGGGATTTTCGAGTGCGATCCTGCTGCCGGGGCAGGGGTGGGGTACTGCTCAACAGCAGGCGTGGCTCCGATTAGCTTTGAAAAAGGCGCTCAGCGGCAATCCAACGCTCTATCGCGCCGTGTGCAGGATGCCTCCGGCAATGCTCTCCAGCGGCATCACCTTGTCCACGCCATTCAGCTTGATCGCTTCCTTCGGCATCCCGAAGACGATGCAGGTGGCCTCGTCCTGAGCGATGGTAGTGGCTCCGGCCTGGTGCATCTCCAGCATGCCGCGCGCGCCGTCGTCGCCCATGCCGGTCAGGATCACACCCACGGCATTGGGACCGGCGTAGCGCGCCGCGGAGCGGAACAGAACGTCGACCGATGGCCGATGCCGGCAAACCAGCGGTCCCTCGCGGACCTCAACGTAGTAGCGCGCGCCGCTGCGCTGCAGCAGCAGATGATGATTCCCCGGCGCGATCAGCGCCCGGCCGCGCAAAACCGTGTCCCCGGTTTCGGCCTCCTTCACCGTGATGGCGCACAGGCCGTCCAGGCGGCTCGCAAAGGCGCGCGTGAACAGTTCCGGCATGTGCTGCACGATCACGATGCCCGGCGTATCCGCGGGCAGAGCTTCCAGCAGAGTACGAAGAGCCTCGGTGCCGCCGGTCGAGGCGCCGATCATCACCACCTTCTCAGTGGTCTTCGCCATGGCGCCGGTCGCCGGCCCCAGCACCGCATCGGCGGTCAGCTTCGGTTCCACGGTGCGCCGCGGGCCGATCGGCCGCAGCCGCGCTCCGGCGGCTGCTTTCACCGCGTCGCAGAGGGTTGTGCGCGATTCTTCGAGAAACTGCCGCACCCCCAGCCTCGGCTTGGTGACGATCTCTACCGCGCCGCTCTCGATGGCCTCCAGCGCCGTCTGCGCGCCCTCTTCTACGAGGCTCGAGCAGATGACCACCGGGATTGGGTGCTGCGACATCAGCTTGCGCAGGAAGGTGACGCCATCCATGCGCGGCATTTCCACGTCCAGCGTGATGACATCCGGAACCTGTTCGGCGATCTTGTCGGCGGCGGCGTAGGGATCGCCGGCTGAACCGATGACTTCGATCTCGGGATCGGACGACAGCACGTGCGTCAGCGTCTGGCGAACCACCGCCGAATCGTCGACGATCAATACGCGAATCTTTGCCAAACCCATTCCCCTTGTCGCAGCCTCTCGCTCGTTCCGGCCGCTCCTACAGTTTCCGCAACCGAACCTCGCCGTTGGTTGTCAAAAAATCGATGTGAAACCCCTGTCGCCCGCCCAGCCGCTGCGCGATGACTGAGTAGCCCTCTTCGGCGAGGATCTGAAGCGCCCGGTCGGCGTTCATCCGTCCCACCGTAGGACGATCCGAGATTGAGCGCTCGACCTTCAAAACGTCCGCCCCGCCGAACAGCTTCACCTCGGTCTCGCGCCGCGGCGCGCCGAGAGCATCCAGCCGCTTCCCCAACTCGCGGATCGCGAAGTCCACGTATCGCCGCGCCGCCGCCACGCTGAGCCTGTCTTTTTCGGGCGGGCAATTCGGCAGCATCGGATGGCAAAGCGCTCCGATTCCCAGCCGCCGGTGCCAGAAGGTCACGCCGACGCAGGATCCCAGCACCGTGCGCAGAATCGTCGGCTCCTGCACCAGATGGGACTCACCCGGCTGCACGTAAATATCCGCTATTACTCTCTCCTCATCCCCGGCCATGGAGCCTCCTGTAGAGCGCCGGCCCGAGCACCTCCAGAGGAAGGTTCATGTCATGCAACGTCTCGGAATGGCCCACGAACAGATAGCCCCCCGGCTTCAGTTGATTCGTCAGCCTGCGGAGGATCTTTTCCTGCGTGGCCCGATCGAAATAGATGATCACGTTGCGGCAGAAAATCCCTTCGGCTTTTTCGCTCAGTCCGTAATCGGCGTCCATGAAATTCAGGCGGCGAAACTCCACCAGCCGGCGCAGTTCCGGAACCATGCGCGCGCGGTCGGAATCGCGCTCACGGCTGCGCATGACATACTTGCGGCGCAGCGGCGCCGGGATCGGCTCTACGGTGTCGCTTGAATAGATCCCCAGCTCGGCGCGGCCCAGCACTCGGGTGGAGATGTCGGTGGCCAGGATACGGAAGCGAAAGCCGGGATGGGCCTCCGCGTATTCGTTCAGCACGATGGCCAGGGTGTAGGGTTCTTCTCCCGAGGAACAGCCCGCGCTCCAGAACAGCAGAGGCTGGCCGCCCGAACGCGACATCATCTCGGGCAGAGCCCGCTGCGTCAGGTAGTCGAAATGCTTCGGCTCGCGGAAGAAGTCGGTCTTGTTCGTGGTCACTACGTCGATGAACAAGGTCTTCTCGTCGCGAAGGCCATCCGCACCCAGCAGGTACTCGCAGTAGTGCCCGTACGACTCAATGTGCAGCTCCCGCAGCCGCTGTTTCAGCCGGCCCTCGAGCATCGTTTTCTTTTCCGGGCCGAGGCAGATGCCGGCCTCCGCATAGATAAACGACGTGAGCCGGGCAAAATCGCGGCCGGAGAGCTGATCCTCATGGACACTCATAGCATGGACTCGGCAGAGGAAGGGGCGGCGCGCGCCCCGGTCCTAAGCTGCCGCCTCCGCCGTCTGACCCCGCACCGCAGCCAGCTCATCGGCTGAGAAGACGCGATCGATGTCCAGGATCATGATGAACTGCGCATCGCGCTTGCCCATGCCCCGGATGAAATCGGTGCGAATCTGCGTGCCGATGCGCGGCGCCGGCTGGATCTGATCCGGCTCCAGATCGATCACCTCTTCGACCGAATCGGCCAGTGCGCCGATCACCGTAGCTTCGCCATCCAGCTGCACCTCGACCACCACAATGCAGGTGTTGCGCGTGTTCTCCGTCTTCGACATCTCGAAACAAAGCCGCAGATCGACCACGGGCACAACACTGCCACGCAGATTGATCACGCCGCTCATGAATTCCGGCGTTCGCGGGATCGCCGTAATCGTGGTCAGATCGAGCACCTCCCGTACCTTCGCCACGTCGATGGCGAAGATCTCATTGCGGAGGCGGAAGGTCAGGTACTGCCGGGTTTCCGTAATTTCGCTCACACTCATCTCTCCAATTCCTCTCCTGTGCGCCGCAGGACGGCGCGCCGCGTTGCAGGCGACGCGCCGCCACCGGTCAGTAGCGCTCGAACTCGCCGTCCAGTTCGTCTTTTTTGTCGCTCAGGCGCAACTTGACTCCGCCTTTCGCCGACGCTTTGTTCCCCCCGGCCGCTGCCTGGGATGTGGGTTTTGCGGCGTGCACCGGACGCGGTGGCTTTCCTCCCCGCCGCGGCGCATCGGTTTCGTCGTCTGTTTTGAAGAAGGCCAGCGCGCTCACCAGCTGTTCGGACTGCCCGCTCAGCTCCTCGGTGGTCGACGCCATCTCCTCGGCCGCCGAAGCGTTCTGCTGGATCACCTTCTCCAGCTGCTGCAGCGCCTTGTTGATCTGCTCGGCTCCGGTGTCCTGCTCCTTGCTGGCCGCCGTGATCTCCTGCACCAGCTCGGCCGTGCGCTGGATGTCCGGCACCAGTTTGTCCAGCATCTCGCCCGACTTCTCCGACACACGCAGCGTGGTCGAGGAGAGCTGGTTGATCTCCACTGCCGCCTTCTGGCTGCGCTCGGCCAGCTTGCGCACTTCGGCCGCCACCACGGCGAAGCCCTTGCCGTGTTCGCCAGCCCGCGCCGCTTCAATCGCCGCATTCAGCGCCAGCAGATTGGTCTGCCGGGCGATCTCCTCGATGATCGAGATCTTGTTGGCGATCTCCTTCATCGCGGCGACCGCTTCCAGTACGCTTTTGCCGCTCTCCTGCGCGTCGCGAGCGCTCTTGTTGGCGATCTTGTCGGTTTGTTGCGCGTTGTCGGCGTTCTGCTTGATGTTGGAAACCATCTCCTCCATCGACGAAGAGGCCTCTTCAGCGGCGGCGGCCTGCGAGCTGGCGCCCTTGGACACCTGGACTGAAGCGGTTGAGATCGACTGGCTGGCCGAAGCCACTTCGCCGGCAATGGTGCGAATCTCCCCCACCGTCTGCGTCAGACCCGCCACCATGGCGGATAGAGCCTGCATCAGCTTGTCCTGGGCAGACCGCTCCGTCAGGCTCACCGTCAGGTCGCCTTTGGCCACCTGCTCGGCTGCCGCCGTGATCGCGTTCATCGCGTCGATCAGCGTGTTCAGGTTGTTCTTGATGGTGTTGAAGTCGCCGTTGTAGTTGTCGGTGATACGCGCCGGGATGTCGCCCTTGCTGATCTGGTCCACGTAGCGCGCGGACACGTTGAGCGGCCCGATGACTGCATCGAGCATGGCGTTGACGCCGCGCACAATCTCCCCGTAAGCGCCGTGGAACTGATCCACCTTGCCGCGCTCGGAGAGCTGCCCCGCCTTCGACGCCTCGATCAGCCGATCCAGCTCCCCGTGCAGCCCCTGGACCACGCTGCCCACATTGTTGATCGCCTGCTTCATNNTCATCTTCTCGTGATCGCCTTTGTAGGTCTGCGCGATGAGCTCGTCGATCTTGCCCGAGGAAATCTGGCTGAGAATGCGGTTGCCCTCCCCGATCGGCAGCAGAATCGCGTCCAGCATCGTGTTCACGCCGCGCACAATCTCCGCAAACGCGCCCTGGAACTGCTCGGGCTTGCCGCGATCCGACAGCTGCCCTTCCCGGGACGCCTCGATCAGCCGCGTCAGCTCCTTCTGCAGGCCCTGCAGAACGATGGCAACGTTGTTGATCGCCTGCTTCATCTTTTCGTGATCGCCCTTGTAGGTCTGGGCAATCAGCTCGTCGATCCTTCCCGACGCGACCTGTGCCAGAATCCGATTCCCCTCTCCAATCGGGAGCAGAATCGCATCCAGCATGGTGTTCACGCCGCGCACAATCTCCGCGTACGCGCCCTGGAACTGCTCCGGCTTGCCGCGGTCGGAAAGCTGTCCCTCCCGGGATGCCTCGATCAGCCGCGCCATCTCCTTCTGCAACGCCTGGGTCACCACAGCGACGTTGTTGACTGCAACCTTCATCTTTTCGTGGTCGCCCTTGTAGGTCTGCGCGATCAGCTCGTCGATCTTGCCGGAGGAGATCTGCGCGAGAATGCGGTTGCCCTCCCCAATCGGCAGCAGGATGGCATCCAGCATCGCGTTGACGCCGCGCACGATTTCGGCATACGCGCCCTGGAACTGCTCCGGCTTGCCGCGCTCCTGGAGCTGGCCTTCTTTCGAGGCGTCCGTCAGGCGGTCGAGCTCTTTCTGGAGGCTCTGCAGGACCAGGCCGACGTTGTTCACCGCGACCTTCATCTTCTCGTGATCGCCCTTATAGGTGGCGGCGATCAATTCATCGATTTTTCCGCTGGAAATCCGCGCGAGGATGCGGTTGCCTTCCCCGATGGGCAGCAGAATCGCGTCCAGCATCTCGTTGATCCCCTCGACCATCTCGCGATACATCCCGGTGAACTGCTCCGGCCGGCCGCGCTCGGAAAGACGGCCCTCCTTCGACGCTTCCACCAGCCGCAGAATTTCCTGCGAGACCAACAGCGCCTCGTTTGTGGCATGTTCTTTCGCGCCGTTCGCGCGACCCGCCACGTGCCCGGTGGCCTTCAGATGGCCGTTTCCCTTTTGTCCTTCCGTCATCCCCGTATTCGGCATCGTTCCTGCCCTTTCTTGCTTGCTGAACTTCGTTAAACACGCGCGCCGGCTACCGCTCCGGCGCCCCATCGATCGTTCCTGGGCGGCGCTGTGCTGTCGCGCGCATACCCGGTCTCGCGCTCACGCGCCGGGCTCGTCGCCCGTCCGCGCTCGCGCTGCATCTTTGCCCGCACGGCTTCCTGCACCAGCCGCTGCGGATCGAGAATCAGAGCCACCATGCCGTTGCCCAGAATCGTTGCACCGGAAACGACCTGCACATGGCGGTACAGACGGCCCAGGTTCCGGATCACGGTCTGGCATTCTCCGAGCACCTCGTCCACCACCAGGCCGCAACGCCCCTCTTCGCACTCGACCACCATGATCTGTTCACGCTCCGGCGCCGCTGTTTCCACGGCGAAGTACTGCCGCAGCCGGATGTACGGCACAACCTGCCCGCGCACATTCGCCACCTGCTTGCCGTTGGCCTGTTCGGCCTCTTCGCGCGTCAACTCGATGCACTCCAGGGTCGAAACCAGCGGCAGCACGAAGAACGCCTCGCCCACCCGCANNCCGCGCCGGCTGGCGATATCGATAGACCCGCGCAGGCTATCCACCTTCTGGCGCACCACATCCATGCCCACGCCGCGCCCGGAGACGTCGGTCACCTGCTTTGCAGTCGAAAAGCCCGCCTCGAAGATGAAGGAGAAAATCTCCGTCTCGGTGAGCGCAGCGTCGGCGGTGGTCAGGCCGCGCTCGACCGCGCGCTGGCGGACCGCCTCCGCGTCAATTCCGGCGCCGTCGTCCGAGACAGCAATCAGCACGCTGGCGCCCGAGTGACGGGCGGAAAGATGAATCGTGGCCGCCGGCTTCTTGCCCGCCTCGGCGCGCCTCTCCGGTGATTCGATGCCGTGATCCATGCTGTTCCGGATCAGGTGCATCAGCGGATCGCCCAGCTGATCGATGACCGTCTTGTCCAGCTCCGTTTCCGCTCCGTCGATGGTCAGCTCGACATTCTTGCCCAGGTCGCGCGCCAGATCGTGGATCAGGCGGCGGAATTTCTCAAACGTCGCCCGGATCGGCAGCATGCGCAGCGTCATTGAGTTCTCACGCAGAGCCGAAGTCAGCCGCTCGATCTCTTCCGCGACCGCCTGCACATCGGCATCGGACGATCGCGCCGCAACCTCGTTCAGCCGCGCCTGCACCGTCACCAGCTCGCCCACCAGATCGACCAGCTGATCGAGCCGCGCCGCGGGTACGCGCAGGCTGACGGCTGTGTCGGACTGATCGGTCGTGCGCCGGCCTGGACTGCGGCGTTTCTCTTCGAGCGCCCTCGCGATGCGGTCGCCGTCGGACGCCGGCTGCGGCTTGTCGAAGCCCGCCGCTTCGGATTTCGCCGCCCCCGCCGTCGCCGCGATCTTTTCCGGAGCGCTGCCCGCTTCCTCCTCGCCGGGCTCGATCACCAGCTCGCAGCTGTCCTCGACAAAGATGAACACATCGCGGATCGCATCCACCGTGGCCGAGGTCGTCAGCGTCAGCTCCCAGCTCACGTAGCAGCGCCGCGGCTCCAGTTCGGCCAGTGGCGGAATCGCCGCGGTCGACGCCTGCACCGTCAGCCGCCCCATGCGCCCGAGCTCGCGCAGCAGCAGCAGCGGATCGGCGCCATAGCGCATCAGGTCCGGCCCCGGCTCGAACCGGATCCGCCAGACGTGCTCGGCGCCAGCGTCCGGAGAAGACACAGGTCCATCCGGATCCTTCGCCTGCACCCTCATTTCCGGAGCAGGCGCCNNCCCCTCCTCGACCATGGCGCGGATCTGATCGAGCGCCGAAAGCGTAAGATCGACCAGCTCCGGCGTCACCGCCAGACGGCCCTTTCGGACCTCGTCGAAAGCGTTCTCGAGCTTGTGGGCGAAGGCCGCCAGCGCGTCGAAGCCGAACATCGCGCCGGAGCCCTTGATGGTGTGCAGCGCGCGAAAGACCCGTCCCACCAGACCTTCGTCTCCCGGTTCCTCATTCAGCTTCAGCAGCACCGATTCCAGTTCCACCAGCAGTTCCCTGGCCTCCTCACGGAATCCGTGGCGAAACTGATCGAGCTGGTTTTCAACGGCCACTAGTGCACCTCGGAGGACAGCTCGGGCTGACCGGCCAGCAGGAAGCAGTCCAATCCGGCTTCGCGCAGCGTTGTCCGCAGCGCCTCCGGCAGCGTTCCCTGCAATGTCAGAGCCGTGCCCGCTGTCCGGGCCTCGCGCTCGGCCGCCCACAGCAGCTGCACCCCCGTCATGTCCATGCCGGTTGCCGCCTGCAGCGAGATGCGGAGTTCGCGTTTTTCCTGGAGCGCTTCCAGCAGAACCCGCTTCAGCTCGTCGGCCTGAGAAATGTCGATTTCTCCCGCGAGCCGGATCAGGCCCGGCTCCGCGCCTGGATCGAATGTCACCGGGACTGCTTCTCCTCCCACCGCTAACGGACCAGCTTCTGCACGACGGCGATCAGCTGCTCGGCCTGGAACGGCTTCACAATCCAGCCTGTGGCTCCGGCTTTGCGGCCTTCGTCCTTCTTTTCCGGCTGGGACTCGGTCGTCAGCATCAGAATGGGCGCAAAGGCGTACGCAGGCAGCTTGCGCATGCCCTTGATCATCTCGATCCCGTCCATCTGCGGCATGTTCAGGTCCGTAATCACCAGGTCGAACTTCTCCAGGCGTGCTTTTTCGAGGCCCTGCCGCCCATCGGCGGCTTCCGTGACCCCATAGCCCGCATTGCGCAGCGTGAAGCTGACCATCTGCCGCACGCTCGCCGAATCGTCTACTGTCAGCACCTGCTTCATTGCGACCCTATATCCCCCTCATCGGAGAAACCAGGGGTTTCTCCAGAATCGAAAGTCTTCCGTTTCGCGCTTTCCCGAAACGGATTCCTGTTTCCCAAAACGGTCCCGCCGGCCCTCCTCCGCCCGGTCCCCGGGCGCTCAGAAAAGTTCCACGCTGTTTCCGGCAAAGGTCTGCTCCACCGGCGGTAACGGCCCTCCTGCGAGCGCGGCCCGCAGCACGGCGCGCTCCATTTCCGTCGTGTAGTCCGCGGAGAAGCGTTGCTCCACGGCCTGTGCATCGAAACTCCCGCCGCCGGCGGCCTCGTAGTCGAGCTGCCGCCGCAGCGTTTCCATCGCCTTCAGCGCCCTCTCCAGCCGCAGGAAGCCGGCGTCCAGCCGTTCGCCGGTCGCGCCAATTTCGGCAATCCTCGTCTGCACGCCCTGGACCGCCCTCTCCACCTCGCGCCCGTGGGTCTCCGCACAGCTGGCCGCCTCCCGCAGAACCTCCAGCCCCTCCAGGGTCTGCTCGCGCGCCTCGCGCAGGCCCGCGTAGCTCGCCTCTGAAAACGACTCGACCGTCCCATGGCTCTCCTCGACCAGCGTCCGGATTTTTCCCGTCGCCTCCTCGGACTGCGTCGTGATCCCTCCCCACGCTGCGGAGATGCGCTTGATGCTGGTCGATATCTCCAGAATGCCGTCCGCCTGCGTGCCCAGGTGGCTCGCCTCGACGATGGAGTTGAACATGAGCAGCTGCAGCCGGTCGCGCACCGTCTTGGAGCGCTCCAGATGCTCGGTCACCAGCTGCATCAGTCCCGAGATGCCGGCAAACGACGCCTGCACCTTCGCGTCGCCCGCCTCGCACTCCTCCTCCAGCCGGTCGATATGCGTCAGCTGCGCGGAAAGCGCGCTCTCCTGTCGCATCACCGCGGGTCCGAGTTCCATCAGTTCCGAGGACGCAATGTGCCCGATCCCGTCCAGACAGCTGCGGATCTGCGCCGTCCATCCATCGATCGTCCGCCGCACGTTACGCAGCTGATAGCTCTGGATCGCCAGCCCCATCCTGGCCTCCGCGCCGCCGTCTCCCCGCTCGAGGGCATCGCCGATCGTCGCCAGGGCGGTTTCGACATGCTCGATCTGCTGGCGCGTGATGTCGTGCCCCTGAATCGCGGCGACCACCCCCGCGATCTGCGTGGAGACCTCTTCCACAACGCTCCGGAAACGCTGCGGCGTCCCGCGCAGCTCTCCCAGCGCCGCATCGATCTCTCCCAGCGCCTTCTCGAGCCTCTTCTCGATGCGCGCAAACTCCTCCCGCATTCCGGGCAGCCCCTCCGCCAGCGTCCGCCGCGTCTCTCCGATCGCCTTTCTCCGCCCATCGGTCTGCTCCATCAGCTCGCTGGTGTTGCGCGCCACCGACTGCGAGAAGTCGTCCAGCTCATGCGCCAGGTACTGAAAACCTGCGCCCACCTCTCCCAGCCGCGCTACCTCGATGTTGGTCAGCACCCGCAGCATCCCGGTCTCGCGCACGATCGCCTTCTGCCCGCGCGTCAGCTGCGTGAGCCGTTCCAGCAGCTTCTCTTCGGCAACGACGGTGTCCAGCACGCCGGCGGTGGCCTGCAACCGGCCGCGAATGAAGGCCTTCGCCGCGGATGCCAGTTTCTGCACCCCAGGCAGCACCGACGCCATGCGCTCGCTTTCGGCGCAGCTGACGATCACGCCTGCCGTCTCAAGGATCGCGTTCGTTTCCCGGGCCAGGGCTTCAAAATCGTGGCCCAGCCGTTCCATCTCTCTCTCAGACTCGGCCAGCAGCGTGCGCAGCTCGTCCGCAACCCTGCTCAGAACCGCGTGCGGAGCTTCTTCCCCGGCGACCCCACTCATGCCGCAGCCCTCGGACGGTCGTGCCTTGTCGCGTACACCCAGCACACACTCCTTCCCCAGCGGCGAGGGCTCTCCCTCAACCCCTGCTGCTCCGGATGTCTGGTTTATCGGCGGAAAGAGTCCGAAAATGATGCCCGCGCGCGGCTCTCAGAGTGGCAGGCCAGCCAACCCAGTCCCGATCCGGCACCCGCCAGGCCGCGGAAGGAGAATCCCCCGGCCTTTGCGTTCAGAATAGGAAACGCAGCCGGTTTTTTTCGCTGACTGCCCTTTCGCTAACCGCCTCACCACTGACCGGTCTTCCGCTAACGGCTACAGGCCACCGGCTTGTCTATAATCGCTGCCACCATGTCCACCACCAACGCGGCCCCGGTTTCCTTCCTCCTTACCGACGGCGCCACCCGGCGCACCATCACCATTGAGCACTCCCCGTTCACCATCGGCCGCCTGCCGGAGAACGACCTGGTCCTCGCCCATCCCTTCGTCTCACGCCGTCACGCCGATCTCATCGTCGAAGGCGACCGCTGCTACATTGCCGATCAGGCCAGCCGTCACGGCACCTTCATCAACGGCCAGCCCGCCCCCGGCCGTCAGGCGATCGGCGGCAACGACGTCATCCACTTCGGTGCCCTCGACGGCCCCAGCCTCCGCATCAGCGTGGAGAGCAGCGGCGTGGATGTCCCCCACGACACCTCAACCCTCCGCGACATCATCGAGCAAATCCCCGAGGTCAACGCCTCCGGCAACGCCCTCGACAAGCTGCGCTGGTTCTTCGAGTCGGCACGCAAGCTGAATACCTCGGACGCCGTCGACCAGATCCTCGCCGCTCTTCTCGACACGACCCTCCAGCTCACGCAGGTGGAGCGCGGCTACGTCTTCCTGCGCAACGAAGCGGGCGAAATGGCTCTGGCCCTCGGGCGCGACGACAAAGGCGAAGCCCTCACCGATCAGTCGACCCTCTCGCACGGAGCCATGCGCCAGGCCGTGAACACCTCCAACGAATTCATCGTCACCGACACCCTCAGCGCCGACCCCGAGACCCGCTCCGCCAGCATGGTCGCGCACAGCATCCGCTCCGTCATCTGCATTCCTCTGCGCAAACGCCGCCCCGGCGCCGCAAAGGAATCCGAACTCCTCGGCCTCCTCTACCTCGACAGCCGCCTTCGCCCCGGCTCGCTCACCCAGATCGACAACGATCTGCTGCGCACCATCGCCACCGACGCCGCCGCCCTCATCGACAACGCTCAGCTGGCCGTGTCCGAAGAGCGCGAGCGTGTGTACCGCCAGGAAATGAACATCGCCGCCGAAATTCAGCGCGGCCTCATGACCGTCCGCCCCCCCACTCTCACCTGGGCCAAAGTAGCTGCTCGTTCCGTGCCCTGCCGCGAATGTGGGGGCGACTTCTTCGACATCATCGAAGACGGAGAAGCGCTCGCCGTCGTCGTCACCGACATCTCCGGCAAGGGAATCTCCGCCGCCATCCTCGGCGCCACGCTGCAGGGGCTTATGTACTCGCTGCTGGTGGCGCGGCAGCCGCTGGACACCATCGCCGAAATCGTCAACCGCTATATCTGCAGCAAGAACATCGAGAAGTACGCGACCATGGCCGTCCTGCGCATCTCGCCCAATGGCCATCTGGAGTACATCAACTGCGGCCACGTTCCGCCGTTCCTCTATTCCGGCGGCTGCTCGCGCCTCACGGAATCCAACCTGCCCGTTGGCCTCATCGAAGGCGCGTCCTTCTCTTCCGGCACGGTCCAGCTCCAGCCCGGCGCGCGCGTGCTGATCGTAACCGACGGTGTTACAGAAGCCTCGGCTCCCAACGGCGATTTCTACGGAGAACCGCGCCTCACCGCCCCTGAATTCGAAAACCTCACCCTCGACGACATCTTCTCCAGTGTCGAGCTCTTTGCCGGGTCGCTCGCCGCCGACGACGACTGCACCGTCATGGACGTCCGCTACCTGGGCTAAGCCGCGCCACTTGCGCCCCCCGCTTCCTGGGGCTATGCTGGCTGCCTTCCCCCTGAACCTTTCCGCCCGTTCCCTACCGCCTTCGAGGAGGCCCTCGTGAAGATCACCGTTCTGGCTCTTGTCCCCATGCTCGCCGCTGCCGTTGCGAGTCACGCTTCGGGCCCCGCTTCCGCACCCCCGCCACTAAGCGGCGTTCAGGTCTGCGCCGCTGACGCCGACGCTGAAAACCTTTGTAAATGGGACGCCCCTCCGGGAACCCGCGGCCGCAAATGCGTGATTGACGTGGAACACATGAGCCGCAAAGACGTCTGCGCCTATGACAAACCCACTGCCGCAGAGATGACCGATCACAAGCCGATGTGCATCTCGGCGGCCCAGGCGGAACACATCGTCTTCCAGTCCAGCAATGGGCGCCAATTCCGCGTGCGGCGTCTCGTCCCCATCAACAAAACCAGCGCCGCAGGTGGCGCCTGTCCCGCGCACCCCTTCAGCCGGGAATTTCACGAAGAAGATTTCAACTTCGCCGGGAACTTCGACACCGCTGAGCCAAAACACGAAGCCATCGGCTGTCGCTACAAACTGGAAGTCCAGTTCCTGACCGTGGATCCAAACGCACCGATTGCGACGCACGACTCGCAGCATCGCCGCCTCGAGTGCCGCGACCCGCACCTCGGGATTACGCCGTAGATTCGTCTGCCGGTCATCCGGCCGGCGCGATGCCCGCCAGATCGGGCGCGCTGGCGATATCGGCCTTCGAATAACCGTGGGCGATCGCTTTCTGCGCCCAGTCCAGCGCCGCACCCTTATCCCCAAGCCGTGCGTACACCCGCGCCGCGTAGTAATTCACCTCGGCGTCTTCGGGAGCATGCAGCAGCGCGGCGTTCAGCCCATCCAGGGCCGTGCCTCGCTCGCCCAGCGCCGCGGCGCAGTAGGCCTCCACCATCATGGCGTCCACATCCCGCGCATTCACTCTGAGGCTCGCCCGGCTCAGTTCAAGCGCGTCCTGGTAGCGCGCCTTCGCCCGGCTCGCCTGCCCGTCCCACGCATACGCATCCGCCAGGTCCGCTTCGATGGCAAACGAATGCGCCTTCAACCCCGCCGCCGATTCCAACGCTGCGACCGCCGGCCCAAACTTCTTCTGGTGCAAATACACCTGGCCGAGATCCATGTACGCCTCGGCGTGCGGACTGGCCTGAATCGCGCTCTGGAAAGTGGCCGCCGCCTCGTCGAATCTGCCCTCGAGGAATTCCGCCACCCCCAACCGCCGCATCAGAAAGCTGTTCGCAGGGAACTTCGCCACCGCCTGCTGCAACACCGTTGCCGCCTGCCCGTATTGCGCGCGCCGCATCAGGAAGTTCGCCAGTGCAAAATAATTTGCCCAATAGTACGGTCGCGCTTCGATCGCCTGCTGATACACCTTTTGCGCCTGATCGGGCTCCTCCATCTCTTCATACGTCCGCGCCAGCCCGTTCAGCGCCGTGTCGCTCTGCGGATCCAGGCGCAGAGCTTCCTGGAATTCCTGCTGCGCCTGCTTCGCATTGCCAGTCCCATCGTCGATTGTTCCCTGACATATCTGCGCCTCCGCCACCTGCGCGTTCAGGGTCATCGCCTTTCCGCAGCTTTCCCGGGCTCGCGTCACCTCCGCCGCATCGGAGCTGGCCCGATACCGCGCCCATTGCGCCTCGCCCAGTCCCGCATAAGCCGATGCAAATTCCGGATCGGCTCGGGTCGCTTCGCTGAACTTCTCTTCCGCCTTTTTCAGATTGTCGGCGATGTCGAAATCCCGCAGATAGCCCACCCCCTGCAGATACGCCTCATACGCCGCGGGCACCTGGGTCCCCGAGTGTGCCCCCGAGTTCTGTGTCACCGTCGCGGCGCCGGCCGTCGAAACGCGGAGCATCTCCAGCACCCCCGCCACTACATCGTCTTCCAGCTTGAAAGGATCGTCCGAGGTGCTGCGCACTTCACCGGGCTGCCCGGTCACCCTCGCCGACGCGTCGGTCAGCTCGTAGCGGATGCGCACCTGATTCCCATGTTGTTCGTAGCTGCCGTCGATCACCAGATCCGCCCCCAGCTCTTTGTGCGCTTCCTCCGGCGTCGTCAGCGCGTGGGCGCGCACCTCGCTCGCCGCCAAAACTTCGATCTTTGCCGAAGGCGCCACCTGCGCCAGGGTGGATGTAATCGCGTCGCGCAACCCCTCGCTGTAGGCGCTCAGTTGCGTTTCTTCCGGGATCACCTGGAAGGGGAGCACCGCCAGCAGTCGCATCGTCGCCGCGGCTGTCACTGCCTTTGCCGCGCGCTCTCGATGCTCATACCGCCGCAACAAAATCCAACTCGCGGCCACCGCAGCGATCACCACCAACGCGGTTCCAATCCTGAAGAGCCGGCGCGAACCGGATCCGACGGACGCAAGCTCCCGGAAGTGGCCCCGCGAAGCGCTCCCGCTGGACGCGCAGTCCTTCAGATCCACCAGCAGATCCCGCACCGTCGCATACCGGCGCTCCGGATCCTTCATCAGAGCCTTCTGTAGCACGCGATTCAATTCTGCCGGCAATCCGCGCGCCTTCAGATCGAGCGTCGCCGGATCTCCGCTCAGCGTCATCTGCACGCTGTCCGCCAGGCTCTTGCCTTTGAACGGAGCCTTCCCGCCCGCCATCTCGTACAGCACCACGCCCATCGAGAAAATATCCGACCGCTCCGTCGGCTGGTTCTCCCGCAACACCTCCGGCGCAATGTACCCCGGCGTCCCGGCAAATCCCNNTCGCAGTGCAGGATGCCGCTGGCGTGGGCGGCCTCGATCGCCTCGGCGATCTGCAGTGCCAGGGAAAAGAACCTCTCCGTTGTCAGCGGCGTGGCCAGCACGGCGCGCAGGTTTTGCCCTGCGACGTACTCCATCGCCACCAGCCATTCCCCGCGATGGCTGCACACGTCGTACACCTGCGCGATGTGCGGGCTCTCGACTGCTGCGGCGCGTTTGGCCTCGCTCAGTAGATGTCCGTTTTGTGCGGCCTGCGCCGTATCGGACTGCGCCCGAGCCTGCGTCCCCTTCAGCTGTTTCAGCACCAGCCTGCGGTGCAGGATCCGGTCTTCCGCCAGCCACGCCTCGCCCATCCCGCCTGCGCCCAGCCGCCGCTTCACGACATAGCGCTCGGCGATGACTTCCTCCGGGCTTAGCCCCCGCGAAATCTCAGGCGTGGCCACAGCAGTTCGTTCCTCTATGAGTGGACAGCTTGCCGCAGGCCCGGAGAGGGGATGGCCTGCAGTTGGCATCTGATACTACCACTCGCTCGAATGCGGCGACCGCTTTCCTCTCCCTCGTTTGTGCGGCCGCGCCTTTAAATGTAACAGACAGTGTTACAGAAATAGCTGGCGTCGAATTTCGAATCAGACAACGCGGGAATTGCCCACCGCCACGGAAGTCCCGGAAAGAGCCGTCTTTTTCAGAGGCACGACCTCGGATCTGCCCCTCTGCGTAAGCGCCCGGTGTACGCAGGCCGCCCAGTTGCGCAAACCACGATCCGCGTAAGTCCCGTCTTCCACTGCGGCTTCTGTCTCTCCGGCCGCCGCTTCCTGCATCCACTCCCGCACCGGTACCGCAAAGCCGCTCTTCGGGCGGTTCAGAATCTCATCGGGCAGCGGATGGCGCAGGCAGCGTACGATGCCCGGTTTGCGCGGAGAGAAGCGGCTGGCGCGCACCGCGGAGATCTGCCGCAACAGGGCCATATCCACCAGCGGTACTCGAATCTCGATCGAATGCGCCATGCCCGCCCAGTCGGCGTCCCGCAGCAGTTGCGAGCGCATGTAATAGCTCGTTTCCAGCGCTGAAACCCGCAGGAAATCGGCCTGCGTTTTGGAGACGTTTGCGAGATTCCCAAACGGCCGCACCATCGCGTTCATCTCCTCGATCGTCGCCAGCTGCCGCCACCCCTCTCGCACCATGTCCGGATCCAGAAGTGCCGGAAGTTCCCACGGCATGAACAATCCGCGGCGCAGCAGGTAAGCGCCTCCCCAGCTTCCGCCATATTCAAACAGGCTTGCGTATTTCGGCGATGTAAAACGCGAGATCATCGCCCGGGTCACGATGCGCAGACCGCGTCCCGCCCAGGGCGCGTAGCTGGCCGGCTTCAATGCGTGTACCACACCGGGAATCTGACGGAAGCTCGGATAGCCGCCAAACAACTCGTCCCCGCCCAGCCCGCTCAACGCCACCTTAAATCCCCGTTCACGCGCCAGCCAGCTGATGAAGTACGTGTTCACGCCATCGACGGTCGGCTGGTCCATCTGCTCCAGCAGGCGATCCCGGTGTTCGATGAACGTGGGCTGATCGACAAACCGTGTGTAGTGGGGCAAGCCGTAGTGCCGGGCTACCTTTTCCGCCTGCCTCGTTTCATCCTCCGGCGTGTCTCGCAGCCGATCGAACCCCAGCGTCAGCGTCTCCACGTCGTTGCCCGCCTCCGCGGCCAGAGACGCGATCATCCCCGAATCGAGTCCCGCGGAAAGAAAAATCGCCACCGGCACGTCCGCGATTTCGTGCATGCGCAGACTCTCCTGCAGTGCATCGTGCAGGCAGGCATCGGCTTCTTCCTGGGTGCGCGGCATCGCGTTTACATCGAACTGCAGCGCCGCCTCCGCGGGAGACGCGAACCGCTGCGGAGAGGAGCCACCTTTGCCGTTTACGCGCATCCAGCTCCCTGCGGGCAGGCAATGAATGCCGCGGTACAAAGTGTAGGGCTCTGGAACCGAGCCCCACACGAAGAACCCCACATGGCCGGCTGGCTCTTCCCGCAGATCCACCCCCGGCGCGCCGATCAGTGCTCTCACCTGGGAAGCGAAATAGAACGCGCCGTTGCCCTCTGCGTAATACAGCGGCTTGATGCCGAACGGATCGCGCGCCAGAAACAACTCGCCCGCCTGTTGATCCCAGATGCCGAACGCATACATGCCGCGCAGGCGGTTCAGCATCGCCGCGCCGTATTCGGCATACATTTCCAGAAGGACTTCGGTATCGCTCGTCGTCCGCAGCCGGCGCCCTCTTGCCTTCAGTTCTTCGCGAAGTTCCCGGTAGTTATAAATTTCGCCATTGAAAACGATCGTGTAGCGTCCATCCCCCGAGTGCAGCGGCTGATCGGAACGGACATCCAGATCGATGATCGACAACCGGCGGTGCGCAAATCCGACCCCGCCCTCCCGCCCAATCCACAGCCCGGACGCATCCGGCCCACGGCTCTTCATCGTCCCCGACATGCTCGTCAGAACGAGCGGGACATCCATCTGCCCTGAACTTTTCGAAAACAAGAGCCCGGCGATGCCGCACATCAGGACACCAAACCTTTTGGGGGAGGTTCGCAAGTCGAGATTCACTGAAGCAAAAACCCAGGCGATGCGCGTCCCTTCATGAACCAACCAGCGCTTCGCTACAGGTTAGCAGGGACCGTGTTCCACCGAGGGCGAGTGCGGGACGGGCGAGCAGATGGAAAACAATCAATGCGAACGCCGGCAGAGCAAAGAGAGAAGCGCCGGAACAGACTCCCGCAGATCGACAGAGCTGTGATCGAATCCTCTCAGATAGACTGACACAGTTCCTTTACTGACGTAATGAAAATCCTCCATGTCATCGGAAGCCTGTCCCCCGCTGATGGTGGCCCGCCAGAAGCTGTGCGTCAACTCGTACGCGCCTATCTTCAGATAGGCGTTGAAGTTGAGCTTCTTTCGCAGGATCCTTCCGCCGCTTCTTTCCTCTCTGAAATTCCGGTTCCCGTTCACGCTCTCGGCCAGCGTTGGCTCGGCCGCTTTGGCCTTTCTCTCCGCCTCTGGCAATGGCTTCACCGCAATGCCGCCCGTTTCGATGGCATCGTGATGCACGGCCTCTGGGTCTTCCCCGACATCGCCGTGCGCTCGGCAGCTCTCCGTGCGGGCGTCCCGTACGCCGTTTTCGCGCATGGCGCGCTCGACCCGTGGTTCAACACGCGCTATCCGCTCAAGCACCTCAAGAAGCGTCTCTACTGGCCCCTGCAGTATCGCGTGCTGCGCGACGCGCGAGCCGTCCTGTTCACCACTCCGGTCGAGCGCGATCTCGCAGTGACCAGCTTTAAACCAAATCAATGGAATAGCTTGCCCGTCCCCTACGGCATCGGCGAGCCGCAAGGAGATCCGGCCGCCCAAGTCGAGCTCTTCTACCGCCAAATCCCCTCGCTGCGCAGTCGGCGCTTTCTCCTGTTCATGTCTCGCCTGCACGCAAAGAAAGGGTGCGACCTGCTGATCGAAGCGTTCGCCCGGGTCGCGGCCGAGCATCCTGACCTCGATCTCGTCGTGGCGGGTCCGGATCGGGACGGTTCGCAGGCGAGCCTCCGGAGAATCTGCGCGGAGAAGGGGATTGCCGCCCGCGTCTTCTGGCCGGGGATGATCCGCGGCGACCTGAAGTGGGGCGCGCTCCGTGCCGCCGACGCCTTCATTTTGCCGTCGCACCAGGAAAACTTCGGCATCGCCGTCGTGGAATCGCTGGCCGCCGGACGACCCGTCCTGACCACCAACAAAGTCAATATATGGAGAGAGATACAGCAGGATGGAGCGGCCCTGATCGAGGACGACACCCTCGAGGGCACCGAACGGCTTCTCCGGCGCTGGCTGCAACTCCCACCAGCCGAGCGGGAGGCCATGGCCGCCCGGGCACGGCCCTGTTTTACCGCCCGCTATTCGATGAAGGAAACGGCAATCGTCATTCGGGACCTCTTTGCGAGGCCGAATCACAAGCCGACACCGTAGCTATCTAGTTCATAATGAGCCAGATACACGAAGATAACGTTACCGCCGCGGCCACATTCGCCGCAAATCGAGAAGTAACGTTACCTCCGCAGTCGCTCCAGCAGCCGGTCGAACTCCTCGAGTTGGCCGTATTCGATGATCACCCGCCCACGCCCCTTCCTGTCTTCGATCCGCACCTTGAGTCCGAGCGCTCGTTGCAGCGACTCCTGAACCTCGCGCACATTGGGATCAATTTGTTTCTCCTTTTGTTCGCCATTCGATGTTGCAGGAGCCGGGCTAAGCAGCTTCTGGACATAGCTTTCGGTCTGTCGAACCGACATCGACAGGGCCTTGACCTTCTGCGCCGCTTTGAGGATCGACTGCGGATCCTCCAGTGGCAGCAGCGCCCGGGCATGGCCAAAGGTCAGAACCCCTTCCTCCACCTGCCCTTGCACCTCGGTCGGCAGCTTGAGCAGCCGCAGGAAATTCCCCACCGACGCACGGTCCTTGCCCGTGCGCCTGGCCATCTGTTCCTGGGTCAGTTGGAACTCCCGCGCCAGCCGCTCGAAGGCGCGCGCCTGCTCCATCGGGTTCAGGTCGCTTCGCTGCAGGTTCTCGACGAGGGTCATCTCCATCGCCTGCTCGTCGGATACCTGCCGGATGATCGCCGGTATCGTCTCCTTGCCGACGCGCTGTGACGCCAGCCACCGCCGCTCTCCGGCGATCAGCTGGAAGCGCCCATGCGGCAGCGGCCGGACGATAATCGGCTGCACCACCCCCGTCGCCGTGATCGACGCGGCCAGCTCCGCCAGTTGCACCTCATCGAAGCGCGACCGCGTCTGGTAAGGACTGCGGTCGATCTCGCCCACCGGAATCTCGCGCGGCTTGCCCTCGTTCGCTTCCGGCGCGCCCGGTTCGGCCGCTGCCTGAACCCGAGGCAGCAGCGATTCAAGGCCCTTGCCCAGAGCCCTTCGTTTGGGAGCTTCTGTCATGGTCTGCATCAATACCTCACCTCATCCTCTTCGAGAACCAGGACCTGCAACGCCCCGTAAAGGGCCAAACCCAACTCAAAACTACCAACTCACAACTCCCAACTCCTTACTCACAACTTCACAACTCAAAACTACCAACTCACAACTCCCAACTCCTTACTCACAACTTCACAACTCACAACTTCACAACCTCACAACTTCACAACCTCACAACTCACAACTCACAACTGCTCCTACGCATACGGCCAGAACTTTACCTTCGTCTCCCCCTGGTAAACCGCCGCAGCCTTCCGCTGCTTCGCCGCCGGGCTCTCAATTCCATTCCGCGCCAGAATCTCATCGGCCAGCTCACGGTAGCTCTCCGACCCCCGGGATCGCGGATCGTAGAGCAGCACCGGCTTGCCATAGCTCGGCGCCTCGGCCAGCCGGACATTGCGGGGGATCACCGTCTTCAACAGCTTGTCCTTAAAGAAGTTACGCAGATTCTCGGTGACCTGCTGCGCCAGGTTGGTGCGGTCGTCGTACATCGTGAGCAGCACGCCCTCGATCTCCAGCCCCGGATTGAACGCCTCCCGGACCCGCCCCAGCGTATGCATGAGCTCGCTCAGCCCCTCGAGCGCGAAGTACTCGGCCTGCATCGG
>PMAM01000315.1:0-4136 GCA_003152595.1 Acidobacterium sp.
GCGCGCAGCGTATCCAGGCCGGGCAACGGGAACAGAACGGCCGCCACGAGCGCATGCACCGCACCCTGAAGGAAGCCACGGCCTCGCCGCCTGAAGCCAGCCGCCGCGCGCAGCAACGCGCCTTCGACCGCTTCAGCCAGGAGTACAACGAGGTACGCCCGCACCAGGGGCTGGGCATGCGCACCCCGGGCTCGGTCTATCGCGGCTCGTCGCGCCCTTATCCAGGCCGCCTGCCGGAGCCGGAGTACGGCACCGCCATGAAGGTGCGCCGCGTGTTCTCCCACGGGCAGTTCTTCTGGGAGGACCACCACGTCTTCCTGAGCAAGGTGCTGGCCGGGGAGCGCATCGGCCTGCTGTCCATCGACGACCGCTATCAACGCATCCATCTGGCCTGGTGCCCGATCGCAAGGCTGGACCAGCAAACCATGCGCGTGGAAAGACTGCGCCCGGAGGACTACGCCGACGACGCTCGACGGCTACCGCTACCGGGAGGATCGGCAGCACAACCCTAAAACCGGAACAAACTGTAAACCATCTCCCCGGTCCGATGTGTAAAGTAAGTCCCCGGCTGGACATAAAGAGCTGTGGACCACAGAGTTTTTCCGCAAGCTGTGAAGCCGTGCCCGTGCAAAGTGGGAGCTTCATCAGGGATTCCTTAGCCCATTCGTCACTCGTGGCTTGCGATGGTCCGCGGCGTGCATTCTAATAGGCGCCACGGACAGGACAGGACGGGACAGCACGGACAGGACGAGGGAGGCATCGTATGGCTTACGTAGAGCGCATCCGGGACATGATTGGCCAGCCGCTTTTGGAAGAGATTGTGCGGCAGCGGGTGGGGGCGGGTTGGCATCTGGTGTCGGTTGAGTGGCGGCGCGAGCTGCCCGATTCGGAAATGCCCACCGACGGCGCGTTTCCGGAGGACATTCCTTACGGGCTGCGGATTTCAGAAGACTGCAAGGGGCTGGAGCTCGATCCAAACGAGCAGCAGGCGCTGCTGCAGATGATGGAGATGCTGGTGCAGGACTTTCCCTTCTCCAACATTGCGAGCCATCTGAACGAGATGGGCTTCCGCACGCGCGACGGCAGGCGGTGGAGTCCGGTTGCCATCTTCAATATGATTCCACGGCTGATTGATGTGGGGCCGCGGCTATTCTCGACCGAGGAGTGGGAGAAGCGGCGGGAGAAGTTCGCGCGCATGATCTGACGTCTCCGGGCCCAGATGGTCGAAGATCGGTAGGGCAGGGTTCAGTCCCTGCCCTTTGCTTTTAGGCGGCGCGACGGTGACGGCGCAGGAAGGCGGCTGCTTCGCGCAGGTCGGCAACGAAGAGGGCGCGGGCTTCGTGGCGGCTTTCATCGTCAGGGGCGCGCAGGATCGACGACGGATGCACGGTTGCGAGCACGGGCGTCAGGGTCGGCACGGTGAGAACTTTGCCGCGATTCTGCGTGACGCGAAACGCGCTCCCGAGGAGGGCCTGCGCGGCGGTTGCGCCGAGACAGACGATCAGTTGAGGTTGGACTGCGTCGACTTCTGCGTCGAACCAGGGACGACAGGCGGCGATCTCGCGGAGACCGGGGGTTTTGTGGATGCGGCGCTTGCCGCGTGGCTCCCACTTGAAGTGTTTAACGGCGTTGGTGACGTAAATCTCGTCGCGGTCGATACCGGCTTCTTCGAGGCAGCGGTCGAGGAGTAGTCCGGCTGGACCGACGAAGGGCTTGCCTTCGATGTCTTCGCGGTCGCCGGGTTGTTCGCCGAAGAGAATCATCTTTGCATGCGGCTTTCCTTTACCGAAGACGGTTTGGGTGGCGCGCTGGTAGAGCGGGCAACCTTTGCAGCCGTCCGCAGCTTTGCGGAGAGAGTCGAGATTGTGGCGCGCAGCGGGGCTGCGCGGCAGGAAATCCGCGGCGGAACGTGTTGTTGCCGGGCCTGCGTTCTTCATAGAGAGTCGGATGCGGAAGAGCGGGAGGGGTGAAGCTCGCAAAAAGAGGTCGGGTAGGTTTGGGTTCGGAGAAGCTTCGCCCACACAGCTCCGCGCATCCCACTAAAAAGAGACACCCGTTTCAATCCCCCACACAGGAGCGAGAGCTATGAAGGTTTTTTCCGCGAATCTCGACAATTTGCGCAAGCTCTACATCAACCAGCTGCAGATGCTGTTGTCGACCGAGCAGCAGATTACCGAAGCGCTGCCAAAGATGATCGAGAAGTCGAGCGACACGCAGCTGAAGCAGGCCTTCCAATCGCATCTGCAGGAAACCGAGATGCACGTGCAAAGACTGGAACAGATTCTCAATCAGGCAGCCGGTGACGCCAAACCGGTGAAGTGCAAGGTGATGGCGGCGCTGGCGATCGAAGGCGAAGACGCAGTGAAAGACGCGGCGGACGACGCAGTGCGCGATGCGGCGCTGATTTCCGCTGGCCAGCGCGTGGAGCACTACGAGATCGCCGTTTATGGCGCGGTTCGCCGCTGGGCGCAACTGCTGGGCGAGACGTCGCATGTGGAACTGCTCGACAAGACGATCAAGGAAGAAGGACACGCCGACCATCTGCTGACGGAGATCGCAGATCGGGTGAATCCGTACGCGCAGAAGGCGGCGTAGAGAGAAGCGCAAAATCGGAGGAGCTGGGCCGAAGATCCAGCTCCTCCGAAGTGCACGACTCCCCCGGGGAGGGGCAGGAGAGTCGCGCCATGCGGGTGAAGGTGATGCCCGACGATGAGGCCGTCAGGCGGCGGAATGCGGGCGGCTACGGGTTGAAACAGTCTCGGCCGAGGCGGCTAGTTTGGCCACAGTCGTGGAGACGCTCCTTCCGGTGGCCGCCGCAAGGGCCTGCACGAGCCGATTGCCGATGGGTGTGCCCAGACCGGTACAGGGATCCCAGCCGGGTGTAGCGGGGAAAGCGCCGTTGTTCCCTTGGGTGATATCGCGGAACCCGTTGTTCTGGTTGATCGCGTAGAGCGTGGGATTGAGGAATCCCAGCCGGGTCCCCAGCAGCTGGTTGCAGCGCGCAATGAGGCCAGCCCAGAGGGGCGCGACCGCACTGGTGCCGCCGATGATTGCGAGTTCACCATCGACGAGAATGTTGTAGCCAGTGTCCAGATCCGCGTCGCCCGAAGTGTCGGGAACGCCGCGAGTGGGCATGGTGACGACGGACGCCTGCCATTCCGGTCTCTCAAAGACATTGCTATAGCCGCCGCCGCTGGCGCCGCCGGCAGGGCCGTCGTTCCAGACAGTTTCGGAGTGGATGGTATTGTTNNGGCACGACGCCGGGAAATCGACGTGGTTCTGGTTGTTGGCCATGCCCTCGCTGGAGCCGTTGTCGCCGGAGGCGACGATGATGGTGATGCCCAGCAGGGCCGCCTCCTGCGCGACCTGATCGAAGCATTCCATCGATTGATCCGACCACGTTTCTTCGGCATTGCCCCAGCTGATGGAGAGGACGGAAGGTGTGTGCAACTGATCGTGGACGGCGGTGCTGAGAGCATCCTGAAAACCGCGCGCGGTGTTGGAGGTGAAGTAAACGGCCAGCGATGCGCCGTTTGCGACGGCCCCGGCAATCTCGATGTCGAGCATCACTTCAGCATCGGCGCTGTTGGGGGTGGAGGGACGATTGTTGGCGTGATCGACGAGGACGGCGCGGACCGGCGGAATGCGGAGGTTGAGGCCATGGNNGGAAGTACTGCTGGAGGTCGGCCGGCCGGTAGCCACCGCCCAGTTCGATGATCCCGATGGTCTGGCCGTCACCGTCGGCATTGGGGGGAGAGTCATACAACGAGGCGACCTGGAGCGGAGTGTAGGTGGTGGTTGAGGCGCGCGAGCCAAAGGCGCGGTTGGTGCTGCGCGTACGGAAGTGCGGATGGGCGACGGGGCGATTGTCCAGGCCGAAAATGCCCTGGATGACAGAGGCGNNGGCGGTGAATTTCATCGCCGCGCGTAAGGACTTCGAGGTTGTTTTCACGGGCAAAGTGCCGGATGAGCTCGATATCGTTGGGCTCGGCGCCATAGGTTCTGGCGAAGTCGCTGTAACTGAGAGTCTGGCCGCGATGCTGGCTGAGATTCAGAGGCTGGCGGTTTTTCAGGACGACGGAGATTTCAATCAACTGATGCGGAGAAGTCGGCCCGATGGCACGCGCTCCCGGCAT
>PMAM01000315.1:4156-4345 GCA_003152595.1 Acidobacterium sp.
CCCTCGCTGAAGATGGGCGGGTGATGGTCTTCAGGAATCGCGGAGCAGATTGGGGAATCGCTCACAGATCAACAGTTCGGATCGACAGTCCGGGGGTTGCGTCGCGGCGGGTCAGGCCTCCTGCCGAAAGGAGAACGATGACCCGCCGGACGGTGCGTGGGTACTCGCCGCGCGAGTTCGGCCCCGCAA
>PMAM01000160.1 GCA_003152595.1 Acidobacterium sp.
AACAACATCGGCGTCTCGTTGATGTTCAGATCGTGACCCAGACGCAGCGACGCATCGACGGCATTCTTCCCCGCCGCAGAGTCGGCGCATGCCGCAATCTTGTCCGGATCGGCGCCGGCGGCATTCGCGGCATTGCGCAGTGCCTGGTCCGCCCCCTGACCGGCCAAAGCGTTCTGCGCGTCGAAAACCGAGTCGGCGTATTTGAAGAATGCCGCGCTGCCTCCCTGCTGCGCCACGCACGCGCCCCAGACCGCCGCTTTATATGCTTCCGGATGGATATTCACCAGTGGAAAATTCTCGAAGACGAAGTGGGCCTGGGGGAAATCCTGCGTCAGCTTCTCCCCAATCGACTGCGCGTCCTTGCAGTGTGGGCACTGGAAATCGCCAAACTCCACCAGTTCAAACTGCTTTCCCGCCGCGCCCCGCGACGGACCATCGGCCCGCTCCTGCAGCAGCCGATAGTTGTTCTCGTAAGGCTTCGCTCCAAAGTCCAGAACCGCATCCTGCGCGATCAGGTGCTTGCCGTCCGGAGTGACGAAGAACGTCAGGTTCGCGATTTGCTGTGGTGTCTGCTTCTCGGCAACCAGAACCGTCACCTTGCTCACGCCCGGTGCGGTGGTCTTCTCGATGCTGTACACCTCCCAAACGCGATTCTCATCATAGCCCCACGACGCTTTCAGGAAGCCCTCGACATCGGCCCGGGTCGGAGAAGCTGCGTCGAAATTCGCTTCATTCACGGGCGGAAACTGGGGCTCTCCGGCCGTTGCGGGGGCTGGAGCGGACGGCGCCTGCTGGGGCGTCGGCGCAGAAGGAGGTTCGGCCTGCGCGAGGCAGAGAACTGGACTCACGACGAGCGCCAGCAGCGCATAGATAACACGTTGCATTCGAATCCTTTCAGGAAACAATCTAAACTTGTACTTTAGCCGCGATCGGGAACCGCCGCCCCATTCCAAACGCCTTCGGCGTCACCTTCAGTACCAGTGCCGCCTGCTGCCGTTTGTATTCGCTGCGCTCCACCATTTTGACGACCGCCCGCACCGTTTCGACATCGGCGCCGACCTGCGCCGCAATGTTCTCCGGCGTCTCGTAGTGCTCCACATACGCTTCGAGAATCGGGTCCAGCACTTCGTAGGGCGGCAGCGAATCCGTATCCTTCTGCCCCGGCCGCAGCTCAGCCGAAGGCGGCTTTTCGAGAATCGCCCGCGGGATCACTTCCCTCTCGCGATTGATCCAGCGGCACAGTTCGTACACGCGAGTCTTCAGAACGTCGCCAATCACCGCCAGCGCCCCCACCATGTCGCCGTACAGCGTGCAGTAGCCGGTCGACATCTCGCTCTTGTTCCCTGTGGTCAGCACCAACGCATTGAACTTGTTGGAGAACGCCATCAGCAGCGTGCCGCGAATGCGCGACTGCAGGTTTTCCTCCGTGATGTCCGGTTTGCGTCGCGCAAAAACAGGCTCCAGCGCATGGTTGAACCCCGAGAAAATCTCGTCGATGGGAATCGTTTCGTAGCGGATCCCGAGGCTCTTCGCCAACTGCCGGCTGTCGTCGATCGACCCCTGCGACGAATACGGGCTCGGCATGCCCAGCGTCGTTACGTTTTCCGCTCCCAGCGCCCTCACTGCAATCGCCGCCACCAGCGCGGAGTCGATGCCGCCGCTCAGTGCGATCACCACCTTCGAGAACCCGCACTTGCGCACGTAATCCCTCGTCCCCAGCGTCAGAGCCTCCAGCATCGCTTCTTCTTCGCTGCCGATTTGCTCGCGCACATCGCCGGTCAGCGCGTCGAGATCGGCGAAGATCAGGTCCTCCTCAAAACTCTTCGCCTGCGCAATCACTTTTCCGTCGGGATCAATAACCAGGCTCGATCCGTCGAACACCAGGCTGTCGTTCCCGCCCACCTGATTCACCATCACCACCGGCACATGATGCCGCTTCGCAATCGCCGCCAGCATCTCCTGCCGAAACGCGCGCTTCTCGTGCCACCACGGCGACGCTGAGATGTTCAAAATCAGCGACGCCCCCTGCTTCATCAGCTCTTCCACCGGATCGACGGTATATAGCCGATTCTCCCAGAAGCTCTTGTCGTTCCAGGCATCTTCACAGATCGTCAACGCCAGAGGATGGCCCTCGAAATGGCAAACCCGCTGCCGTGCCGCCGGCGCAAAGTACCGCTGCTCGTCGAAGACGTCGTAATACGGCAGCAGCATCTTCGACTGCACAAACTCCACATGCCCGCGNNCGCCGCGGAATTCATCACGTGCTTCCCTGCCCCATGCTCGGCCGCGGTCACGTATCCGGCGATCACTCCGATTGGATCTTTCGCCGTAGCTCGCGCCACCTCGCAGATCGCCTCACCGCAACGCGCAACAAAAGCCGGCTTTTCCAGCAAATCGGCAGGAGGATAACCACAAATCGCCAGTTCCGGAAACACCACCAGATCGGCGCCGCCCTGCTGCGCCCGCCGCGTGAAGTCGATGATTTTGGCGGTATTGCCGCTGAAATCCCCAACCGTGGGGTTAATCTGCGCCAGCGCAATCTTCACAGCTTTAGTTTAGCAATGGCTCGGTTTCGCCCGGAACCTGAGCCAACGCACTCTCCGGACGACCCCACTCCTACACGTCCGGCAGCACCAGCGCATCCAGTTCTAGGAACTGCTGCAGCACCTCATCTTTGGTGCTCTTCATCTCATCCAGCGTGCCGAAAAACTCCGCCCTGCCCTGATGCAGAAAGAGAACGCGATCCGCGAGGCGCTCCGCAAATCGCATATCGTGCGTCACGACAATGCTGGTCAGGTGCAGCTGCTTTTTCAGCTTCTGGATCAGGTCTCCGAGCAGCCGCGCAATCAGGGGATCGACCATCGTCGTCGGCTCGTCGTAGAGAATCGCTTCCGGTTCTGCCGCCAGAGCACGCGCAATCGCCACCGACCGCTTCATCCCCGTCGACAAATCCGAGGGCAGCAGATCGATCATCTCCGCCACGCCCACCATCTCCAGCAGCCCGCGCACAATCTGCTGAATCTGATCTTCCGAAAGACCCCGTCCCTCGCGCAGCGGGAACGCCACGTTCTCGCCGACGGTCAGTGAATCGAACAGCGCGCCGTTCTGGAAGACCATCGTCACCTTCCGCCGCACCGCCTGCATTTGTTCTTCGCTGTACTCGGTGATGTTTTCGCCTGCAATCAGGATCCGTCCCGTGTCCGGTTTGAGGAACCCCATGATGGTCTGCAAGGAAACCGACTTACCCACCCCGGAGCGGCCCAAAATACAGAGCGTCTCGCCCGGCAGTACGTAGAAGCTGATGTCCTTCAGCACGTCCAGGCTGCCGAACGACTTCGATACGTTCTCGAAGGCAATGTAGGGCTGCCGGTCCCCATGACCGTTCGACTCGGCTTTGACCTCAATCGGAACGTCCGGGGGAAAGCTCACCTTCGTTCGAAGCCCTTTCGCACGCCTGCACTCAGCTTATTGGATGACGGCTTTTTGCTCCAGCGATGGTATTCAAAGCGTCGTACTCTGCCGGAGTGTTCACGTTCCGGAACCACGCGGCCAGCGGCGGCTGCAGCGGCCACGCTGCGGGAGCCGTGGCAGCAATGCACTCCGCGTCGAATGCGTCGATCGACTCCCCCAGATCCAACGCCGACGCCCGAATCCCATCCATCACCTTGCGACGGCCAGCCACCAGCGACTCCCGCAATCCCTCCAGCAACCGCCGGCTGTAGACCGCGCACAGCGGCTGCAGCCGGTCCCCGTACCGAGGAATCGTCGCCACCGAACGACTCGTCTCCGCCCGCACCATGAGCCAACGCAAAAACTCCGCCGGAAGACCCGGCAGATCGACAGGAACAAAAAGATTCAGCTCAGAGTCAGAAACCGCGAGCGCACCTTCGATCCCCGCCAGCGGCCCCGACTGAGAAAAATTATCCGGCACCACGTCAGCGAACCGCGCCAGGTCCGAACGCACCCCGCATATCCGCGGGTCCAGCCCCAGGCGCCGCAGCTTGTCCAGCATGAACTCGATCAGCGCATACCCGTCCACCACCAGCAGAGCCTTGTCGCGCCCCATCCGCCTGCTCTGCCCGCCCGCCAGAACAAACGCGTTCACCCCGTCGTTCCCTGCCCCGTCGTTGCTTGCATGTAGGGCTGAATCAGTTGCACCGCCGCCCCCACGTCCGCCACCTCGACGATCAGTTCGCCGTAGCGTTCGTGCCGTAACTCGATCACGATTGTCTTCTCAGGATCGTGGACATCCCAGAAGATGCGGTGGCCGTGTTGGTAGAACGTTCCCGCGTGCAGCACGCCGGGCATGTCCGTCCCAATCATCTTGATTCCATGCCACCAGCCGCGCGCAATCTTCGGATCGGCGCGCACCCCGGCAATGTGTTGCAGCGGAATTTCCAGAGTGCTCTTCAGCGCCCAGAACTTGTCCGCCCCGCGGACATGAATCACCAGGTTCCCTTCCTTCACTTCCAGATCGACCACGCGTCACCTCGGTTCCGGCGCGCCCATTCTAAACGGCCACTCGTTACGGCTTCGTGCCCGCAGCAAATAGAGGATGCTCCCCAGCACCGCAATCGCCAGTGCCCAGACCAGATAGCGCAGTGCCTGCGGACGCGAAAATAAAATAAACAGGAACCCCGCCAACGCCAAAAGCGGCGGCAGCGGATAAAGCCAGATGCGGAACGGCCGCGGCATATCCGGCCTCTTCACCCGCAGCACCATCACCCCAACCTGCTGCAGCAGATACTGCAGCACGATGCGGATCACCACCAGCGCCGCAATCACCTGCGCCAGCCGGAAGAAGCAAAACACCGACGCAACCGCCCCCAGCGCAATCAGCGAAAAGTCCGGAAAATTCCGCTTCGGGTGCAGATGCGCAAAAATGCGGAAGTAGTTCCCATCGAGCGCCGCCGCATACGGCACTCTGGAGTATCCCATCAGCAAAGCAAACACCGACGAGAACGCCGTCCACATGATCAGGCACGCGATGGCCACCGCCCATGCCGGGCCCAGCGTGCGCGCCACCATCTCCGCCACCACGGTGCGCGCTACCTGCTGCATGCTCTGCGCCGGAATCACGCCCAGCACGCTGATGTTCATCGCAATGTACAGCACAGCAACAACAAGAATCGAGAACAGCACCGCGCGCGGAATCGTTCGGCCCGGATCGCGGATCTCCCCGCCCAGAAAGCACACGTTGTAGTAGCCCCAGTAGTCATACGTCGCGATCAGCGTCGCCGACCCCAGGCCCGCGAAGAACGCCGGCGAAAAGCTCAGCGCATGGGGCGTCATGCGTAACAGTGCCGGATGAAAATGCGTGAACCCTGCAATCAGCACAACGCTCATCGCCGCCATCACGCCGGCCCACAACACCCAGGCCGTGCGCAGGATCGCCCGAATGTCGCGGTAGAGCATACCCACGATCGCCGCGCACGCACCAGCCGCCACCACATTGGTCCAGTGTGGACCGCCTGGCCAGGCGCTGAAGATCGGATCCTGCAACCTCGGCAGCATGAACGACGCGAACTCCGCGAAGCCGATGCAGCCTGAGGCGATCGACAACGGCGCGCTGAAACCCAGTTGGAAAATGTAGAGAAACGACACAAACCGGCCCGCGCCCTCGCGCCCATAGATCTCGCGCAGGAAGGTATATGACCCGCCGGCTTCCGGCATCGCCGCGCCCAGCTCCGCCCACACCAGGCCGTCGCAAACGGCGATCGCCGCGCCCAGCAGCCAGCCCAGCAGCGCCTGCGACCCGCCCATCGCCGCCACGATCAGCGGCAGCGTGATGAACGGTCCCACGCCGATCATGTACATCATGTTCAGCGTGACCGCATTGGCCAGCCCGATGCGCCGCTCCAGATGCGGGGTCCCCGGGGTTGGCGCGCTGGGTTCAGGATGCGACGCGTCTCCGGCTGGCGTAACAATATTCTGCCCCGGTTGGCCCCGCCGAACTGAACCCGATGTCATGTTCTGCCTTTGTATCAAATCGCATCACGATTACACTGGCAATTCGATGCCCCTTAGCTCCCCACCTCTTCTCCGCTCCGTCCGCAGCGCCCTCGCGCTCGCCCTTATCTGCGCTTTCACCGTCGCCGGCTCCCAGGAAGTTCCCTGGCGCGTGCAGATCGCGGCCTCGCCCGATGCGCAGACCCTCGCTGCAGATCGCGGCGCCGCCGGCCTCGCGCAAACCCTGCGCAAGCTCGACACCTGGGCGAGCCTCATGTTCATCGTGGCCCATCCCGACGACGAAGATGGCGGCATGATGGCCTTCGAATCGCGCGGCATGGGCGCCCGCACCGCCATCATGACCCTCACCCGCGGCGAAGGCGGCCAGAACGCCATGTCCAGCGAGAGCTACGATGCCCTCGGCCTCATCCGCACCAACGAGCTGCTGCTCGCCGATCAGTACTCGGGCACGGAACAATACTTCGCCACCGTCGCCGACTACGGCTTCTCCAAGACCAAAGAAGAAGCGCTCCAGCTGTGGGGCCACGACCGTGTCCTCTGCGACGTCGTCCGCGCCGTGCGCATGTATCACCCGCTCGTTCTGGCGTCCACCTTCACCGGCAACATCACCGACGGTCATGGCCAGCATCAGGTTTCCGGCGAGGTCAATCAGGAAGCCTTCAGCGCCGCAGGCGATCCAGCCGTTTGCCCCGATCAGATTGCCGCGGGCCTGCGCCCCTGGTCCCCGCTCAAGGTTTACGCGCGTGCCCCCTTCTTCCCGCCCAGCAACCGCGGCATCTTCGACTACGCCACGAATAAGTGGTCGCCGGTTCGCTTCTACGACTACGTCACGAAGCAGTGGAGCGAAAGCTTCCCCACCACCACGCTTTCCATCCCCGAGGGCACATGGGACCCGATCCTCGGCGAGTCGTACCTGCAGATCGCCCGCGAAGGCTGGGGACAACAGAAATCCCAGAACGGAGGCGGAACTCCGCCCCTCTCCGGCCCCTTCAGCGTCGACTATCACCGCTACGGCTCCGTCGTGAAAACGACCGACAAGGAAGATTCCTTCTTCGACGGCATCGACACTTCCCTGGCCGGGATCGCCTCCCTCGCGCACTCAGGAAATACCGCGCCGCTCGTCGCCGGTCTGAACGACATTCACCACCACGTCGCCGCGGCCCTCGACAACGATCTGCCGGCGCACCCGGAAAAGATCGCGCCGGAACTCGCCGCCGGTTACAAAGTCACCCAGCAGCTCATCGACTGGGTCAATAACAGCGGGCTAACCGCCGACGACAAAGGGAACATCGACCACGAGCTCAACGTCAAGCTCGCGCAGTTCAACACCGCTCTCGCCCAGGCGCTCGGGCTTCAAGTCACCACGCTCGTGATGCCCCGCACCGAGACCAGCGCCAATCCGTTCCCATCGCTGAGCCCGGAAGATACGCCCACAACCGTCACCCCCGGTTCCGAAATCGACGTGCGCATTCATNNGACCAGCCCGACAACAGCAAGTGGCAGATCACCCGCATCGGCGCACCCGGACTCGACACCGCCAGCAGCAACTCCGGCGACGCCATCTTCCGCGTTTATGTGCCGCGCGAGGCCGCCCTCACCCGCCCGTACCTGACCAGACCCAACACCGAGCAGCCGTATTACGACGTCACCGATCCCCGCTGGCTCCCGCTGCCCTTCGCGCCCTGGCCGCTTGCCGGATGGGCCGAGTTTCACTACATGGGTGTGCCCATCCGCATCGGCGAAGTCGTCGAAACCGTCCATCGCGTGCATGGCATCGGCGGCGTCTATCAGCCACTCGCGGTCGTGCCGCAAATCTCGGTGAATCTCGCCGCCTCGGCAGGCGTAGTACCGCTCGGCACCACGACCATTCCCTTCTCCGTCACCGTCAGGAACGAACAGCAAAGTGACGCCGACGGAACCCTGCACCTCAAGCTGCCCTCGGGCTGGACTGCCGACCCCCCGGAAGCGCAATTCCACCTTGGCTCCGACAGCGACCAGCCCATGCAGTTCACTCTGCACCCCAGCCCGCTCGGCGACCAGAGCTACCCAATCGACGCCATCGCGCAGAGCGGCAACAACCAATTCACCGAAGGATTCACCACCGCGGGCTATCCCGGGCTCCGTCCTTATTATCTCTACAGCCCCGCCACCTACCGCCTTCGCGCTGTCGATGTAAAGCTGCCGCCGAACCTCAAGGTCGGCTACATCATGGGAACCGGCGACGACGTCCCCGATGCCCTCCGCGAAATCGGTGTCGAGCCTCACCTGCTGTCGCCCGCCGAACTCGCTCAGGGCGATCTCTCCGCCTTCGACACGATCCTCATCGGCATCCGCGCTTACTCCTCACGCCCTGACCTGCCCGCCGCAACCCAGCGACTCTTCGACTACGTCCGCAACGGCGGCAATCTCGTCGTCCAGTATCAGAGCGTTCAGTTCCCGGCCCCGTACACGCTCACCCTGGGGCGCAATCCCGAAAAGGTCGTCGACGAGCACGCCCCAGTCACGCTCCTCGATCCCAATGCCGGCGTCTTCACCTGGCCCAACCACATCACTTCGGCCGACTTCGACGGCTGGGTCGAAGAGCGCGGCCACTCCTTCCTCGGCTCCTGGTCCGCGGAATACACACCCCTGACCGAAGTCCACGATCCCGGCCAGGACCCCCAAAAGGGCGGCCTGCTCGAAGCGCACTACGGCAAGGGCACCTATATTTATGTGGCGTACGCGATCTACCGCCAGCTCCCCGAGGCCGTCCCCGGAGCCTTTCGCGTGCTCGCGAATCTGGTCGCAGCAGGAAAACATCCCCCACAGCAATAAAAAAACAGCGCCTCGCCCCCCGTCTCATCCCGTCTCCGCGATGTCATCGTGTTTCACTGCGCCGGCCTCTGCCCCTGAACGCTCTTCTCGTAAGCTATTGACCCTTCACTAATTTGCCTGCACTGCGGTCAGGCGTTTTCCCCGAACATTTACCGCATATTCTCCGCCCATTCACAATCGCCTGCGACCATGCCGAGTGGGTCACTACGGGCAGGTTGTCGCTGGGCGCAGATTCGCAGATCGCTGAGCGTCGCGGTTGTCCCGGAGCCCAGGCATTTCCCCCAACGGCTTCATCTTTCACGCACTTCCAACTTCTGAGAGGCTGAATGACAAAGACATTGAAGGTGCTTGCCACCCTCGCGCTCACCGCGGCCCTTGCCCCCGGTTTCGCGCAGACCACGGCCAGCTCCCCCAGCACGCCGAAAAGGGTTCACAGAAAACCTGTGCCGAAAGGACCGACGGTGCAGCAGCAGATTGAAGAGCTGCGCCAGCAGGAGCAGGCCGATCACGGCCAGATCGATAACCTCAAACAGCAACTCTCCGACCGCGACGCGCAGCTTCAGTCCGCCCAGCAGGCCGCGCAACAGGCCCAGGCCGCCGCGCAGGCTGCGCAGCAGGCAGCCCAGCAACAGCAACAGACGCTCTCCGCCACCTCGGACTCCGTCTCCAGCCTGCAGAACTCCGTCAGCGATCTGAAAGCCAACAACGTCTCTCTCGCCAGCACCATTCAAACCGAGCAGACCGCCGTGAAGAAGGCCATCGAGAGCCCGGAAGCGATCCATTACAAGGGCATCACCCTCTCGCCTGCGGGCAGCTTCATCGCGGCCGAAACGGTGTGGCGCCAGGGGGCGACCGGCAGCGACATCAATACGCCGTTTACCAGTGTTCCCCTGCAGAACTCTGACAACGCGCAGCTCAGCGAATTCTTCGGCACCGGCCGTCAGTCCCGTCTGGCTTTGAAGGCAACCGGCAAGCTCGCCAACGCGACCCTCAGCGGCTACTACGAAATGGACTGGCTGGGTGCTGGCATCAGCTCCAACAGCAACCAGTCCAACAGCTACGTCCTGCGCCAGCGCCAGTTGTGGACCGATGCGCTGTTCAGCAACGGCTGGGACGTCTCCGGTGGCCAGGGCTGGTCGCTGGCAACAGAGACCACCCAGGGCGAGACCCGCGGCACTGAGGTTCTACCCTCCACCATCGATTCTCAGTACACCACCGGCTTCGTGTGGACCCGCCAGTACGGCTTCCGGGTCTCCAAAAACTTTGCCAACAAGTTCTGGCTGGGCGCTTCCGCTGAGAACGCTGAAACGCTGAATCCAGCAGGCGGTGGTCTGCCCCTCAACGTGATCATCGGCTCCGCTGGCACCGGTGGCGGCCTCTACAACGCGACCGCAAACTACTCCTTCAACTACAGCCCCGACTTCATCGGCAAGCTGGTCTTCGAGCCGGGCTGGGGCCACTGGGAAGTCTTCGGCATCGAGCGCAACTTCCGCGATCGAATCTATCCTAATGAAACCTGCACCAGCCAAACCGTCAACGGCAGCGGCACTCCGGCTGCCGGTTCCGGCGTCAGTGTGACCACCTGCACGGGCAACACCAGCGGCGCCTTTAACGATCTGGCTCCTGGCGCTGGCGTCGGTGGCGGTTTCCGCGTTCCTCTCGGCACCAAAAAGTTCGTCGTTGGCCTGAAGGGCCTTTACGGTAAGGGTATGGGACGCTACGGCTCATCCACCATTGCCGACATCACTCTGCGGACCAATGGCCTCATCGATCCGCTGAAGGCCTTCTCGGCCCTCAGCACGATCGAGTTGAATCCGACCTCGCGGCTGAATCTCTACTTCAACTACGGTGGCGACTACGTTTACCGCGACTACAATGGCACCCATGGCTATGGTTCACCCCTGACCTCCATGACCGGCTGCCACACCGAACCTGCACCCGGCGGTACGAACAATACCTACGGTGGCAACGGAACCGGATTTGACCCCGCTGCGCCCGGTAGCTGCGGCAACCAGAACAAGGACGTGCAGGAGGTCACCGCCGGCGAGTGGTACAACTTCTACAACGGTCCCAAAGGCAGGATGCGCTTCGGCCTCCAGTACGCGCGCTTCGAGCGCGATATCTGGTCCGGCGCGGGCGGCACCACCAATCCTGGCGGCGGCGCCAGGGGCATCGACAACATGTTCTGGACATCCTTCCGCTACTACGTCCCGTAGTCCAGACCCACCTCAAAACCAAAGACCCGCTTCGGCGGGTCCTTTTCATTCCTCGCGCTTCGCCAGAGAATTTACTGCCCGTCGCACATCTCTTCAAACAGCTCGCGCACCTGCCTCCGAGCCTCCACCAGCAGGTTCCGACCCGCGCGCGTCGCAACATAAACCTTCCGCGTATGGCCGTCCACCAGCTCGTCCCGCGACTTGAGCCATCCGCGACGCTCCATACTGTGCAACAGCGGATACATCGTTCCCGGACCGAGGCGGTATCCATGCCGCCCGAGTTCGCGCATGATCCCCAAACCAAAGATCGGTTCCTCCGCCGCATGATGGAGAACGTGCAAACGAACCAGCCCGATGGATAGCTCCTGGCTTTGCGCTTTGCTGGCTCGTTTCTTCGTCATCGCGGAATCATACCTGGTCTCGCCGGAGCGTCCCGCCAGGGATTTCTGGCCCCAACCCCCATCTCCGGGCTGTCGTCTTGCCTCAGAACAGATCGCCAAACGGCGGAAACGTGAGAAGCAGGCCCAGAAGCAGAAGCACCATCGCCGCCGTGATCAGTGGCCGCGCCCGAACCGTTCTCCCTCGCCAGCTTCGATCCAGAACCGCCCAAACCACTAGCCACACCAGAACCGCGCATGTCGTGACGCCCGAAAGCGGGCCCGTCGGCCGGTAGAAGATCATCATTTTCCCGAAGCGCGCCACGTGATCGGCCAGCACCGCGAGCATTCCCAGCGCGAAGCTGCCAATACCTGCAGCCAAAATCGCCGCGGCTCCCGGCCCGTTGGGCAACTTGTCCGGAACAGAATCCTGCGGAAGACTCACTGACGCCTCCCCTGCATGACGTGGATCGTCCGTCCGCCGCGCACCGGCGCATTCTTGTTGAGCATCGCGCCAAAGAAATCTGCCACCCCCGCCGCGAAAAACGAAACCGCCACGAATCCGATTACAGCGTTGCGCAATGTGGCGTGTGTCCCGAGGCTCCTGCCGTACCGCAGAAAGACCGACGCCGCCATGGTGATCGAGATAGGAACCAGCCAGGCCACGTGCTCTTTCCACTCCATCCCAATCGAATGCCATCCGGCCGTCGACGGACTCGACAGAAGAAGCCGCTGCGGGAAGCCGCTCAGATCCGCGATACCGGGCAGAGGCGCAACGCGGTACCAGGGATAAACAACGTAAGTCCCCGTCAGGACCGCGAGCCATGCCAGCGCAGCCATCACCACCAGATACACACGCAGGAAGGAATCGTTCGTGCGGCTTTCCGTCCCCGGCCCTGTCGGCCAGCAGCACCGCCATAATTCAACCAGCGCGCCGGAGCAGGCCATCAGGTACAAAGCTCCGAATCCCATCCCGTGGATCATCGTCCACAGCCCGCGTACCGTAATTTCCATAGGTTTGCTCCTTGTGGATGGCCCGGCTTCCCTGCTTCTACGGCACTCCTGGCGGTCTCAATGCCTGCCGCAGGAATCCCGGCGCGGCGCCCGCCTTATCGTCCTTGCCCCACGTCCAGTACATCCCCGCGTACGCGTAGTTCTCCGTCTGCCCCGCGACCGAGTGCCCATAGCAAAAAAGAAACTGCTCGTTGGGATTGTGTTTGAAATGGTAGTACCCGCCCAGGTCCACCATCGTCGAAGCCTGCGTCTGCGGCGTGGCGAAGCCTTCTCCTCCGTGGGCAAAAACCTCGCCCCCGAACTCCACCCGATCACCTGGGAAGGTGTACTTCAGCAGGAATCCGCCGTAGGGAAAGTCGCGGTAACTGGTCTGCGAAACCACCGTTTCGCCCGCGCCACCGTCCAGCAGCCACGGGCCGATGTTCTTTTGCAGCCACACCGGAAGCCGGTACCAGACCTGACCCACGCCCAGTCCCTTGTCATAGCTCCCCGTCGGCATCTCGAACATCGTGAACGTGCCGATCTGCGGAACGTGCTTGCTCTCCTTGATCCAGGCAATCTTTGCTCCCAGCTCCATATCCGTCAGCCCGAACGCGCTGGGTCCGACCCCACCCGGCAGATAGGCCGGATTGTTCGTCGGATTGATCGAGCCCCACGGCAGAATCGCATGGATCTGCACCCGCGGAATCGCGCCCCAGTTGAACTCGAAGGCGGGGCCGATTGAATCGTACTCGGCGGGCGTGCCGTCGGCGTTCCCGAAGATATAGAACTCGTAGTGATGCAAATCCACCGGCACCGGATCGTCCGTCTGATACGGCGGCCCCTGCGCCAAAGCAACAGGCGCTGCACTGGCCAGCAAAACCAACGTGGCACGTATCGAAAACCTACGGAACCATCGCAGGCATTTCTGAGCCTCAGGGTGGGGATGCAGTTTCTGGTCGTCGCTCTTGAGCATGCCGAGCCTGTTATCGAGCTTCGATAATGGCACGGGCGATTCGCACCCGTCAATTGTTAGCGGAGGGTTACAAACGCCCAGGCAAGCCAGCAGCCTGGGTGCCACTGATGAAGCTCCCGTCTTGAAGGGCACGGCTTCCACAGCTTGCGGAAAAACAAGTTGCTTTGAAGGGGCACAGCTTCATCTGTGCCGTAATCGCCCAAAATCAAGTCGGCTTCAGCCGCTGAGGGATGGTTTTCTGTCATAAGGCGCCTTCTTCCCCAAGCTGTTCAGCCGTGCCGTAATCGCTGGAAGATGAATCCGGCTTCAGCCCCTGCGGGACGGTTTTTGCCCGGAGCACGGTCCGCAACCGGTTTAAACTCCCACCCGGAAACTCCAATCCCGCAAACTCCAAAAAATCCGCTGCTGGACGGCCAGGTTCACCC
>PMAM01000261.1 GCA_003152595.1 Acidobacterium sp.
GAGGCCCTCCGCCGCGGCTTCCACCGCATCGGCATCCTCGGCACTCGTTACACCATGCAGAGCGGCCTCTACCCCGACCGCCTCGCGCCCCGCGGCCTCGAATCTCTCCGTCCAAACGCCGACGAGTGCGCCACCATCAACCGCTTCATCTATGACGAGCTGGTCCGCGGCGTCTGCACACCAGCCGCCACCGAGTATCACCAGCAGGTCATCTCTCGCCTCAAATCCGAAGGCTGCGACGCCGTCGTCCTCGGCTGCACCGAAATCCCGCTCATCATCAGCGACACCAACTCCGCCCTCCCCACCCTCGATTCCACCCGCCTCCTGGCCCACGCCGCATTACGCAAAGCTGCGAGCTTTCGAAAACCGTAACCTGCCGCGGATCGGGCCACGTCCTCGCCGTGACCCATGACTCCTTTGCGACAACGCATGTGCAGGGTCCGAGTGAGCAGATCCGGATGGGTCGCCGCGTACTCTCCTCGCTCAGCCTTTCCAGCACATCGGCCAGAATCGAACCTGTAAATGGCGAGTACAGATAAAACACGCTCCCGCTCGACAGATCTGCTGCCCTCGCGTCCTCGTGAATGAACTCGACCCGGGCCCGGTTCAGGCTCTCAGCGCATTCCCGCGCGCTCGCAACATAGGCAGCCTCCACTTCGATCCCGAGACTTCGCACTCCAGCCAGCATCGATGCCAGCAGCGACACATGCCCCAATCCCGATCCCAGATCGACAAGCACGTCGTCCGCAGTGAGCCCACTGGCACGAATCAAACGGAGAATATGGCGGACCGGCGTCGGCTGATAGAACATCCTCTCCGGCACACGGTCGAGATTCGCTTCGCACGGCTCGCGAAGCTGGAGGATGCCGCTCACGAGCTCATCCCGGAAGTCGAACCCGAGACCGGGAGCCGGGAACTCATCGTTGTCCCAGCCGTGTGAATCCCGCATCCACCGCAGCAGGGATGCCGGGTGACCACCGTGCCTTATCTCCGAGCGGATCGACTCGAAGAGTCCTGCGTTCACCGTTTCCAGCCGCCTCCGGATCGCCGCCGCCCGCCGATGAATTCGCGCATCCGGGTTCTCCCCAAATGTCTCCGGATCTCCAAATCGAAGTTCGAGGGCGTCCAGCACCTCCAGGCGCTCTCGCAGCTGATTCAGATCGAAAAGAGACACACAGGTCTCCAGCTGCGTAACGAACGCCTCGGCATCCATGGTCATCACCAAATCGTCCACGGGCCGGATCTCTGCAGCTGTGGTTGTCATATCAACCACGTTAAGCCGTTAACGGTTGTTATGTCAACCGAAGGTTGCTATGCTGCCTTCAGTCATGTCCGCCAGGCTTTTGTCCCCCCAGGAACTCCGCGTCTGGCATGCCTTCCGCCTTATGAGCGAAGACGTGCTGGGCCGCGTCGGACGCGACATCGCCCAGGCAACCGGCCTTTCAGGCCCTGACTTTGGCGTCCTGTCTCGTCTCGCCGCCGTCGGCAACGGGGAGATGCGCCAGCAGACGTTGGCCAGCGTCATGGGTTGGGACAAAAGCCGCCTCTCTCACCAGCTCACGCGCATGAGCCAGCGGTCCCTCATCGAGCGTTGTCCTGTCGGCTCGAACACTATTCTCGTCGTGCTCACCGAAGCCGGTCGCGAGAAGCTGAATGCTGCGCGCCCTGTCCACGCCGAATCGGTTCGCCGCAATTTCCTGTCGCGACTCACCCAGCAACAAATCGACACCATCGTGCGCGTGAGCAATCTCCTCGGCGAAGAGGACTAAGCACGAACCCAGCAGCCCTGCCCCCTGTACCCCGCTCCTGTACCCTGTCAAAACGGAGGTTCCCCATGGCCGCCGCAGCCACCACACACGCGCCCCTCGCCACCACGCGCCCCATCACCATCCCCTGGTATCTATGGACCGCCGCCCTCGCCGTCACTTCTGTCACCATCGGCGCGCACTGGGACGTCTCCTGGCACCGCAGCATCGGCCGCGACACTTTCTGGACGCCCGCCCATATGGCCATCTACCTGTGCGGCGTGCTCGCCGGAATCGCCTGCGGTTATCTCATCCTGCGCTCCACCTTCGCGCCCACTCCCGAGCTCTCCTCCACATCGGTCCACGTCTTCGGCTTTCGCGGACCCCTCGGCGCCTTCATCGCAGCATGGGGCGGCATCGCCATGCTCACCTCCGCGCCGTTCGATAACTGGTGGCACAACGCCTACGGCCTCGACGTCCAGATCGTCTCCCCGCCCCACACGCTCCTCATGCTCGGCATCTTCGCCATCGAAATCGGCGCGCTGCTGCTCATCCTCGCCCGCATGAACCGTGACGCTGCCGATGGAGCCCCGCCCGCACTCGCGCTCCAGTGGCTCATGATGTATATCTTCGGACTCATGCTCGTCCTCACCATGTTTTTCCGCATGGAATACACCTGGGACGTCATGCTCCACCGCGCCGGCGCCTACATCTCCATCGCTCTCGGCGTGCCCCTCTACTTCGCCGCCATGTGGAAAGCCTCGCGCCACCGCTGGGCCTGCACCCTCATCTGCGCCTTCTATATGTTGGCGATCATCGCGTTCATCCTCATCCTGCCGCTCTTCCCCGCCGCGCCCAAACTCGGCCCCGTCTACCAGCAAGTCACGCAGTTTATCCCGCCCAAATTCCCTATCCTCCTCATCGTTCCCGCCATCGCGCTCGACCTCCTCTGGCGCCGCTTCGGCGAATCGAACAAGCTCCTGCTCTCGCTCGTCAGCGGCCCGCTCTTCGTCTTCACCCTCGTCGCCGCCGAGTGGCCCTTTGCCAGCTTCCTCATGACGAAGGCTTC
>PMAM01000263.1 GCA_003152595.1 Acidobacterium sp.
CTCCGGCTGCGGCACCGGCCCCGCCCGATGAACCAGGACAGCCGGTGATTCCATCCGGTGCTGCGCAGGCGCCTCTTCCTCCCGCTACGCCGGGAGCGCCAACGCCGGCGACCACACCTGCGGCGCCATCACCGGACGTGGCACCTTTGCCGCCTCTCGCGCCGGTCGCGCCTCTTCCGCCGAATCCCGAGGGCATGGAGGTTGACGACTCGCCCGACACTCTGGTCTCGAACGACGACCAGGACCTGAAGGGCTACACCTACGGCTTCTCCGACAACGGCGAGTCGTACGCGATCATCGAGGGCCCGGGCAATGACGTCACCTTCTCCGGCTCCTGGGACAGCGAGCGTCGAGCGGAGATCGATGCCGTCCGCAAGATTTCAAAGGGGCCCTTCCTCTGGTTCACCCATGAGGGAAAGTCGTATATCGTGACGGACCCTGCGATCGTCGCGAAAGTTCGCGCCATGTACAAACCCATGGAGGCGCNNAGCAGCAGGAAGCGCTCGGCAAGCAGATGGAAGAGCTGTCGCACCAGCAGGAGGCGGCGGGTCAGGTGAGGATGCCGGATCTCTCCAAAGAAATGGCGGAGCTGGACCAGACGATGGCAAAGTCAAAGCAGATCAGGGAAGCCTGAACACGAAGGAACTGGCCGAAGCCGAAAGGGAATTGAAAGCCGCGCAAGACAAGCTGTTGACGCCGGAGAAGATGGCGGAGCTGCAGTCGGAGCTCGCAGCCGCGCAGGCCGAATGGAATTCCGAAAGAATGGCCGCGATGCAGGAGAAGCTGGGCGCGCTCCAGGCGCACCTCGGTGAACTCCAGGGAGAAGCCGGCGCGCACCAGGGCCAGTTCGGCGCGCAGATGGGAGCCCTTGGCGCCCAGCAGGGCAGGCTTGGAGCGCAGCAGGGTCGCCTGGGCGCAGAGCAGGGACGGATCGCGCGAGAGGCCGATCGGCAGGTGCGCAGCATCATCGAGGACTGCCTGCGTAACGGTAAAGCGACGCAGCTGCCGCAGGTGAAATAGAGCAAGCCGGACGCGAGCGCGAAGCGAGCCAACGGGGGGACATTCGCGCGAGCTGTTTCTGACTGGACGGCAAGTCCGTACTTGCACGCCAGGTCGCTATGCCTGGACGGTGACTCCCTGGTAGACTCGTAAACGCGATGCCCTTCATTTTCTATGCGGTCGCCGCGATCGCAGCGTATCTCCTCGGTTCCATTCCTTTCGGGTATCTTTTGATGCGGTTCTTCCGCAAGGAAGATATCCGCCAGAAGGGAAGCGGCAACATCGGCGCGACCAACGTGATGCGCTCGGGATCGAAAGGCCTCGGCGCGGTGACGTTTCTGCTGGACGTGCTGAAAGGGTACTGCGCTGTGTGGTTCTGCAGTGCTTACGCCCTGAACGCAGGTCTGGCGTGGAATGTACGCGCAAACGCGATCGCCCTGGCGGCGCTTTGCGTGGTGCTCGGGCACATTCTTACAGTGTGGCTCGGCTTTAAGGGCGGCAAGGGAGTCGCCACTGCGTTTGGGGTCTTTATCGCTCTGGCGCCCTGGGCGGCGCTGGCGGGGCTGGGCGTATTCGTTCTGGTCTTTGCAGCATCGCGCTACGTTTCGCTTGGGTCGATCGTCGCGGCGGTGTCCTTTCCAGTCTTCGCCATGCTCCTTCCTCACTCACCGCGCTCCCCGCTCGAAAACGCGGTGCTGGTTGTCATCCCGATCATCGTGATCCTGAAGCATCACCAGAACATCGGCCGGCTGATGAGCGGGACGGAATATCGCTTCGGCAAATCGCGGGCCGCGAAGCCCGGGACGACCGTCGTATGAGCCGCATTGCCGTTATGGGAAGCGGCGCCTGGGGGACCGCGCTCGCCATCAGTCTGGCGCGGCGCGGCGGCCACCAGATCACGTTGTGGTCGTACGCCAAAGACGTCGCGGCCGCGATGCGCGAACGGCGCGAGAATACCCAATTCCTGCCCGGGTTTCGCATTCCTGAGTCCGTCGCCGTTTTCGAAGATGCCGCAGGAGCACTCGAGGGGGCGGAGATAGTCGTGAGCGTGACGCCCTCGCAGTTCGTGCGTTCTTCCTATGAAGGATTTGCTGCGCATCTGCGTCCCGGACAACTGCTGGTCAGCGCGACCAAGGGGATTGAGGACGAGACTTATCTGCGCATGACCCAGGTCATCGGCCAAGTCCTTGGCTCTCGCGGGCTGGAGTTGCCGTGCGGCGTGCTCAGCGGGCCGTCATTCGCGCAGGAAGTTGCCGCTGGAGCGCCGACGGCGATCACGATCGCCTCTGCCGACCCGAATCTCGCATCAACAGTGCAGGGCGAGTTTTCCAGCAGCACACTGCGCCTGTATACCAACGACGATGTCGTTGGCGTTGAACTGGGCGGGTCGCTGAAGAATGTCATCGCTATTGCCGCGGGGATTGTGGCTGGCCTCGAACTCGGTCACAACAGCACCGCGGCGCTGATCACGCGCGGCATTGCGGAGATCACACGTTTGTCCATCGCCTGCGGCGGACGGCGTGAGACCCTGGCCGGACTCTCCGGCGTAGGGGACCTGGTGCTCACCTGCACGGGATCGCTGTCGCGCAATCGGACAGTCGGGATGGGCCTTGGACAGGGCAGAAGGATCGATGAGATTCTGGCCGGCCTCGAAGGCCGAGTCGCGGAGGGCGTTAAAACCACGTCGGCGGCTCTGGGCCTTGCGCGCCGGCACGGTGTGGAAATGCCCATTGCCGAGCAAATGGAAGCCATTCTGATCCATGGCAAGGCGCCACAACGCGCCATTGAAGAGCTGATGCAGCGGCCGGGTCGCGACGAGTAGCGTGGCAGCCTGATCTGTTACTTAAGTCGAATGCCTTTGCACCATTACGGTGGTAAGGCCTGTTTGCCCCGCTCAGCGGACACCCTTACCACCTTCGGGTGAAGGAAAAAAGGCCTTTATCTTCGTAGACTGACGGAGAAAGGCTTGGCATGCAAAAGGTTCCCGCTCGCGCAGCTCGGCATTCTTCGTTGCCGGAGATGCGAATTCGCTGGCGTGTGTTTGCGCGCTTTCTCGCGCTCTTTGCGGGAGCGACCTCAGTAACGGTCCTCGCAATGCTGCTGGCGCAACGCACGCTGCGCGTAGTGGCCGCGGGCTGGGCCGTTGTGTTTATCGAGTTGGCAGGAAGTGCGGCGGCCGCGTTGCTGTTGACAGTGTGGCTGGAGAAACGTATCCAGCGCCTGGTCCACACGCTGGCCTCCAGCGAAACTCCGGTGGAAGCGGGCGACGATCTGTTCGCCGAGGTCATTCCTGCGTGGCACCAGACTATGAAGGCTCTGGCCGACAAAGCGAGCGAGAAAACCGAGGAGGCTCGCAGCCACTACGAAACACTCAAGGACCTGATGCGGATGGTCGCNNCTGACACCGGAGGAGTTCGAAATCGTCAAAGCGCATACGGTGAAAGGCGCGGCGATTCTGCGCCCCATCACCATGCTGCAGGACCTGGTGCCAGGCGTGGAGCTGCATCACGAATCTCTGGACGGGATAGGCTATCCGTACGGCCTTCAGGGAGAGCAGATTCCGCTCATGGCGCGGATCGTCTCCGTCGCCGATTCGTTCGACGCGATGACAACACCGCGGCCCTACCAGGCTGCGATGAATGCCGACTACGTGCTGGATATCCTGAGGCGTCTTTCCGGAACGCGTTACGACCCCGTCGTTGTGATTGCACTTTCCGAGCTGGTGAAGACCGGAGCACTGGAAGTGAAGAATGTGCGGAGTCCGGTTTCGTTCCGCATGAGAAAACCGGTGCCTGAGCTCGTCTGAGCCGGCGCCGCCCTGACAACACGCACCCTATAGGTTCGCTACACTCGATGAAGGTGCACTGAGGGCGCAGTTCTCATGATTCAGACGTTGTTTGGCAGCCTGAAAGAAGACCAGGAACCGGAAAAGAAAAGCATCTTTGAGCGCATGCGGCAGGCGGTCACGCGCACGCGCGACAGCCTGGGCGAGCGCATCGACGGCGTTCTGGCCCTGACCCGGACGGTCGACGAGTCGGCGCTGGAAGAGCTGGAGATGAGCCTGATCGCCTCGGATATCGGGGTGAATACGGCGGCCGAAATCACCAACAACCTGCGGGAGCGAGCCAAACGCCAGCAGATTCGCGATGGAGCGGAGCTAAAGGAATTGCTCAAGGAAGAGCTGCAGGTCATTCTGGACGAGAACGCGCAGCCGGCGAAGGTCGTAGCGAACGGTCCCGAAGTCATCATGATGGTGGGCGTGAACGGCACGGGTAAGACGACGACCAGCGGCAAGCTGGCAGCCTTCTACCGGTCCCAGGGGAAGACAGCGCTGCTATGCGCTGCGGATACATTTCGCGCGGCCGCCATCGAGCAGCTCGAAGTGTGGAGCGAGCGCAGCGGCGTGGAGATGGTGAAAACGAAACAGGGCGGGGATCCCTCCGCAGTACTCTTCGACGCATTACAGGCGGCCCAGACGCGCCGGACCGATGTGGTGATTGTGGATACGGCGGGGCGTTTGCATACTAAGACCGGATTGATGGCCGAGCTGGACAAGATGCGGCGGACGGCGCAGAGGATTATTCCCGACGCGCCGCACGAGGTGCTGCTGGTGCTGGATGCGACCACCGGACAGAACGGCCTGCAGCAGGCAAGGCTCTTCACGGAGTCGGCCGGAGTGACGGGCATTGTATTGACCAAGCTGGATGGAACGGCCAAAGGCGGCATCGCGGTGGCGATCGCACGCGAGATGAGGTTACCGGTGCGGTTCGTCGGAGTAGGTGAAGCGCTGGAAGATCTGCTGCCTTTTGACAGCGGGGCGTTTGTGAATTCGTTGCTCGAGAACTGAGCGAAGAAGAGTCTTCGCGATTTGAAAGGGTAGTGTGGCTCAGGGAATCGATCCTTTGCCTGCGGACGAAGGCTGGATGCAGCGAGCGCTGGAACTGGCGCAGCATTCGGTGGGTCTGGCCTCTCCCAATCCCGCAGTCGGCTGTGTGCTGGTGAAGGACGGCGTGGTGATCGGCGCAGGCCGCCACGAATATGACAAGAAGGATCACGCCGAGATCGTCGCCCTGAAGAACGCCGGCGGGGCGGCACGGGGGGCGACGGTGTACGTCACGCTCGAGCCCTGTTGCCATACCGGACGCACCGGACCCTGTACCAACGCCCTGATTTCCGCTGGAGTCGCGCGCGTGGTCGCTGCAACGACCGATCCAAACCCAGCCGTGAGTGGGAAGGGACTCGAGCAGTTGCAGGCGGCTGGGATTGAGGTCAGGGCGGGCGTGCTGCAGTGCCAGGCTCGCAAGCTGAACGATGGCTTCGCGAAGCATATTCGCACCGGCCTGCCGTTCGTGACGCTGAAGGCGGGCGTGTCTCTGGACGGTCGCATCGCGCCCGCGCCGGGGAGCGCACCGCGGGGGGCGCCGGTGTTTCTGACCGGAGAGAAAGCCCGGGAGCAGGTGCAGGCCATGCGCCATGCGGCGGACGCGGTGATCACCGGCATCAATACGGTACTGCAGGACGATCCACACCTGACGGATCGCTCCGGAAAGCCGCGGCGGCGGCCGCTGCTGCGCGTGGTGCTCGACTCGGGGCTGCGAATACCGCTGGATTCGAAGCTGGTGCGAACGGCACAGAAGGATCTGCTGATCTTTTGCGGGGTGGCCACGACGCAGCGGCAGCAGACGCTGGAGGCGCTCGGCGTCCTGGTGGAGCGGATTCCGGCGGCTGAAGCGAGCGCCGATCAGTTCGCGACCGAGGCTGGACGTAACCGCGCCGATCGCCGCAAGGGTCTTTCACTGAAAGCCGTGATGAAGCGGCTGGGCGAGATGGGGATCCTCTCGGCGGTGCTGGAAGCCGGGGGGCAACTGAACGCGTCGGCGCTGAACGGAGGACACGTGGACAAGATCACGCTGTTCTATGCGCCGGTGTTCTTAGGACCGAATGGAGTTCCACTACTGCAGGAGGGCGTAATGAAGCCGCTGCTGCCGATTCCACCGACGATCGAATGCATCGACCAGGACGTACGGATCGATGCGTACTTGCGTAACCCGTGGGGAGAAAGCTGAGCCATGTTCACCGGGATCATTGAAGCAACCGGGACCATAGCGGCCTTAGAGCCGCGCGAGGGAATCACTCGCATTGCCGTAGCTGCGCCGGGATTCGCCGAGCGTCTGCGCAAGGGCGACAGCATTGCAGTGAGCGGGACCTGTCTGACGGCGCTGGAGATGGCGCCACCGCTGTTCTTCGCCGACCTGGCGGCGGAGACGCTGGCGCGGACGTCGCTCGGCTTCCTGAAGCCTGGCTCTGTGGTGAATCTGGAGCTGCCCACCGCGGCTGGAACGCCGCTGGGGGGGCATATCGTGCAGGGGCATGTGGATGGACGCGGGGAGTTGGTGTCACTCGATCCGGTGAAGGCATCAGCCGATCCCGCGCAGACCGATTGGTGGCTGCGGGTGCGGGTTCCGGAGGATACGCGGCCGTACATGGTGCAGAAGGGATCGATCGCGATCGATGGCATCAGCCTGACGATCGCGACCTGGGACGGGGACATCGTAGGCGTGGCGATTCTGCCGCACACGCGGAGCGTGACGAACCTGCGGGTGCTGAAGCCGGGCGATCCCGTGAACGTAGAAGCTGACGTGATGATCAAGCTGGCCGTGGATCAGAAGCCGCCCGCGTCGACCTTTGAAGTGACGCTCGAGTACTTGCTCGCAAACGGCTACTGAGCGGGAGCTGATCCAGGCTGAGACGTACCCGCTTCCTGGCTCCGGATGCGCCGCAGGAAGTCCGCCAGGGTTTGGCCGGCTCGCGGCGTGAACTGCTCTTCCAGTGAGTCGGCGTGCTGGACGCGGTCCACGCGGAAGCTGCGGAAGTCAGTGCGAAGCTCGCACCAGGCCGCGAGGGTCCAGGTGCCACCCCAGAAGTAGAGCGCCAGGGGATGAACGCGGCGGACGCTGGGCTGGCCATCTTCGCGGCAATAGGCAAGCAGAACGACGCGGCGCTGTTGCGCGGCCGTATGCAGCGTGTCGAGCTTGCGTCGCACTTCGGGCGGCGCCTTGAGGCCCGGAGCGTAGAGCAGGACGTCGTCGATGTTCTCGCGCAGGNNTCCACCATGCGGGCACCTAAGACCAGAGCGGCGATCTCTTCGCGGTCAAACATGAGAGGCGGTATATCGAGGTCGCGGCGCAGAGTGTAGCCGACGCCGGCTTCGCCTGTGATGGGCATGCCGGAGAGCTGCAGGTCCTGTACATCGCGGTAGATGGTGCGATGCGAGACCTGCAGCTTCTCGGCGAGGCTGCGCGCGGTTTGCAGGCGGCCGCCGCGCAACAGTTGCACAATGCGGAAGAGACGGTCGGCGCGGCGCATACCGGCATTGTAGAGGCCTGCCGATCATGCGACTCTAAGCGGCGGCGTGCAGACCGACGCGGTTGCCCTCCGAGTCGCGAATCTGGGCGACCCATCCGACGCTGGGGATGTGGTTCTTTGGCTCGACGATGCTGCCGCCGGCCTTCTCCACGCGGTCAAGCACGGCGTCGATGCGGCCGTCGCAGTTGAGGTAGATGACGACGCCGTCGCCGGAGGGGCGATGGCCTTCGCCGGTGGCAACTGCTCCGGATACACCAGGACGCTGGTAGGGGAAGATGGCCAGGTTCGGCCAGTCGGCCTCGTGGTGCAGGGGGCTGGCGAAGAGGGTCTCGTAGAAGCGGACGGCGCGAGCGAAGTCGGTGGCGGGGATCTCGAACCAGGTGATGGTCGAAGTGACGGTCATTTCAGCGGTGGCCATTGGGGTGTCCTCTTGGATCGGAGTTGACTACGAGAGGAGCGTAGGACACCCCTGCTGACAGCGTGGTGTCAGTAGAGAAGCAGCGGATAGCGGATAGCGTTCAGAACGCCTACTGCGGGGTGATGATGCCTCCGACGGGTGTCCGCTGCGGATACCTCTTCGCGCCGGGGCGGGTGAGGTGCATGGCCTCAGCGATGGCGTCGGTGTACTTGAGGCCGGAGCCGGTGTTGAAGAGGACAACGCGGTCGTCGGGTTTGAGGAAGCCGGTGGCGAGCAGGTGGTCGTAGGCAGCGGTGGCGCAGGCGCCTTCGGGGCAGAGCAGGAGGCCTTCGTGGCGGGCCCAGTCGAGGAGGGAAGCAAGGATGGCCTCGTCGGGCCGATCGACGACGGTGCCGCCGGACTCACGGACGATGTCGAGGATCAGCGAGTCGCCGTAGGGCTTGGGCACGCGGAGGCCGGCGGCGAAGGTCGCGGCGTTCTCGAACATCGTGGAGGCCGACGCGCCTTCCTGCCAGGCACGGGCGACGGGTGCGCAGCCGGAGGCCTGGACGGCGATCATCTTCGGACGGTGGCCTGAGACCCAGCCCAGCTGCTCCATCTCGTCGAAGGCCTTCCACATGCCGATCAGGCCCACACCGCCGCCGGTGGGGTAGAAGACGGCGTCGGGGTAGGTCCAGCCGAGCTGCTCGACCAGCTCGTAGCCCATGGTCTTCTTGCCTTCGACGCGGAAGGGCTCCTTCAGGCTCGAGATGTCGAACCAGCCNNAGGCGGCCGCAGTCGGAGATGAGGCCGTCGACCAGCGTGACGTGGGCGCCGTAGGCCATGCCCTCAACGTAGTTGGCCATGGGCACATCGCGGGGCATGAAGAGGTGCGCCTCGATGCCGGCAGCGGCGGCATAGGCGGCGAGCGCGCTGGCGGCGTTGCCGGCCGAGGGCGCGGCGAGCTTCTTCAGCCCGTAGTGGCGGGCCATGGTGATGGCGGCGGACATGCCGCGGGCCTTGAAGCTGCCGGTGGGGTTGTCGGCCTCCTCCTTGATGAGCAGGCCAGGGTAGCGGCGGCTGGGGAGCATCGGAGTCCAGCCCTCGCCCAGGGTGACGGGGTCGGCGTCGGGAAGGACCGAGGCATAGCGCCACATCGAGGGGCGCGCGTTGGGCCCGGGCTTGCGGGCGGCTCGGAGCGACTCGGGCGAGTAGCGGACGTAGAGGGATCCGGCGCATACCGGGCAGACGGTCTGGGGCGCGGCAGCGGAGCGCTGTTGGTGGCAGCGGGAGCACTCGAGGAAGGCGACGGGGGGCATGGGGTCAGGATAGCGCGTCAGCGTTCAGCGCTCAGCGGACAGCGTTCAGGGAATCGAGGAGTAAGGGGGTCTACCCCCTGGGATGTTCTTGATTCTTCTGGGTACGGTGGGCGTCGAAACCCCTCGGTGTTAGCGATATGGTTAACAGGGTGGCTGGCCCTTCCTTGGTGGCCAGGACCTCGGTTGCTGGTCCCTGTGTTCGGTTCATTCCGGGCTGGGATTCTGCGCAACAGAATTTCTAAGTTTAGGGGGTTTGACCCCCCTTCCTTTCTAAACGATTCAGCGACATCCGGAGGGGTCGACCCCCTGGGGGTTGGCGAAGGCGTTAACTCGTGCTTCCGGGGCTAAAGCCCCCGTTCTTTGAGGCTGTCTTTCCACGGCCTAAAGGCCGTGCCTTCTATCGTGTCCTCGCTTCGCGAGGATCGACGTGTCGTTCTGCGCTTTCGTCGTCCAGCTTCCATTCGATCCAGCGTTTCGTGCATGCTCCCTTCCGAAAGCAGCTTGCCGTGCAGCGATTCCGTGAAGCTTGTTTGAGGGGTTCGACCCCCCTTCCTTCCTAAACGATTCAGCGACATCCGGAGGGGTCGACCCCCTGGGGGTTGGCGAAGTCGTTAACTCGTGCTTCCGGGGCTAAAGCCCCCGTTCTTTGAGGCTGTCTTTCCACGGCCTAAAGGCCGTGGCTTCTATCGTGTCCTCGCTTCGCGAGGATCGACGTGCTGTTCTGCGTTCGTCCTCCAGCTTCACCGGGAAGATCCTGCAATGAAAAAGGACCCGCGATGCGGATCCTCCTGATTCAGGCTTCTCTTTCAGTGTGCGGAGCTATACGGTGCAATGCAAGCGGAATCGTTTGGAGAAGGAAACGAAAGTCATGGGTCTTCCTGCGGGCCGCCCATGTTCCCCAGGCCGCGGTGCGATGGTGGAACCGGGGCATTGACTCAGAGAACAGAGGCTCTTTCTCAAGGTCTATTTGCGGCCTCAGCCCGTCTAAGAAATGGCGAGCGCCGATGCGTTTCCGTATCTATATCGTTTCTGCCACGGTTGCGGTGAGCCTGGCTCTCAGCGGTTGCGGGGGCCACGGCGTTGAGGTGGCGACCACCAGCGGTGGCATCGTCAGCGGAGGCTCAGGCGGAACCGGCAGCGGCACCACCTCGGGTGGGACGACCTCGGGCGGTACGACGTCGGGGGGTACAACTTCCGGCGGCACAACTTCGGGCGGAACCGGCTCCGGCGGGACGGGTGGAGGGTCCGGCGGCTCGGGAGGGTCGGGTGGGGGATCGGGAGGATCCGGGTTCCCTTCCTGAACCGCGAGCTTAGCCAACTATCATTGCCCTTTGTTCAGCTGGAAACCCGACGGCACCGCGAACCACGACGCATCGGGGTTGACCTGCTGCAGGTTCTCCACGGTCAGCGTCACCTGGCCCATCTGCGATTCGTGCGCACGACGGACAAATCCATCTGCAACTGCGGCGAGTGCCACGACTCCGTGCGGCTGATGATGAGTTGAGTGTGAGTCTGCGTGGTCCGGGTCTCCCGCGTCCCCACCGCCGCATCTCCTCAGAGAGGCGAGGTTTTGATCAACCGCGGCACATCGGCGGGCAGGGCAGGCGGGGAAGAGCTCATCGGCGAGCACAGACGGCTGTGCCAGGAGTCTGCGAAGATCCGAGCCGACGCGATCCGCATCCGTATGCTGGCGGCTCATGCGTTCTGCAGCGTTGCGGAGTCCTACTTTCGATGGGGATCGCCGAACCGCGCCCAGACCACTCTCGCCATGGTTCGCGCAAGGATTGCGGAGGTCGAGTTTCATCTGCAGGAGCCGGGACATGTCTCGATGGTTTACGCGGATGACTTGCGGAAACGGCTGAGCCAGCTCAAAGAGAGAATGGAGGACATCGAGAAGTGGATGAAGGCTGAAGGTTGAGTGGTCCCGGCGTGTGACCGGTTCGTCGATGTGCGAGACGCGAGGCGATTAGCGCGACGGTGGTGGAAACCAGCGTTCCACGGTTGTGCGAACGTCGACGGAGTGGCTAAAGAACATGATCTTCGCTTGCGGCGCCAGTTCATGGGTGGCGTCGATGATCTGCTCCATAAAGTAGCTCAGCGTTGGGTTGCCCAGAACGCCTCCTCCAATGAGCACGCCCTGGCAAGGTTGCGTCCGCAACTGATTTCGGAAAGCCTCGAGGCCGCTTTCGGGAGAGGCGTGGATGATTTCGTAGACGTAGCCGGCGGCTCTCATCTTCTGCTGCAGGTCGGCGAGCCTTTTGGTGAGGTTTGGGCGATCCTCTGCAGGGATGGACGGATGATCGAGGGGCAGACCGATATGGAAGATGGCTACGGGCATGTGGGTATCTCCGGGGAGTTGCGGAATGTCACTCGTGGATGAGACCGATCGTACGCCGGCGGCGGGGGCCTGGTGGCAGAGAAGACCGCCGATGCTTCGACTCGCCGGCTGCCACTCCAGCGCGCCGGATCCGGGTTGATTAGGGGACTCCGGGTCGCTCGGGC
>PMAM01000243.1:0-4309 GCA_003152595.1 Acidobacterium sp.
CTTCGAGCCGTCGGAGTAGTAGAACATCGACTATGAGGATACGCTGCGCACCCAGCGAATCGCAGCGAGCGGTCGGCAGTCGGCGGTCAGCAGCCAGACCCGGCTGGACTCTAACCGCTGACCGCTGAACGCTAACCGCTATCCGCTCGCTTTACTGGCTCGGCGGCGTATACGGAGGCGGTGGCATCGGCGGCATGGGGGGCATGGGCGGCAGAGCCAGCGACTCCTCCGGCATCACGATCCAGAAGATGATGTAGGCGAGCAGGCCCGATCCGCCGCCGAAGACGGTCAGCAGCACGGTGATCACGCGCACCCAGACGACATCCCAGGCGTAGGCGTTGGCCAGGCCCTGACAAACGCCGGCGATCATGCGGCCCATCCGCGGGCGCACCAGCCGAGTCACGGACTGGGTCGCATAGTACGGGGGCGGCACCACAGGCGGCTGCATCTGCGCGCCGCATCCGGAGCAGAACCGGGCATCGTCGGCGAGACTCTTTCCGCAATTCCTGCAAAATACAGCCATGGCCAATCCCTCCTGCGGAGCCTCGGGGACGAATTTCCGGCTCCGGTCCAGAACTTCAGCATAACGCCTCGACATGGCGCTTCCGAAGCCCTGCGGGTTCATCGGATCGCCACGCCTTCCAGCGTACAGTGAGAAGTACGCGCCGAGGCCCCTGTCGGTTCCCCATCCGTCAACCCCCGGCTCCGGCCCCGGCTCCGCGCCTTTTTGGCATCCAACAAACTGTCAACCTGAGAAAGGGAGAGGAATCCATGCGTCTGCAAGGGAAAGTGGCCATTGTAACCGGAGGCGGCTCCGGTATCGGCCAGGGCATCGCGAAACGCCTGGGCTGCGAGGGCGCCAGGGTCATCATCAACTACAGGGGCAGCGAAGCCGGCGCCCACGAGACACGCCGCGCCATCGAGGCCTGCGGGGGCGTGGGCGAGGTGGTTCGCGCGGACGTCACGAAGATGGATGACCTTCGCCGCCTGGTGGACACGGCATGGGAGAAATTCGGCTCGGCCGACATCCTGGTGAACAACGCGGGCATGGAGAAGAGGTCCGATTTCTGGGACACGCCGGAAGAGGAGTACGACCAGCAGATGGCGGTGAATCTGCGCGGCCCGTTTTTCCTGACCCAGGCGTTCGTGCGCCGTCTGCGCTCGGCCAAAAAGCCAGGGAGGATCATCAACATCAGTTCGGTCCACGAGGACATGGCCTTCCCGGGCTTCACCGCTTACTGCTGCAGCAAAGGCGGCCTGCGCATGATGATGCACAACCTCACCGTGGAGCTGGGACCGCTGGGCATCACGATCAACAACATCGCGCCAGGCGCGATTGTCACGCCCATCAACAAGGCGTTGCTCGAAGACAAGCCAAAACTCGAGGCCCTGCTGCAGAAAATTCCGCTGGGCCGCCTCGGCACGACGGACGATGTGGCCGGAATGGTGGCCTGGCTTGCCTCGGATGAAGCATCTTATGTCACAGGCGGCACGTTTCTGATCGATGGCGGCCTGATGCGCGACTACCACGAACAGTAAGAATCACGTTCCCCTATGGCCTCAAAGATCGAAGACTACGCCCTGATCGGCGATTGCGAGACGGCTGCCCTGGTCAGCCGGGAAGGTTCGATTGACTGGCTATGCTGGCCCGATTTTTCCTCGGCCGCCTGTTTTGCCGCGCTGCTGGGATCGCAGAAGAACGGCTACTGGCAGATTTGTCCAGCGGGTGAAGGCTGGAAGTGCTCACGGCTCTACCGCCCGCACACGCTGATCCTCGAAACCATATTTGAGAACGAGGACGGCGCGGTGCGCCTGATCGACCTCATGCCGATTCGCGAGCACAACTCCGATGTGGTGCGGATCGTTGAAGGCGTTCGCGGAACCATGGACCTGACCATGGCGCTGTCGCTGCGCTTCGACTACGGGCGCACGGTGCCGTGGGTCACGGCGATCGATGACGGCATTCACGCGGTCGCCGGCCCGAACCTTGCCATGCTGCACGCCTCGGTCCCCGTGCACGGCGAGAATCTGCACACCGCGGCCGAATTCACAGTGAAGAAAGGAGAACGAGTCTGGTTCACGCTCACGTGGGGCCATTCGTTCCGGCCTGATCCTAAGCCCATCAACGCCGAACACGCTCTCAAAGACACGGAGCGCTTCTGGACGCGCTGGACCTCACAACTGCAATACGAGGGCGATTACGCCGAGGCGGTCGAGCGCTCCGCCATCACGCTTAAAGCGATGACCTTCCGGCCGACGGGTGGGCACGTGGCGGCCGTCACCACGTCGCTCCCGGAAACCATCGGCGGTACGCGCAACTGGGACTACCGCTTCTGCTGGCTGCGCGACACGACCTTTACCTTGCTGGCCATGACGACAGCCGGCTACTACGACGAGGCGATAGCGTGGCAGGATTGGCTGCTGCGCGCCATCGCCGGCAGCCCCGACCAGGTGCAGATTCTGTACGGCCTGAAGGGCGAACGCCAGGCGCCGGAGTGGGAGGTCGAATGGCTGCACGGATATGAAGGCTCGCGTCCGGTGCGCGTCGGCAACGCCGCGGCGAAGCAGCTCCAGCTCGACATTTACGGCGAATTGCTCGACACGTTTTTTCACGCGCTGCACGGCCTGAACAAACATACCGAGCAGGATTTTCGCGTGCTCGTGCTTCTGCTCGATCATCTGGCTGAGATCTGGCAGCGGCCCGACGAAGGCATCTGGGAGACGCGCGGCGGCCGCGAGCAGTTCACCTACTCGAAGATGATGGCGTGGGTTGCGTTCGATCGCGCGATCCTGATCGCGAAGAAACTGCACTGCAAAGCCCCCACGGAGAAGTGGGAGAAGCTGCGCGACACCATTCATGTCGAGGTCTGCAAAAAGGCCTTCAACACAGAAAAGAACGCGTTCGTGCAGTTTTACGGCGGCAAACATCTGGACGCATCGCTGCTGCTGATGCCGATCGTGGGGTTTCTGCCACCCACAGACCCGCGTGTGCGCGGCACGATCGAAGCGATCGAGCGCAACCTGATGGCAGGCGGTCTGGTGATGCGCTACGACACCGTTCGGTCGGAGGACGGCCTTCCTCCGGGCGAGGGCGCGTTTCTCGCCTGCAGCTTCTGGATGGTGAGCGCGCTCAAGGCGATCGGCCGCCTCGAGGACGCGCGGGCGCTCTTCCAGCGGCTGCTGGCTCTGCGCAACGATCTCGGCCTGCTCTCGGAGGAATACGACGTCGAGAGGAAATGCCTGGTCGGAAACTTCCCGCAGGCCTTCTCGCACATCGCATTGATCAACGCGGCCTTCGATCTGGAGCGCGTGGAGCAGCCGCATCATCGGGCGCACCATCATCACGGCCACGCAGAGCCAGCTCCGCGGTCCTGATCCAGGCCTGACCGGTAGACTCACTTCGAAGGGATTTGATTCGTATGCATCGTTTTCGTGTTTGGGCGCCCGGCGCCGGAAAAATCGGTGTCGAAGTGGCCGGCGCGAAGCAAGCGCTCGAGAAACAGGACGGCGGCTGGTGGGAGGCGGATGTCGATGCAGCGCAGCCGGGCATGGACTACGCGTATTTTCTCGACGACAAGGATCTCGCGCTGCCCGATCCGCGCTCGCTCTGGCAACCGCAGGGCGTCGACGGACCCTCTCGCATCCTCGACCACTCAGCCTTCCAGTGGACGGATGCCGGCTGGGAGGCGCCGCCCCTGTCGAGCGCTGTCATTTACGAACTGCATGTCGGGACGTTCACTCCGGAAGGAACTTTCGACGCGGCGCAGACCAGGCTCGAAGCGCTGCTCGATCTCGGCATCACCCACGTCGAGCTGATGCCGGTCAATTCCTTCCCCGGCGTCCAGGGATGGGGCTATGACGGCGTGGACCTGTTCGCGCCGCACGAGCCCTACGGCGGACCCGAAGCTCTAAAGCAATTCGTAAATGCCTGCCATGCGAAAGGCCTGGCGGTCTTGCTCGACGTGGTCTACAACCACCTCGGCCCGGCGGGGAATTATCTGGGAAAATTTGGCCCGTACTTCACCGCCGCCCACAACACGCCGTGGGGCGACGCGGTGAATCTCGAGGATCGCGGCAGCTACGAGGTCCGCCGCTTCTTCTGCGACAACGCTCTGATGTGGCTGCGCGATTATCACTTCGACGGGCTGCGGCTGGACGCGGTCCACGCGTACATGGATCGCTCCGCGATCAACTTCATGGAGCAGCTCGGCGCCGAAGTCCACGCGCTTCAGGGACAGACCGGCCGCAACTACGTCGTGATCGCCGAGAGCGACCTCAACGATCCGCGCCTGGTGACGGCGCGCGAAGC
>PMAM01000243.1:4345-6111 GCA_003152595.1 Acidobacterium sp.
CACGACCAGGTGGGCAATCGCGCCAAAGGCGAGCGAATCTCCCACCTCGTGAGCCTGGGACGGGCGAAGATCGCCGCGGCGCTGCTGCTCACAGCACCGTTTGTGCCCATGCTGTTTCAAGGCGAAGAATGGGCCGCTTCGGCACCGTTCCAGTACTTCACGAATCATGACGAGGAACTGGGCAGGCTGGTTTCCGAGGGCAGGCGCAAGGAATTTGCGGCGTTCGGGTGGAACCCGAATGACGTTCCCGATCCGCAGGCGGCTGCGACCTTCGAGCGCTCGAAGCTGAACTGGGAGGAGCGCGGCCGGCCGCCGCACGCAGAGATGCTCGACTGGTATAAGCGGCTGATTGCGCTGCGCCGCAGCACACCGGAGCTGAACGATCCGGACCTCAACCATGTGCGCGTGCGCTACAGCGAGGAGCAGAAGTGGCTGCTGATGGAGCGCGGGCCAATCACCGTCGCGTTTTCGCTCGCAGAGAAACCGGTGCAGGTGGAGGTGCGGCCGGGCTCGAAAATGGTGCTCGCGTCGCCGGAAGAGATTCGGATCACGAATCGTGGACTCGTGCTGCCGCCCGATTCCGTGGCTGTTCTGACAACAACGTGAAAACCCGATGACCGCGACTGGAAAAAGCTCATCCTCGCACCGCTGCTGTACCCTGTCTCTTCGATGAACGCGCTCGATTTCTCACTCATCCTCCTCGTCAGTTCTCTCGCGGCCGGGCTGCTCGGCGCGCTCAGCGGACTCGGCGGCGGCGTCGTCATCGTCCCGTTGCTGACGATCCTCTTCCACGTCGACATTCACTACGCCATCGGTGCGTCGCTGGTCTCGGTCATTGCTACGTCGTCCGGCGCGGCAGCCGCGTACGTGCGCGAGGGATTCTCAAACATCCGCGTCGGCATGTTTCTGGAAATTGCGACCACGCTCGGCGCGTTGGTCGGCGCATGGCTCACCACACGCGTACCGACGCACGCCATCGGAATTATCTTCGGCCTGGTGCTGCTCTACTCCGCATATACGGCGCTCAAACAGCACCAGGACATCATTACGCAGAGGCCGGACCCACTTGCTATGCGCCTGCGCCTCAAGGGNNCCGGCGGGCTTCAGCCTCATGACGTTGGCCGGCATTCTCTCCGGCCTGCTCGGTATTGGCTCGGGCGCGGTCAAGGTGATCGCCATGGATCAGGCCATGCGCCTGCCCTTCAAGGTTTCCACTACGACGAGCAACTTCATGATCGGCGTCACAGCGGCGGCCAGCGCAGGGCTGTACCTGCGCAGCGGCTATCTGGCGCCGGCGCTCGCCATGCCGGTGATGCTTGGCGTTCTGGTGGGATCGCTCATCGGATCGCGGCTGCTGGNNCTGCGAGGTGCCCTGTGAACTCGCCTGGAGAACCGTCCATGCAATCCCACACCGCGCCGGGACAATGGACCGATCTGCGTATCGAAATTCTGGTCGGAGTCATGCTGCGCACCGGCGTCATGCTGGCCGCAGCCATCGTCCTGTTTGGCGGCATCCTCTATTTAGCGCACAGCCACGGCCCGCGGCCGGACTACTCGCACTTCAACGCCGAGCCGGTCCATCTCATCGCGTTCTCCGGCATCATGCACGGAGTCGCGGCGCTCAACCCGGAGAGCATCATCATGCTCGGCCTGCTGGTGCTCATCGCCACGCCCGTGGCGCGCGTGGGCATGTGCATCGTCGGCTTTCTCTTTGAGCGCGACCACCTTTACACCGCGGTCAGCACCATCGTGCTGCTGATCCTGCT
>PMAM01000243.1:6129-6734 GCA_003152595.1 Acidobacterium sp.
ACGTAAATCGCCACGCCGGCGGATAAGGGCAGCCCCGCCTCAACCCAGCGCGGCAACAAGCCGATGATCAGCACGCCGGCAATCGTAGCCAGCGCCAAGGCCGTCGCCGAAATCACCGCCGTGCGCCGCGTCTGTCCCGAGGCCAGCATCACCGACGCGATCGTGAATCCCTCCGGCACCTTGTGCAGGATGATGGCCACGAAGATCAGCCAGCCGAGCGTATTCGACAGCACGAATCCCGACGCAATGGCCACGCCGTCGAAGAAGGAATGCGCCGCCAGCCCGCACAGCACCGACCAGCCCGTGCGCCGATGCAGGAATTCGTGCCCATGCGTCTCCTCTCCGAAGTGGAAGTGCGGCGTGATGGTGTGCTCGAGCAGATGGATGGCACAATAACCCGCGAGCACCAGCGCCGGCCCCCAAACCGGCGAAAAATGCACGCTCTCCGGAATCATGTCGAGGATGGCGACGGCCATCATGAAGCCCGCACCCAGCGCGATGGCGTAGCGCAGATAGCGCGCCGTCCAGTTGCGCTGCACCAGCACCACGCCGCCGACAATGTCGGCGACGGCGGCGAGGCTTCCGAGTCCGAGCGCGAGAATCAT
>PMAM01000170.1 GCA_003152595.1 Acidobacterium sp.
GTGGGCAAGACGTACCGCATGCTCGAAGACGCCCACCTCATGCGGCGCCAGGGCATTGACATCGTCATCGGCCTGGTCGAACCGCATGGGCGCGCCGATACGGCGGCCCTGATTGACGGGCTGGAAACCATTCCCCTTCAGGAGATTCAATACCGCTCGGTCACGCTGCGCGAGATGGACCTCGATGCGGTCATTGCGCGGCATCCGGCATGGTGCATTGTCGACGAGCTTGCCCACAGCAACGTGCCGGGGTCACGCAACCATAAGCGGTATGAGGATGTCCTCGAGTTGCTGGACGACGGCATCAACGTGATGACCGCGATGAACGTCCAGCATCTGGAAACGCTGAACGACGCGGTGGCCCGCTCGGCGAGCACCCAGGTTCGTGAAACGGTGCCGGACAGTTTTCTTCGGCGGGCGAATGAAGTGGTCAATGTCGATATCACCATCGATGAACTGCGCGATCGGCTGCGTCAGGGCAAGGTGTACGCCCCGGAAAAGGTCGAGCAGGCGCTGGCTAACTTCTTTCGCAAGGGCAATCTCAACATGCTGCGCGAGCTGGCCCTGCGCACGACGGCGGAACAGGTGGGTACAGCAGCGGCCGAATACCGCCGGGTGCAGGGACTGGAGCAGGCTCCTATCCCCGAAAAGGTCATGGTCTGCCTGTCACCGCGTCCGGGGATGGAACGTCTGATCCGGGTGGGAGCTCGCGTGGCCGGCCGCCTCGCAACGAACTGGTACGTCGTGCATGTCGATACTCCGGGCACCGACCACCGTCACGGCGACCCCGCTGCCTTCGCGCGTCTGGAAGAGTACGAGCGGATGGCACGCGATCTGGGCGCGCGCGTTGTGACGCTCAAGGACAAGAAGGTGGCGGACGCCCTGATCGAATTTGCGCGGAAGGAGAACATCTCCCACGTGGTCTTCGGGCAATCGGCCCGCTCACGATGGGACATTCTGCTTCACGGATCCATCATCAATCGCTTCCTCAACGAAATGCGCGAGGCCACAGTGCAGGTTGTTCCGGTTCAAAAGGAAGCGAAACAGGCCGGACGGCGCCAGTGATTCCATCGACAGGAACTGGAGGTCTTCGATGAACCGGGACGCGGCGCTTGCGCGCATCCGGAGCCGAACCGAGCCCTTCGACATCGTCATTATTGGCGGAGGGGCAACCGGAGCCGGGATTGCNNCCGCACCTGGTTCACGATGTTCCTTTCGTGGTTCCTAACTACTCCTGGTGGGAGACGCCTTTCTATGGCATCGGGTTGAAGGTCTACGACCTGCTTGCCGGTCAATATGGGTTCGGCAAGTCGCGGCTGCTGTCGCGAGAGGAAACGTTGGAACGACTGCCGACCCTGCGTCAGGATGGACTGCGCGGGGGTGTTGTCTACCATGACGGACAGTTTGACGATGCCCGTCTCCTGATCCATCTGCTTGCCACGGCCGTGGATCATGAGGCGACAGTCCTCAACTACGCGCCTGTCGTGGAGATCCGGCGGGGTTCGGATGGATTCGTCTGCGGGGTGGTCGCCGAGGATCGCGAGTCGGGGCAGCGTTTGTCGATCGACGCGCAGGTGGTGATCAACGCGACAGGGATCTTCGCCGACGAGACGCGGCAGATGGCGGATGCAAAGGCCAGCCCGATGATGGTGCCGAGCCAGGGCATTCACCTTGTGCTGGACGGGTCTTTCCTTCGCGGCAACGCGGCGATCATGGTGCCGCATACCAGCGATGGGCGCGTGCTCTTCGCGATCCCATGGCACGGCCACACGGTTGTGGGCACGACTGACACGCCGATCGAAGGACCCTCGTATGAGCCGCTGCCGTTCGAACACGAAATCCAGTTCGTGCTGGAGACGGCGAGCGAATACCTGAGCCACCCGCCGAAGCGCGAAGATGTGCTGAGCGTCTTCGTGGGCATTCGGCCGCTGGTGCGGCAATCCGGAGCCAGCGCCACGACTACTTCGGCGCTGTCGCGCGACCATACGGTTCACATCGACGATTCGGGGTTGCTGACCATTGCGGGCGGCAAGTGGACGACCTACCGGCAGATGGCGGAGGACACGGTCGATCATGCCATCATGCTGGGCAAGCTGGGGGAGAAGCCTTGCGTCACGCGAGAGCTGCGGATTCACGGGTACCTCGAGGATGCCTCTGCGCTCAACCATCTCTGGGTTTATGGGTCGGATGCGGAGAAGATTCGCGCTCTGGTTCATGAATCTCCGGCGCTCGGAAAGCAGCTGGATCCGGCGCTGCCTTCGATTGCGGCCGAGGTGGTCTGGGCGGTTCGCGAGGAGATGGCTCGCAGGCTGGAGGACGTGCTGGCGCGGCGGACTCGCGCCCTGTTCCTGGATGCGAGGGCCGCGCTTCGCATGGCGCCGGAAGTTGCGGCTCTGATGGCGGAAGAACTCGGCCGAGATCAAGCCTGGGTTGATGCCGAGGTGGCGCGATTCCGGGAGCTGGCCGCCGGCTATCTCGTGCCGGACGCTGTCGCGACGGCCTCCTGAATCAGGCTGGCAGTGGTTCCGAGCCGGCTGAATCGATCAGGGACCTGAAGAGGCTGTGACGAGCTAAGAGTCGGTTAGCGACGAACCGGTCAGCGGAAGAAGCGTTAGCCAAAGGCAAGCCGGCTTCTCACGAAGGTTCCGCTTCTATTGCCACTCCGTTCCCATGTTGTCGTCGGTAATGGGGTCGAGGCCGTGCAGCCTTGACAGCAGACTTTCGCGCAGTTCGATGGAATGGTCGAGTCCGTCCGCGGTCTTCTCGTCGGTGGCAACGGGCAAGGACACGATGCGATCGAGAGCGGTGCGATCTTCGGGGCGCGACATATCGAACATCAGGCGGCCGTCGATGCGGAGGGCGAGAAGGGCCGCACGCAGGCGGGTCCGGTCGAAGATAAGAGGGCTGTCGCTGACGGCGAGAAAGTTGGAAATCCTGAGGGCGTGGGAGAAGACCATCGCTCCGGTGAGCTGCACACGGCCGGAGGAGGTGGTGTTGTAGTAGAGGACGCCGCCGCGATTGAGGTGCTCGCGGCTGAGTCGCAGAAAGTCCTCGGAGAGCAGATTGGTGGCGTTCGCGCGCCAGTTGTAGGTCGCGTTCATCAGGATGAAGTCGAACTTCTGGTCCGGATGAGCGACCAGCCAGCGCCGGCCGTCATCGATGACGATGTGGACCTTGGGATTGGACAGCAGACTGGCAACACCGGGACGCTGGAGGATCAGGGGCGAGTAGCCGGGATTGATTTCGACGATGGTGACATCCTGCACGGCGGGATTGTTGACGGCAATCTGCGCCCAGGAGCCGGACGACAATCCGACGATGAGCATGCGAAGCGGATGGGGATGCAGCGCAGCGATCGCGTAGGCGCGGAAGATGCCGTTGTCGTCATGCGCAGGATCGATATTGAAGTGGCCATCGTAGATACCACCGCCGAAGACGGTCTCCCATGAATCGACGGCGATGACGCCGCTGCGATTTTCGACCAGCTGGACGATCCGGTCTCCGGCAGGGCGGGAGTTTTTGAAGAGAAGCCGCTCGTAAAGACCGGAGAACAAGGGACCGCTGCAGGAGACCAGAAGCAGACAAACCGCGGTTGCGGCGGCAAAGAACAGGGGCCGTGGCCTGGGCGTGGCGAGGAGCGCAAGCGCAAGCGAGATCAGGAGGCCGAGGCCCAGCAGCACTGCGGAGGTGGTGCCTGTCGACCAATGATCGAGCAGAATAAAGCCGACGAGAAAGCTGCCCAGGACAGAGCCGATGATATTGCTGAGATAGAGATAGCTGATCTTTTTCCCGGCCTGTTCCTGCGCTCCGATGGCGGCGTGGGCCAGCAGGGGAAAAGCGGCGCCCAGCAGGGCAGCGGAAATTTCCACGATGCAAAAGGTCCGGCCGTAATTGATATACAAAACCAGGAATGAGACGGCGGGGGCGAGCAGGTACCCGATGATAGTGCCGGCCAGCACGACCATGGCCGCAGCGCGTAAGGTTCGGCCGGGATTACCGGCCAGACGGTTTTTGCAGGCGCGGTGGACGAGATAGGATCCGCAGGCGATACCGATGAGATAGAAGCCCAGCATGACCGCGAAGGAAGAGGCCCTTCCGCCGCTGACGAACGAGTAGATGCGGTACCAGAGAATCTCAAAGGCAAGCGCGACAAAGCCGGTACCGCCGGCGAGAACCATAGCCGGGGTGAAGGGCATGACGGCGGGGAGCGGGCGGGATTCCAGGCTGGAGGAGTGAGGCGCGGTCTGGGGATTGTCCGATCCCAGGGGAGCCAGGAGCGCGATGGCGCCCACGACCAGATTGCAGGCCGTCGCCACATGGATGGATCCGGATTCGCCCATCGCGCGCATGAGGAACGCGGCCGCGGCAAGACATGCGACTCCGGAGCCGAGGGTATTGACAGCATAGAGCGCACCGACGGACCCGCCGACATTGGAGGTGCGCTGGACGAGGTGCTCGGTGAGGAGGGGCAGAGTGCTGCCCATGAGCAGCGTGGGGATGAGCAGGAGAAGGAAGGTGGCGAGGCCGGTGACGGTGGTGGAGCGGCCTGCTGTGAACTGCGCGACCCAATGGAAGAGATGAAGGGAGCCGAATCCGAAGAGGCCGACCGAGCACTCGATCGCGCCGAAGGCGCGCAGCGCGGGAAGGCGAGGCAGCGTGGAAAGGCGGCCGCCGGCGAGGCTGCCGAGGCCCAGGCCCAGCATGAATACCGTAACAATGACGGTTACAGATTCAATGTTGACGCCGTAGACGGTAAACAGGGCCCGTTGCCAGACGATCTGATAGAGGAGAGCGGGAAAGCCGGAGACGAAGAACAGCAAATAGTAAGGCCAGATCCGGTCCGCAGGAGTCGCATTTTCGGCGCACGCGGCCAGCGAGGGATAAGTGCTGGTGCTCATAGGTGCTTATCATGCTAACCACCTGATGCGCAGTTGCTTATGGCTCTTTCGGGGGAGTGCCGCGGTTACCGAACGGGCACAAAGCTTCAGCCAGCGAGCAGGAGTGACCTGTCGCTGGCGGGGTGTGGAGGGAGCCCGGAAGTACGGCGGATCCGGAATGGGTCGCGATTAATAACCAGGCTCGACCGGAACCTTAACGATCTGTCCGGCTCCGGCAGGGGCGGCACCGAAGTTGGAGATATAGAGGCTGCCGTCCGGACCGAAGGTCATGGCCGTCGGGACCGAAGTGGAGGCCGCGGGGTGCGTTCAACCCGGAGGCAACGACGGTGGCATTGGCGGGAAGCTGAGCGAAAGCAGGTGACACGCCAGGCAGCAGGGCGGTCGATGGAATACGAAGCAAATTGCAGGTACTCTAGTGGGCAATTCAATTCCGCGGCAATGGCTTTTTAGGATACTTCTCGGGAGGCGGCCATGACTGCCCTATTCCCCTGGCGAAGGACGCAGGCCAGAGACCTGGCCAAATGCCTGCAGCTGCATCCGGCCAAGAATGGAGCGGAGGCCGTGGGAAATGCTCGTGCTGCGAAGGCCTGGCAGCAGCTCTTTGCAATGTCGCACGCAACGCGAAGCGCTGTTGTGGAAATGCGCGAGGGAGACCGGGTTGAGATTGTTGGCTTTGGGCTCGCATCGTTTGTGAAGAAGAGCTTTGCCGAAGACGAAGTAAGAAACCCCAGGCTCGGTCTGAACTCCAGGATCATCAGCAGCATCGCAGAGGACTCGTCCGTCATTGCCACCGAGGAAGAAGTCCGGGATGCAAATACCCGAGGAGATCTGCAGCAGGTGATTCTGGATACCAGCTGGAAGAATGGCGCCCTGACAGCAGCGCAGGTGGACGCTTCCGTACTGTCCACCCCTCGCTTTCTCCTTGCTTCCTGAGACCCCACTTGGCTACCCTAATATTTCCCTCACACCCCTGCCCGAATCGGTCCCCGGCCTCTCCCGTATTTTCCGGGCTGCCGTTCAATCGGCCAAAACCGGGATGCGGACACGCGGGTTGTGGGGCTGGCGCCGCATACGATGAGTGACTCGGCGATTTCGCACCAATCGATATCCCGGGCAAGCGGGACTTCTGCAAAGAACAGAGTCCCGTCCTGACACCGATCCCGAACCGAATGCTGGCCTGGAACGAGGACACCGTTGTCCCTGGAAACCGCGCTACCCTGCGGATCCACCAGCAGCGGCCTCACTGCAATTTGTGGGACTTATCCAACGCGCTGTTCGCTTTCGCCTCGTTCAGTGCCGACTGAAAGGCCGGATCGGCACGCAGGGCCGCCAGCTCCGGACTGCGTTCGAATTCCGCCGCGTGATAACCCTGCGCGAGGGCCTTCACGATCAGCGTGATCGCTTTGGAGCGTTGTCCGAGAATCTCGTACGTCTCGCCCGCGCGATATTCGACATCCGGGTCGTCGGGAGAAAGCGCCAGAGCTTTGCGCAGCAGGACTTCGCTCGGTCCCGGCTGTCCGGACGATGCATAGTAATCACCAAGCTGCACAAGCAGACTCGTATCCTCAGGAGACTTGATGCGTTGTGCCTCGGCCACTTCGATGGCTTTGTGGTACCCCTGCAACGACTGCTCGCGCTGGCCGCTCCACAGATACGCGCTGCCCAGATTGCCCCATACCTGGTAATCGCCGGGCCGCAGAGCGATGGACTTCTCATCCATGGCAACAGCCTCACTGTAGTTCCCCTGCAGTTCGTACAACGATCCAAGCGCGGTATAGGCATCCGGGTCAGGTTGGATCGACAGAACCTTCTCAAGGTCCTTCCGCGCCTCCCCGAACTGACCAAGCTGCATCCGGGCTAAACCGAGATCATAGTATGCGGCATTATTCTGTGGATCGAGCTCCACAGCCTTCTGCCACTCTGCAGCTGCCTCTTCCAATTTTCCGGTTGAAAAGTAGATCACCCCCAACCGAACCGGCCATCGCGAGTCATTGGGCGCCAGATCGATCGCCCTCTGCGCCGCGTCGATGGAATCCTGCGTCCGCCCGTCGCCCTGATCGATCTCGGCAAGAGCGCCGTAGGCTTCTGCGCTGTGCGGATCGATGGCGATTGCCTTCTGCACCTGCTGCCGCGCCAGCGGAATCTGGCCCTGCATGGCGGCCATGCGCGCCAGGGTGACGTACGGCGGCGCCTGCCTCGGATCGAGTTGAAGCGCCTTCATCGTCTCCGCTCGCGCCATGTCGAGCAGCTTCGGATCCTTGCTGCTGCGGAATTGCAGGAACCAGGCATTGCCCAGCCCCGCGGCCGCCAGCGCAAATGATGGGTCCTCCTGCAGTACCTGCTGAAAGCCCTGAGCGGCGGCAGCGATATTGGCATCCTTATACGAGCGCTGCAGCAGGTCCTGCGCTTTTTGGTACTCGTCATAAGTGTTCGCCGGAGTTCCCGCCGGAATCCCCGCTGTTTCCGGGCGCACCCATCGCCGGATGGCCCCCGTCCACACTCCCAATCCAACTGCGATTGTCAGCACCCCCGCTGACACGATCGCGCCCCAAACCCAGGTCTTGATGCGTCTCAGTGAAGGAGCCGGGGAGCCGGATACCTCCGCCGGCGCCGAAGCCCCCAGCGATTCCGCCAGCGCCGTTGCCAATTGTCCCGCGCTCGCAAATCGCCTGGCCGGATCGATTTCCGTCGCGGTAGTGACGGCCCGCACAAAGGGCTCCGGCAGGTCCGGCCGCAGGTCGATCAGCGCTCTTCGCTCGCTTACGGCAGCCGCAGCCTCCGCCATCGGCCGTGAACTCGCCTTGACTGGATGCTGTCCTGTCACCAGGTAGTAGAGCAGCACACCCATGGCGTAGATATCCGTCGCCACCGTGGCTACGCTCCCCCGGAACAGCTCCGGAGCCATGTAGTTCGGCGTCCCTGAAACCATTCTCTGGCCCTGCGGCGAGGCGCTCAGCCCAAAATCCATCAGAAGAATGCGGCCGCCCTCTTCGCGCATCACGTTCTGGGCCTTGATATCCCGGTGCAGAATGCCCTTGCGGTGCACTGCGCTCAGGGCTCTGGTGACGTCCAGGCCGATGAGCGCGGCCTCGCGACCGCCAAACGGCCCCTGCTCGCGAACCAGCGCCGACAACGTTTTGCCCTGCACAAAATCCGTCCAGAATCCCACCCGCCCATCGTGCCGATCAATGCCGTGGACGTGCACGATGTTGGCGTGTTGTACGGAAGCCAGGGCGCGCGCCTCACGGAGGAGCGCCTGGTAGGCCTCGTCGCCGCTCACCGAGCCAGGCAGCAGCAGTTTCAGCGCTACCTCCCGTTCCAGGTGGGGATCCCACGCGCGGTACACCTCGCCGAAGCTGCCCTGTCCCACACGCGCAAGCAAACGAAAGTCGCCCCATAAATCACACTTCGGCAGCGGATTGACGGGGCCATGTTCGCTGTCGTTGAGCGGGAGTGTAGGATCGTCGTCCATACAGGGCGCAAACTTGTTTCTTACTGCACACAGGGCTAGCGGGGAGAGAGAACAAGCCCTGCGAAGCGGAAGGCATCCGGGGTCATCGAGGGCAGTTGCGCCGCTTCGAACCAGCTCTGCCTGGATCCCGATTATAGGTCCGCCGCTCTCCCCGGCTGGCGAGAAAGCGCCGCGTCTCTGACGAACCAGCTGCAAGTCGGCATATTCGCTGTCAACTGCTGATATCAGGCCAATGCACTCATCGAGCCGAAGTCAGCAGCGGCAGGGGCCTGCTCAAGCCAAAGGAGGGCATGCGTGGGGCACCCTGGAGTTCCCTACTGCTTCTTGAGCACGGCGGAGCTGTTCTCGTCGGTGGCGATGGCGGATTCGAGTTTGCGGAGTTTGGCGTAGTCGGCGGCATCGAGTTCGACTTTTTTCAGGACGTATTCGCGCTTGTAGTGGAGCTCGCCCGGGTCGGCTTTGACTTCGCTGTGGTAGGTGGCGAAGCCGACGTCGACGTTGACCGGATCGGGCAGGTCATCGATGGTGTAGCCGGCGGGAAGTTTGAAGTCGAAGTCGTCGCGCCAGGTGCCCACGCCTTCGAAGCTGATGGGAATGGTGCGGGGCTTGTCGTCGATGCCATCGGCGTCGGTGCCCACGGCGCGGGGACGGACGAGGAGGAGCGAGCCGGCGTTCCTGGCGTAGGAGGGGGCGGTGACGGAGTAGTCCATCTCGAGGGGTTGGTCGAGGTCGCGGATGTGGGCGACTTTTTCCGAGCCGAGGGTGAAGCTGGAGAAATCGTTCTGAAGGATGCGCTCGACGCGCTCGCGCTGCTCCTTGTCGCTCTCCATGGCGAGGCGGTGGCGCATGGAGCCGGAGAGGGCGCCGTTGCGAAGGACGATGATGTCGCCTTTGAGTGTGCCGTCAGCGGCGAGGTCGAAGGTGGCTTTGCGATCGATAGTGGCGGTGGAGGGCGGGAGGACGGGGAGCTGGATGACCTGGCTGTCCGGACCGGCGGCCAGGAGTCCCCAGCTGCCCTGCTCGTAGGAGGGAAGCTGGCCGACGGGGACGTATTCATTGGTGGGATCGAAGATGAGGTAGCGGCGGCCGTTCTTAGCGGTAACGATGGCCTGGAGGCGGGGATCGTCGACGCCTTTGGGGATTTCGATGGCCATGATCATGTGATCACCGATGAGGGAGGGGGCGGAGGGATCGACGACGCCGCGGCGGTCATCGACGGGGACCCATGTGGCGCGGATGCCGACCGCGTCGAGCATGGTGATCATGAGGGTGGCTTTGTCTTTGCAGTCGCCGTAGCGGGAGCGGAAGATGTCTTCGGCGAGGTGGGGCTGGAGGCCGCCGATGCCGATCTCGATGCCGACGTAGCGGATCTGCTGCTGCATGAAGGCCGCGATTTTAGTGAGGCGCGCCGTGAAGTCGCCGTCACCGGCGATGGATTTTGCGGTGGAGGCGAGGTCGGCGCCGCCTTCACTGCGCGGGGCGGCGAGGCCGGTGTACCAGTTGCCGAGGCGGGCCCAGAGAGCGTCGCCCTGAGGGAGCGGATCCTGGGCGAAGTGGACGGTCATGCGTCCGGCGAGCGCTTCCCATGCGGGGGGAAGCGGGACGTTTTCGAGGTCGATGCCGTCGATGTTCTGCTGCTCCCAGCGGAACTGGTTGGGCGCGGCTTCAGTGGGCTGGAGGGCGGCGTGGTGGGACCAGACGGCCTCCTGATGCCAGCCGGCGGGCAGGTCGATTTCGTAGACGGAGTGCAGAGTGGGGATGGAATTCTGAAAGCCCCAGGTATCTTCGGTGAGGTAGGTGGGGAGCTGCTTAATGGACTCCCAGGCGACGACGCCTCCGGGGTCGGCGGCAGGGGGCGACGCGATCTTGTGGCGGAGATCGACGTAGAGCATGCCGTAGGCGGGATCGCCGGCCTCGATGTACTCGTTGTCCTTCATGGAGTAGTGGTGGCCGTCGGCGCCGATGCTCCAGACGTGAAAGGACTCGAGCTTGCTGTCGCTGGAGAAAGAGGCGACGGGGATGGCGGCATCGCGACCCTGGGGGCGAAGGATTTTGACCACGGCTCGATAGCGCTGGATCGCTCGGCCATCGGGCTGGACGGTGATGAGGGTGTCTTCGAGGAGATAGATCGCTTTGGCGTCGCGCCATTCGGATTTGAGGGGCGCGGCGGTGACAGCCTGGAGGACCCAGTCGGGGACGGGGATTTCCTTTGCGGCGCGGGCGGCGGGGGTGCAGGCCAGCGCGAGAAGGACGGCTGCGAGAGTGAGAGACCGACGCGTGGCGGGCCGGATTTTAAAGATGCTGCGCGATGTTGCGGGCCGGGTCATGGTCGTGGTTCCGGCGGGGCTCATTGAGCTGCGCCGGCGGAGGCGGCTTCAACGGGCGAGCGCTTGAGGACGAGCTGCTGCTGATCCTGGGCGCCGGTTTTCTGGAAGAAGTCGCGGAGGTCGGGATACTCCTCTTTTTTGAAGAGCGGGGTACCGACGGCGATGACGCGATCCTGACTATAGGTGTTGGCGTCGCTCTTGTATTTGACGGTGTAGAAGGCGAGCTTTTGCATGGGAACGGAGGTGTCGGTGGGCAGACCTTCGAGGGAGAGACCGGGTGCGAGCTTCAGCGTGACGCGGTCTTCGCTAGCGTAAGGAAAGCGGAGGTCGATGGGGTTCTCGCGTTTGGTTTCGGCGAAGATGGGCTTGACGCGGGCTTCGAAGAACGAGCTGGGCAGCAGGACACGTTTGCCGGCGGCGGTGCCCATGCTGCCGCTCACATCGAGGGTAGCCAGGAGAGAGGAGTTGAAGTCGGAGATACCGACGAAGTGGTTCATTTTGACGATGACGCCATCGGGAACGCAGGCCTGGATTTCTTTCTCGAAGTCTGATTTGGATTCCTGCTCATCCGAGCTGAGGGCCTTGAGCCGCCAGCGAAGCGCCTCGGCACCGCCCATGGAAATGCGGATGGTGCCTTTGAGGGAACCATCCGGACCGATCTCAAGGTCGGCGTTGCGCACGGTTTCGTTGTCCTGAAAGGCAGCACCGGGCATGGTGAGGGGAGCGATGCCGTTGTCGGTTTGGCGCATGCCGAGGACATCGGTGTGCATCCAGTGGAGTTTGCCGTATTCGCAGTAGCGCTGGCCGGGGTCGAAGAAGAGGTCTTTCCCGCCGATGTTGACGATGGCGATTTCGTCTTCGAGCTGGCCCCAGTCAAGGTAGCCGGTGTTGAGGAGGGCTTTCTGGCGCTCGGTGACGGCGGCAGCGTAGGCTTTCAGCCCGGCGGCGCGGGCCATGGAGATAAAGAGACGGGTGATCTCGTCGTCGGAGCCGCGCTTCTGGGCCCAGATGTCGGCTGCGGTTTTGACGCGCAGGCCCTGAGCTTTGTTTTCGGCCGCGGAGTGCTCGCGGGTGAAGCGGGTGTTTTCGATGGTCATCACGGCGGCGTAGATTTTGCGGAGCTTCTGGTCGTCGGTGTCGGAGGGAGAGACGATGCCGGCGACGGCCTGGCGGATGGCGTCGTTGGGATTGGCGAAGCGGTCGACGTCTTTGGACCATTCCTTGCCGGTGGTTTTCCAGTAGTCGGCGCGGGGTCGCCGGCGGAGTAGTAGAAGATGAGGCGATAGGAGAAGCTGCCGAGGGGTGGTGAGTATTCCTCTTCCGGAATGGCGGGAATGTTGTCCACCACGAGGTCGTAGGAACCGTCGATGGAGTAGTTGACCTTATTGCCGGAGGGTAGCAAGGGAAAATAGATAAGGCGGGTCGCGGATTGCTCTTTGCCGAACCGATCTTTGGTGGAAAGTTCGCCCATGAACCAGGTGGCGGGAACGAAATGGTAGTGGGCGTGGTGAACAAAGACGGGTTGCTGCAGGTCCCAGTCGGGTGAGATGACGATGTTGTCCTCGTACTGGAGGTCGTAGGTGTATTCGAGGATGCTGCCGACGGTGACTTCCGGCATGGAGAAGACTTTTTCCATGATCTTCGTGTCGCCGGCCCTGATGACTTCCTTGACGAAGGGCTTGCTGGTAAACGGAATCACGGTTCCGTCCGGGTGAATGATGCGGCCTTCGATGGAGCGGACGCTGATCACGCCGCCCTCATAGGGAATTTCGACGTCGCTGAATTCCTCTTTGCCCTTGTCGTTGAGGATTTTGATCTGGGCGTAGAGGTGGTGGTAGTGGAGCTTGTCGTCGACGGTTTCTTCGCGGAAGAGATAGACGGCGGGGGCGTCCGGCGCGGCCGGGTCGGCGGTCATCTTTAGCTCGTCGGGGGTGGGTTGTTTCCACGTGGCGGCGAAGGCGGGACAGGAAGAAACGACGAGCAGGAATGCAGGCAGGAAGATAGGGCGGAACGAGCGAACCACGGCAAAGCCTCACAAAGAGCGATTGGAACGATTGCATGCGGACGGGTTGCGATCCGCAATGAACTGTTCAGGGGAGTTTGTAGTCTTTGTAAGTCCTCGGGGGCGGTTAGGCAAGAAAATTTTGGTGACGGGGAGGAGTCACCACCGAAGGCGGGGATGGGGCGGGCGGAGGATGCTACGAAGGGGTGGTTACTTTGCGGGGATTGATTTTCCTGGTGGCGGGACACGCTGCGCCCGGATCAGTCCAGGTTTGTGCCGAAGGCCAGGAGGCGGCCGTCGCAATCCTNNTCGGGGTATTTGTCCGGATTGGCGGTGGGCGGCTCGGCGCAGCGGAAGTGAATTGCAAAACCGTCGCGCGCCACAATGGCGTAGACGGGCGGGTCCTGCCACGTGCCCCGACACTCGAAGCCGAGCTTGTCTTTGTACCAGGCGAGGGTGCGAGGGATGTCGGTGGCGAAGAACTGCGGGGCTATGTGGCGAATCATGGGATTGAGTGTACGGCGCGGATTACAGCGATGTGCCGGACGGCTGCGCCGGAATCCGGATCGAAGGCGATCGCGCGTTATAATCCGGCCCACCGATGCAACTGGTAGCGGGCTCGCGGCTGAGTAGTTACGAGATTATCGCGCCGCTGGGCGCGGGCGGAATGGGCGAGGTGTATCGCGCACGCGACCCGGTGCTGAAGCGGGACGTGGCGATCAAGGTGCTGCCCGAGGACTGGTCGGGGGACCCGGAGCGTCTGCAGCGATTCGTCCGTGGTATGTGTTGCCGGCGGAGCAGACCCCACGCTGCTGCGGATTGGCCAGGCCGATCACAGGGTGGAAACGACCACGAGCCTGAAACGGCTGCACCGTGCTGTGGGCCCGGGCGGGAATACCGAACTCAGCGTGGCGCCAGACGGGTCTGCGGTGTTCACGCGCGACATTGGCACGCAGGAGATTTACGCGCTCACGGTGAAGTGGCCGTGAGGGAGGGGCCGCGTTCGTTACTTGTTCAGGAAGCCTTCCATCTGGAGCCAATCGGAGAACCGGTCGATCCAGTGGTCGGTGGGAATGTTCTGTATCGACATGCCGAAGCCGTGGCCACCCTTCGCGTACATGTGCAGTTCGGCGGATTTGTGAGCCGCCGTCCACTTCTGGTAGAGGTCCACGCTTTTGGATGAGAGGCCGAGTGTATCGTCGGTGGCCGCCGCCAGGAACATGGGCGGCGCGTCGGAGGGGACAGGAACATCGTCCACCAATCCGGCCGAGTAGATGGGCGCGACGAAGGCAGGGCGGCCCGCGGGCGCATAGTGAAAGGCGACTTCGGCGGTCACCGATCCACCGGCTGAGAATCCGACGATGCCGACGCGATCCGGGGAGACTCCATATTCGGAGGCGTGCTGCCGGACCCAGGTGACGGCGGCCAGTCCGTCGGCGATGGACTGGGGTATGACGGGCCCGACGAGCGCGTTGAACTTTTGCTGGTCGGCGAACAGAGGACGGAACTCCTCGGTGGCGTCGCCCTCGGTGTGGGCGAGGCGATATTTGAGGACGAAGGCGGTGACGCCGCGCGCGGCCAGATATTTGGCGACGTCGGTGCCCTCGATTCCCCAGGAGAGGGCCATGAAACCGCCGCCCGGGCAGATGACAATAGCGGTGCCGATTTTCAGATCCGGAGACGGTTTGAATACGGTCAGCGTAGGCTGCGTCACATTTGTGACGACGTCTTCATTCCAGACTTTGGAGAAGTACTGCTTCTCGGGGTAGGTCGCCGGGGTGGAGCCAGGCGCGACGCCAGGATAGAGGGGGATGACATCCTGCGCGGATGCGACGGCCACCAGCGACAGCGCGATCGAGAGGATGCGGAGGGCGAGCTTGTTCATGGCGGACCAGTCTACCAGACGGCGTTTTCTTCACGGGGAACGATCTGGCGATGGCGGCGGAACAGGTGAGTCAGCCGCCGATCTTTTCGACTAATTCAACCCAGCGCTCGTAGACGGCGTGGTGATGGGCCGTTGCCTGCTCGAGGTCAGCGAGGGCTGCGGTGAGGGCTGCGGAGTCGGTGACCACTTCGGGAGCTTCACTGCGCTGCTGGGCGGCGCGGAGACGGGCGTCGGCTTGTTCGATGCGGGATTCGATGGTGTCGTATTCACGCTGCTCTATATAGGAGAGCTTTTTGCGCGGCTGCTGCGAGGCGGCGGCTGGGGTGGCTTGCGGGATTTTTTCGGTGGTGGCTTCCGATGCCGCGCGATTTTGCTGATCGCGCCAGGCTTCCCACTGCAGGTAGTCGGCAAACAGGGCGGCATGGCCGAGGCCATCGAGTCCGAGGACCGCATTGGTGACGCGGTCGAGGAGATAGCGATCATGGGTGACGAGGACGAGAGCGCCAGGAAATTCGAGGAGCGACTCCTCGAGGATTTCGAGCGTGGGGATGTCGAGGTCGTTGGTGGGCTCGTCGAGGATAAGGACGTCGGCGGGCTGCAGCATGAGGCGGGCGATGAGGACGCGGGCGCGCTCGCCGCCGCTGAGCCGCTCGACGGGCTGGTTGAGCTGCTCGCTGGTGAAGAGGAAGCGTGAGGCATAGCCGGCGACGTGGACGACGCGATCCTGATAGACAACGGAGTCGGAGTCGGGCGCGAGGGCGCGGCGGAGGGTGACGGAGTTATCCAGCTCGCGCATTTGCGAGAAGTAAACGATGCGGAGGCCGGGGGCGCGGCGAATTTCGCCGGCGCTGAGGGGGAGCTCGCCGGTGATGGCGCGGAGGAGCGTCGTTTTGCCGGAGCCGTTGGCGCCGGCGAGGCCGAGCTTGAGTCCGTTGGTGAGCGTAACGCTGACGTTACGCAGGATTGCGCGATCGCCGAGGGTGACGGTGGCGTTTTCGACTTCGATGAGGCGTTTGGTTTGGCGGCCGGTGGCATCGAAGGCGATGCCGGCGGCGGCGGTGCGCGAGCGGGATTCGGAGTCCTGTAATTCGGCGATGAGGGAGTTGGCGTTGTCGATGCGGGCTTTGGACTTGGTGGTGCGGGCTTTGGGGCCGCGGCGGAGCCAGTCCATTTCAATACGGACGCGATTCCGGAGGCTTTCCTGGGCGCGCTGCTGCCACTCGACGTAGGCCTCGCGGCCTTCAAGAAATTTGGAGTACGTGCCCTGGAGGCGGAGAAGGCCGTCGGAGTAGATGCGGTTGAGCTCGACGATTGCAGTGGCGACGTTCTCGAGGAAATAGCGGTCGTGGGTGACGACGACGAAGGCGAATTGGGCGGCGATGAGGAGGTCTTCGAGCCATTCGATGCCTTCGAGGTCGAGGTGATTGGTGGGCTCGTCGAGGAGCAGGACCTCGGGATCGGTGACGAGGGCTTCGGCGATAGCAAGGCGCTTACGCCAGCCGCCGCTCAGGCTGGCGGCTTCACGATTCATGCCGGGATTGCCGGGGGTGTCGTCTTCAGCGAAGCCGGCGCGACCCAGGGTTTCGCGCAGGCGCTGCTCGCGGTCGGTTGGGGCAACGGCGGCGCGGACGAGGGCCGCTTCGGCGATCTGGCGAACCGTGATGCCAGGGGCGAAGTCGGAGAGCTGGTGGACGTAGCCGATGCGGGCGCGCTTGCGGAAAGAGACTTCGCCGGAGTCGGTCTCCTGCTCAGCGCCGAGGATGGCGAGCAGCGTGGATTTGCCCGCGCCGTTGGGACCGATGAGGCCGATGCGATCGCCGTCGTGGACGGCGAAGGAGATGTCGTCGAAGAGGGGAACGGCGCCGAAGCGTTTGGAGATGTTCTGCGCGATGAGGATCGGCGGCATAGGTACAGTTTATGGGGCGTGTTTTGCGGGCGGAGTCCTGTACGGGTTCAGCGCCAGCCGAGNNTCGTCTTCCCTGAGCTGGGGGATCAGAACATCCGGCTCCGCGGCGTAACTGCGGCCGAAGATCGCGCGTGTGTTTTCTTCGATGAAACCGATCTTGTCGCCTTCGTGGCCGGTTCGACCGAAATAGAGACGATCACGCTCGTCGGTGAGCGGAAAGATACTGCGGCTGACGGAGACGCGCGGCGTACG
>PMAM01000213.1:0-588 GCA_003152595.1 Acidobacterium sp.
GGCGCCGACGTCCAGGTCATCACCTTTGAGGATCAGATGGCCAACGAGGCCATGGAGAACATCCTCGCCCAGGAGAACCCCGACGAGCTCGAAGTCACGCGCCCGCCGGTGGTCACCGTCATGGGCCACGTCGACCANNCAGCACATCGGCGCCTACAAGGTGAAAATCGGCAAGGCGGATTCGCCCGCCTTCGGTCGCGAGATCGTCTTCCTCGACACTCCTGGCCACGAAGCCTTCACCCGCATGCGTGCCCGCGGCGCCAAGGTCACCGACATTGTCGTCGTTGTTGTCGCTGCCGACGACGGCGTCATGCCGCAGACCCTCGAAGCCATCGACCACGCGAAAGCGGCCAACGTCAAGATCATCGTCGCGGTCAATAAAATCGATAAGCCCGAAGCGGATCCCGATCGCGTGAAGAAGCAGCTCGGCGATCGCGGCCTCGTTCCCGAAGCCTGGGGCGGAGACACCGTCTTCGTCGACGTCTCGGCCAAGAAGCGGATCAACCTCGATCTGCTGCTGGAGATGATTTGCCTGGTGGCCGACCTGCAGAACCTCAAGGCGACCCCCAACCGCGCTGCCGTCGGCAC
>PMAM01000213.1:665-3739 GCA_003152595.1 Acidobacterium sp.
AGCGATCGCGACAAGGCCCGCGGCATCGGGCAGTATCGCAAAATGCGCGAGCGCGAAGCCCAGCTGGCCAAGTCATCGCGCGTCACCCTCGAGGGTCTCGCCGATCAGATCCAGCAGGCCGGCGTCAAGGAACTGCCCCTCATCCTCAAGGGCGACGTCACCGGCTCGGTCGAAGTGCTGGCCGACTCGCTCCAGAAGATGTCCACCGAAAAGGTGCGCATCAAGGTCATCCACTCCGGCGTCGGCGCCATCACCGAGAGCGACGTGCTCCTCGCCTCGGCCTCGAACGCGATCATCATCGGCTTCAACGTGCGCCCCGAGCGCAAGGTCGCCGATCTGGCCGAACAGGAAGAAGTCGAAATTCGCCTGCACTCGATCATCTACGAGCTGCAGGATGAGATTCGCAAAGCCATGCTCGGTCTGCTCGAGCCGGTCTTCCGCGAAAACTTCCTCGGCCGTGCCGAAGTCCTCAACGTCTTCCGCATCCCCAAGGTCGGCACCATCGCCGGCTGCCGCGTCACCGACGGCATCCTGCGCCGCGACTCCGAAGTGCGACTCATGCGCGACGGCGTTCCGGTCTACAAAGGCAAGCTGACCTCGCTCAAGCGCTTCAAAGACGATGCGAAAGAAGTCAGCAACGGCATGGAGTGCGGCGTCGGCATCTCGAACTTCAACGATATTAAGGTTGGTGATACCGTTGAGGCGTTTGTTACGGAGAAGATGGCTGCGGAGCTTACCGCCTCTTAAGAGGCGGTAGGGAACAGGCAACAGGGAATAGTGGACGCCTAACCGCGTCGGGCCCAGTCCGATTGCGCGGATCAGGGTCGGCTTTCTACGGGCTGAGCTGTGACACGATGACGAACTTCGCATGACGGATTCGGGAAGTTCGCCGCACGCGAAAAAGCGGGGGAAACGCCACCGGGCCGTGTCCTGGATCGCCATGCTGGCGGTGATCGCGGTGATTCTGGTCGGGCGATTATTCCTGGAAGGCATTCTGTCGAATCCTCTGGAGGATCCCTGTAGCTTTAAGTCGCGCGGGTATGAGGATGTGGGCAGTGTCTTCTATGCACCGCTGATGCGGCTGAAATTCCGATCGAGCTATCCACAAAACAAGGTACTGGTGCTGCCGCTGACTGCGGGGCAGGAGCCAGGAGACGTTCCCGCGAGCGCCGTTGAGAATCCTTGTGAAGGGCGGCGGTTCATGGCGGGGCTGGTGGATCGGCTGACCGCATATGGGCCGAGCGTGATCGCCATCGATCGTTATTACAACGACGACGACCGGTGTGCTGAGAGTGACGGCGCGAATGATGCGCTGCGGGTTGCGCTGTCGAGCGCGCAGACTTCGGGTCAGAATTCTGTTCCCGCGGTGGTTGTGGGGCTCGATTCCGGGAAGGCGACCCGGGAAAGGGCGAGTTCCAGCGACGGCAACTGCCTGATTGAGAAACGGGCGCTTCGGCTGGAGACGGATCGCATCCCGCCGGGACGGGTGGCGCGCACCGTGCATATGGCGCTGGTGCGGATGAACAGCGATGTGCTGCGCATTCCGCTGCGCTGGTGGTTGACGCCCTCGGTGGAAGAGCCACGCAATGAGGACAGGCCGGTCAACGGATTTGCGTTGGCCGCCTACACGCAGGCAGCCATACCCATGAGTGCCGACGAGCGAGCGAAGGCGGATCAGGGGATCCCGCTGAGCCGCTATCCCGCGGGACTGAGGAGCCTGCTCAGCCAGGATGCGCATCCCTACGCTTCGTTCCCGAAGGACCCGCCTCCGCAGGTGAGCCCGGCGGATTTACTTTGCGCAGACAAGGATGGGCTGGATTTTCTGCGGAGATATCTGCTGGGGATTCACACGCCGCAAGCAACAATTCCGGCGGATGCGGGTCATCCGGAGCAGGAGTATTGCAAGGGCACGAAGCCGCTGCCGAGCCTGAAGGGCAAGGTGGTGGTGATCGGGGTCCGGCAGGAAGATGTGGACACGCACGATTTTCCCGGAGGGGAAAGGTATGGCGTCGATCTGCAGGCGGAGTATATTGATGCTCTGCTGGACAACCGGTACATGAAAACGGCTCCGGCATGGCTGGACTGGGGTTTAACGCTGCTGCTGTGCGTTCTGCTGCTGGGCCTCGAAGTGATGCCGGAATATGCGACGGCGAAGTGGTGGGTTGCGCTGGTGTGGGATGTGGGGGCGACCGGGGGAGTGATGCTGCTGAGCATTATTTCGCTGGAAGCCGGATATTTCACGCCGGTGTTCTGGCTGGCTTGTTCGGGAGTGGTACTGACGGACGTGGTTACGCGGCTGTTTGAGCGGATCACACATCACGTGAGAGAACACAGGAGAGTGCAGCATGGGGCGTAAGGAATGGGCGGTTTTGATCGTAGCTGCGGCGATGGCGCCGGTATCCATTGTGGCGCAGGCAACAACGGGCGGCGACGCGCCGGCCCCGAAGGAGAGCACCCAGACAGGCTGCGTGACCGCGGTTCCGAATTTTGACGGCGTCTACGTGATGGCCACGAGCGATGCATGCCTGCTGCTGCGAGGCGATTACGATGCGCAGAAGCTGGCGAACCATGTGGTGACGCTGAAGGGCGTCTCGGCGGACGCTTCCGAGAATCCGCCGCGACATCTCGAAGTACACACGACGGTGAAAATCGCTGATGCGTGTTCTCAGACGTGCAAACCAGGCCCGCCGAAGACGCGCGGACTGCATGGCAAGGAGAAACCAGGCAGCAATGGCGGAACGGCGGGGGCAGCGCCGACNNACAGGTTACAGGGAACAGGGTAGAGGGTGCAGGGGACAGGGAAAAGGCGCTCGGCGGATGCCGGGCGCTTTTTCTTCTTGGCCCTCATTCTCCGATCAGCTTGCAGGTGACTTTGATATTTGCCTCGGGAGCGGACTTGAGGGGTCCCTCGTAGATTCCGCAGTCGAGCAGGTTGTCCTGAGAGGATTTGCGACCTGAGAAGACGTTGATGAGAAGCTGCGGTCCGTGGCTATCGACTTGTTGCAGCGCATCCTTTTTGAGCTTGAAGTCTCCGAAGGCGGCGTACTTGTCCGGAGCCACTTCCGAGTCGACTT
>PMAM01000213.1:3774-4837 GCA_003152595.1 Acidobacterium sp.
ATTGTCGGAGAAGGTTAGCTTGACCGTGAAACCTGGAAAGTCGGCGCCGGTGGCGGTCGATTGCGTAGCGGCTTGCTGGCCGGCTGGTTGTGGGGACTGTGAATCCGCTGCCGGCCGCGCCAGGAGGAGGAATACTCCTAAGCCGGCCACGACGATCGAGGATCGGTGCATGCGGCGAATTGTACGCGCTGCGGATCGCTCAGGCTGCGCCGTCTGGCGGCGCTCGTGCAATGCTCCCTTCATTTCGCGGGAGGAGGCGATTCGGATTCGAGCATCTGGATGGCTTTGTGGTAGTCGAGGTTCGNNCCATCTCTTCGCTGATGCGGATGTTGAGGGTCTTCACCATGAGAGCTTTGCCGGTCAGGTTGAGCTTCATGCGGGTCAGTTCCCAGTCGTTGCCATCCATCTCAGTCTGCTCGAGGAAGATGGTTCCACCTTTGTCGAGGTGGCCGATGATGCCCCAGCCGAAATCGACATCGGAGATGAGGTGAGCGTCGAGACGGGTGAGACGCTCCTGGGATTTTTCGATCCAGACTTCGCCGGCCATGCCGCGCATGATTCTGGATTCGGTGTCGGGTGGATCCCAGGCGTGATTGGGTGTGAAGGTGAGGTGGTAGCACTCGACGGAGGGGGCGGGTGNNTCGTAGTGGTAGAGGAAGGCGTCGGGCAGGAGGCGCATGAGCTTGTCGACGCGGGCGTTGTCTTCCTGCTCGCGTTTGCGGCGATGCTCCTGGAGGTCGGGGTGGGTGTCGAGGTTGTTGAGGTGGTCGATCTGAACCTGGTGCATGTCCGGGTTGAGGGGCGCGCCATTGGCAGCGATGGCCATGGCGATGTCGCCCTGGCGGGTCTCGATGATCTCCTGGGTGTAGTCGCGGCGGTCGTCTTTTTTGTGGAGGACGAAGCGCTGGGGATGATGCGCGGCTTCGGCGGTCATGTGATTGGCGATGGCGCGACGAACCAAGGCAGCGGAGTCGATGGCGGGCGAGGGTTCGGTTTGAGCAGAGGCATTGGTGGGGAGCAGCAGAAGCGCGGTCGCGCAGACGAGCGGAAGGAGCGGGGTAAG
>PMAM01000128.1:0-10888 GCA_003152595.1 Acidobacterium sp.
GCGAGAGCATCGGCGACGCCGCTTTCTACGGCCCCAAGCTCGATATCCAGCTCGCCGACGTCATGGGTCACGAGGAAACCTACTCCACCGTCCAGCTCGACTTCCACCTGCCCAATCAGTTCGGCCTCAAGTACAACGCCGCCGACGGCACCCAGCCCCGCCCGGTGATGATCCATCGCGCCATTATCAGCACCATGGAGCGCATGGTGTCGTACCTGATCGAGCTGTACGCCGGAGCTTTCCCGCTGTGGCTCACCCCGATCCAGATGGGACTGGTGCCGATCAGCGAACGCCATCACGAGTACGCGAAAAAGGTACAGCAGCGGTTACAAAAGGCCGGCTTCCGCGTGGAGATCGATGCGCGCAACGAGAAAATGAACGCGAAGATCCGCGACTTCACAATGCAGAAGATTCCTTATGTTCTCGTCATGGGAGATAAGGAAGAATCCGGCGAAGCGGTCAGCGTCCGCACCCGCGGCAAAGGCGACGAGGGATCGAGACCCGTGGAGCAATTCATCGCGCAGGCGCAGGAGAAAATGGCGAACAAGTCGCTGGAGCTGTAAAGGCGCGAGCCATATGTCCCAAACCGCGACACCGTTCCCCGAAAGTTTCTCCGTCAATTCACCACCTGGGGTCGCGGACAGGATTCCTGCTCATTAGAATCGGCAGCAGAACAAAAGACTTGAGTCCCAGGACAATAAAAATGCCCTTGCCTGCCGCAAATGAACCCTTCCGCGTCAGCGAACGATTCCGCCTTACCCTCGAGTCCGCCATCCTCGAGCTCGAAGCCAATGCCGCGCGCGACGAGCGCACTCTGCCGCTCCTGACCGACCCCGATCATCGTCGCCGCCAGCAGCTCCTCATCTCGGCTCAGCTGGAACGCGCCTTCCGCCTGCGCGAACTCCTCACCCGCACCATCCAGTTCGCCGAATCCACCACGCTTTCCGTCCCGCGCTACTGAGGATGTTTCTCGTCCGGCTTGCTCTGGGGATGTTGTTCCTGTTTTGGCGGCGGTGCAGGCCGCGATTCCTGACGCGGTTGCTCCGGGCGAGATTCCGGCTGTGGTGCCGGACGCGATTCCGGCCGCTGCTCGGGACTCGACTGCGGTTGCCGGACCTCCGGCTGTGGCCGGGCCGGTGGCTGCGAGCGCTGCTCCTGCCGATTCTCCGGCTGCGGCCGCGGATTCGGCACAGGCCTCGATTCCATGCTCGGCTGCGGGTTCTGATGATTCGGAGCCGGCCTCGACTCCGGCTGCGTTTGCGGTCGTAACTCTGGCCGTGTCGCGGGCCGCGACTCAGGCACCGGCCGCCCCGGCTGCGGATGAATGCCGGATCCCGGCGTCGGGCGCGGCGCCATCAGCGGTGCGCGATTTCCTGGCGCTGATCCCGCCTCATTCCCGTGATTCGGCTCAGCTCGGCCCGCAATCGGCGGAGTCGCCGGCCCGGTATTCATGGGCGCATGTCCGCCCGCAGTGCGCGGCGACGGCGAAGGATGAAAATCTTCCGCGCGCGCCGCCGGCGCCGATCGCCCATCGTTCACCGGCTGGCTTTCCGCCACCATCGAAGGGCGTCCATGATTCTCTTTGGCAAATTGTCCGCGGTTCTGCATCGCTTGCTGCGCGAAACTGTGCTGCGCTGCCAGCGGCGCGATGTGGCGCTCGTTGCGCGCGGCATCCTGGGCCTGCGTCGGACGGTAGTTCAGTCCACCCTGGCCGCCGTTGTAGCTCACGCGGGAGTTGTTGTAGGTCCGGGTCACGCGATAGTCGTAAACGTGGTGTGCCGTCGATGAGTTCACCCGTGTGATCGCGCGGTTGTAGTAGAAATCCCTGCCCTGCCAGTAGCCGCCCTCATAGCCATCGCCGTCGTAGCCGTAGCCATAGTTCACGCCGCCGTAGAACCCGACGTGCGGCCCCCAGTATCCCCCGTGCCAGTGATAGCGGCCGCTGTCCCAGCCCCAGTAACCCGGCGTCCACAACGCCCCGATGTACGGCGCAAGAACCCACGCGCCCGGCACCCAGTAGTAGCCGTCCGACGCATATCCCCAGTATCCCGGCGTCCATTCGTAGTCGTCGCCCGGAGACGGCGGTTGTTCATAATCCGGGATCGCCGGTGGCGGCTGGGGCGCGACGTCATACGCGGTGTCGTCATAGCCGGAAGACTGGTCGCCGTATCCGGCCTGATCCCGGGTTCCCTGATCTGGCCCCTGATCGGCTGGCGCTCCGGCGCTCTGGTCCGCTGGCGGTGGTGGCGGATTTTGATCGGGCGTGGTGGTGTAGTTTGCATTGGCCAGATTGGCGGTGGCAGGATCCTGCGCCGGTTCCGGCTGCGCCTGACTTGCGTTCTGACCTGAATTGCTGTGGCAGCCTGCCAGCGCGAAAGCCAGCAGGATCGCGGGAGTGAGAACTTTGCCCATCGTGCTCATGCGTGGTTTGGATGCCGGATGGACCAGGCGGGCAGACTTGCTATCCTGCTCGGGATGAGACTGTTTGCAGGTGCCTTCCGACCGGCGGGCATCGGCTTCGCAAGCCGCCCGGCAGATGCCGCGAGACTGCCCAGTCAAAGCTTAGCGCCGGCCAACCGGGAGGTTTTGGGATGCATCATCAGGCAACAGGCACGTTTGAGGTGAAGCTGGCTCCGCAGAAGGCCGACAATCCGCAGGCCGAAGCCGCCGGTCTGGGCCGCATGTCCCTCGATAAGCAGTTCCACGGCGATCTCGAAGCCACCAGCCAGGGCGAGATGCTCAGCGTCCTCGACCGCGAAAAAGGTTCCGGTGGCTACGTCGCGATGGAGCGTATAACCGGGACCCTCCAGGGCAGGGAAGGCAGCTTCGTCCTGCAGCACGATGCCACCATGAATCGCGGCGCGGCGAAGATGGACATCACCGTCGTGCCGGACACGGGTACCGGCCAGCTGACCGGCATCTCCGGCTCGATGACGATTCGCATCGAGGCAGGGAAGCACTTCTACGATTTCGAATACACGCTCGAACCTGCGGCGTCCTGATCTGTGATGAGGGTTTACTCAGCCTGGACCGGCTGCGGTTGATTTGTAGGCGAAACTGTTACAGATTCGGCGATTCCCGTTAGCTGGTTGTCATCTGCCTCACGCAGAACTTCGCCCGCCAGCAGAATCGAAGGCGCGGGCAGGGAAGCGATCCGTTCCAGCTGCGCCAGCGTCGTCCGCACGATCTGCTGATCCGGCTGCGCCGCGCGCGACACAATCACGCACGGCAACTCACCGGGCAGCCCCTCCGCACGAAGCTGCTCCGCAACCGGCAACAAATCTCTCCCGGGCATGTAGATCACCCGCGTCGCACCCGCCAGCGACGCCGGCTCCAGCTGCGAGCCCGGCGCGTGATGTCCCGCCGAAAAACTGACGCTGGAAGCTCCTCGGCGATCCGTTAATGGACGGCCCAGCGCCGCGGCCGCCGCAAAGGCCGCCGTGATTCCCGGAACTACTTCAAACGGAATCCCCGCCGCCCGCAGCGCATCCATCTCCTCGCCCGCGCGCCCAAATACCAGGGGATCGCCCGACTTCAGCCGGATCACGGCCAGACCATGCCGCGCCTCCTCGATCATCATCGCGTGGATTTGTTCCTGGGAAATGTTCTTCCGCCCGCAGCGCTTGCCCACATTGATCACCAGCGCATGTGCGGCGTGCGCCAGCACCGCGGCCGGGACCAGATCGTCGTGCAACACAACGTCGGCAGTCGCCAGCAGGTGCGCCGCCTTCAGCGTCAGCAGCTCCGGATCCCCCGGGCCCGCGCCCACCAGATACACCGTGCCCGGTCCCGCCGCGGTCATGACTCCACCTCAGCCTGCACAACCGCATGCTTTTGGATCTCCTCAATCCGCTCCCTGGCGAATTGCCGCGTCGGGCAGGTTCGCGAACTGCAAAGCTGCCGCTGTGCCAGCTCATGCAGCAGCAGATTGCGTGTTTCTCCAGGCGGCGTGGCTTCGCGCACCTCCCGGCGCAATTCGCCGAGTTCCTCAAGCCACGGTCCCAAATTCTGCGGCAGCTGCGCATCGATCTCCTGCCGCAGCCGCTGGGCCAGCGCCGGACTTTCTCCAGCCGTCGAAATCGCCACCTGCAGATCGCCCCGCGAGACCACCGACCCAAAATAGAAGTCGCAGTTCGGAGGATCGTCCACCGCATTGCACGGAATGTTCCGGAGCCGCGCCTCCTCGAAGACGGTGCGATTCACTTCAGTAGCGTTCGTCGCGGCGATCACCAGGAAAGCGCCATCGAGATCGGTTGGCTCAAAGACGCGCTCGCGCCATACCAATGCATCCTGATGCGCCAGCTCGCGGATTCGCGGAATGGTCTTCGGCGCGACCACGGTGATTGCGGCGCCCGCCGCTCGCAGGCTCTCGATCTTCGCCAGCGCAACCGTGCCCGCACCCACCACCAGGACCGGCCGTCCTTCCAGACGCAAAAAAATCGGAAGCAGGTTCATCCCGCCAGCTCCACCGGAACACGCCCGCTCGGCGAATCGCGTTCCACAGGAATGAACTCTTCGCCCGCCAGCGCCGCCCGCAGTTCGGCATCCGTGTTGCGTCCAAACCAGGCGCGCAGATTTTCGCCCGGCTCCCGTTCGACCAGATACTTCCGCAGCAGCCGCTCCAGCGCCTCCGGCACAAGATGCGCCGGCGTGCGGAACCCCACTGGCCGCGCGACCCCTGCGTGTTTGCCAACCGACCCACCGACGCAGAAATAGTAAGCATCGGTTTGCTGGCCCTCGTGCTTCACCTTTTTGCCCTCAAGCCCGATGTCCGCGATCCAGTGCTGGCCGCAGCTGTTCGGGCAGCCGGTCACGTGCAGGCGCAGTTGCTGATCGAACTGCGGTAGACGCACCTCCATCTCGTCCACCAGCCAGCGCAGGAAGCCCTTCGTCTCCGTGATCGCCAGCTTGCAGAATTCCGTGCCGGTGCAGGCAATGCCGCCGCGCCAGAACTGTGAGCCCTGCACGTGCAGTCCGATTTGCTCCAGTTCGCGCGCCAGCTCAGCAGCGCGATGGCTGGGAACATTCAGGAAGATCAGGTTCTGCATCACCGTGAGCCGCAGATCGCCGGTTCCAAAACGCCCCGCCAACTCCGCCGCCGCCGCCAGTTGATCGCCGGTCAGCCGTCCGCGGAGCACGCTCGCGCCCACATAGCTAAAACCGAACTGCTTCTGCGGATGAATGCCCGCATGATCGCGGAGAATATCGTCCGGAATGACTTCGTCGATTGCCGGATCCAATTTGTAACCGATGCGGTTCTCAATCTCAGTAAGGAACCGATCTGCCGTCCAGCCTTCTTTCATGAACAGATACTTCAGCCGCGCGCGATCGCGGCTCTCGCGCAGCCCTTGCTGATCGCGAAAGATCTCGGCAATCGCCCGCACCACCGCTGCCGCCTGTCCGGGTTTGACGGACGCATTCAGGCGCACGGCCAGATGCGGCTCGTTCGACAGCCCGCCGCCCACACGCACCGAGTAGCCAACTTCCTTGCCTCGCCGAATCGCGGTCAACCCGATATCGTTGATCTCCGGGTAGGAGCACCAGACCGAGCACCCGGTAATCGAAATCTTGAACTTCCGCGGCAGGTTGTAGAAGTCGTTGTTACCCTGCAGCGCGCGCGATACTTCAACCGCCAGGTCCGACGCATCCACGATCTCGTCATGCGCAATCCCAGCCAGCGGGCAGCCCGTCACGTTGCGCACCACGTCACCGCACGCGCCCTTCGGCGAAAGCCCCACCGCGTCGAGTGCCTCCATCACCTCTGGCAGCGACTCGATGGTCAGCCAGTGAAACTGAATATTCTGCCGCACCGTGATGTCGGCGAGATTCCGCCCATGATTGCGCGCGATCTCCGCCAGCACCCGCGTCTGATCCGCCCGCAGAATCCCATTGGGGATGCCAACGCGCATCATGAAGTACTCGGTCGCTTTGCCTTCGCCGCCCTTGCCGCCCGTCACTCCCAGGCCGTCGCCCTGGCTGTAGATGCCCCACCAGCGGAAGTACGTGCTCCACTCGGCTGGGATGGAAGCGTGACCGTTACGCGCGAACGCGCGAATTTCTTCGATCGCGTCCCAGGGATTCTTCTCGCGCTTCAGCCGCTCGGCTCTCTGTGCTTTCGTTTCCTTCACTGCGGATAGTTCCGCCATCGATGACTCCGTAAATTTTGAGGGAAAATAAAAAACCCGCGTCAGCAGATCGCTGAATGCGCGGGAGTGATGGGTCGAGAATTCTTAGTTTAGAGGCTCACCCACACATCCGGCGCGGCGCGCAACAACAAGCGCAACACATCACCGGATTGGGGCAAAATGCCATTACGTTTATCGTAGAGGACGCCTGAGGAGAGGTCAAGCGGCCAAGCCCAGATCAGCGGTTCGGAACAGGCGGTTGATGTTGCGCAGCCGCTTTCTTCTTCTTGCTGCAGTGTGTTTTTGACGCTGGTGCCTTTGTTTTCGCTGCAGGCGCCTTCTCGGCGTTCTGGCTCTTATCCGCTGCCCGTGGAGGCTCATTCTTGTGGCATGTGGCCGCCATGCGCGGAATGTCTTTTGTGGCAACCGAAGCGGCAACCATGACCGAACCGCTGCAGCTGTAACCCTTTGGAGGGGGCACCTCGCCGCACGGCCGGCAGATCACCTGCGGCGGGCCGGCATTCGGCGCTCCGGGCCGAGCAGCGCCAGCCTGGCCGAAAGTACCCGCGCCTGCAAAGGCGAGAGCCGCCGCCACAGCCGTCGCTGCGTGAATCGCTGCGCGCGCGATCAAGTTTCCCTGCGTGGCCGGTCTCCTACTGCACCGTCAGTGTCAGCGCCTGCGTCGTCTGGTAGATGGTGGTCTGCGATGCCGTCACTGTAATCGTATAGCTCCCGGAGGCTGTGCCACCACCGCCTCCGCCACCTCCACCGCCTCCTCCGCCACTACCGCTACCGCCGCCACTGCATCCTGGAATGCCGATGCAGAGAACCGCGAACATAGCAATCATGCCCAGACGCCAGCGGCGTCGTGGCAGCAGCAACGCGCCAAGCAGCGAAAGCGCGGCCAGGCTGATTCCCCCGCGGCCTGCCAGGGCGGCGTGCGCGGGCGCAGATTTCGGTGTCGTGGTCACCGTGAGCGCGATGTTCTGTGTCGTCGCGCCACTGGCCACATTCGCCGGGTTAAAACTGCACGTCGACGAAGATGGAAGCCCGCTGCACGCGAGTGCAACGGCGCTGGCCAGCGAAGTGCCCTGCGCGGCCGTCACGGTAAGCGCGTAAGTGGCGCTCGCCCCGGCCTGCACCGACGCCGTGCTGCCGGTGGCTGCCAGCACAAAGGGAGCCGTGCCGGTTCCGGTCAGTGCCACGGTCTGCGGTGCCCCGGCAGCATTATCGGCAATCGACAGCGTCGCCGAGCGCGCGCCGACTGCCTGAGGCGTAAACACCACACTCACCGTGCAGCTCGCTCCGGCAGCAACGCTGGTTCCGCAATTGTTGGTCTGCGAAAAATCTCCGGGATTCGTGCCGGTGAATGAGATTGCGACATTCGCCAGCGCTCCATCGCCTGTATTGCTCAGTTGCACGGTCTGTGCAGCGCTGGCAATTCCCGCCACCTGGTTTCCGAAGGCCAGCGAGGGCGGCCTCAACCCCGCATTGGGAATTCCCACTCCCGTGCCCGACAGCGACACCGTGACGACGTTAGCCGGCGAAGTCACGGTCAGCGTTCCCAGCGCTGCACCTACGACGGTCGGCGCAAAGACAACGCTCACTGTGCAGGTGGCTCCCGGCGCCAGGCTCGCTCCACAGGTAGTGGTCTCCGTGAACGGGCTCGTGATCTGCAGGCTGTTCAGTGTCAGAGTGGCGTTCAGGTTGTTCGTCAGCGTTACCGTTTGGGCGGCGCTGGTGGTTCCCCGTGTCACGTTTCCAAAGGAAAGCGAAAGCGTGGAGCTCTCGAGCGCAGCCAGCGGCAGCGCGGCCTCCCAGGCGCCGCGGCCATGGGTGATCACCCGCAGCCTGCGATTGGTCGTATCGAGCAGCACGTCCTGCACCACTACATTCGGCAGTCCCGTACCCAGCGGCTCCCAGTTTGTGCCGCCATTGCTGGTCACGTAGGCGCCGGTGTCCGTCGCCAGATAAAGCGTGTTCAGAAGGCTGGGGTCCGCGGCAATGCTGTCGGCCGGCGTGTTGGGCAGGTCGCCGGAGATATCCGTCCACGTCGTGCCGCCGTTGGTTGAATGAAACACGTGTCCCGTATCAAAGCCATTCACGGTCAGGTACACATCCTGAGCGCTGTCCGGCATCACGATGATCTTGCCAATTGCGCGGTTGGGCACTCCGGTCAGCTTCTTCCAGGTGGCCGACGCTCCGGAAAGTGCGTTCGTCGTCACGGAAACGGTGCCATCCCATGCCCCGGTGTAGACGGTGTTGGAATCGGTGGGGGCGACTGCGATGGTGCTGATGGTGGCGCTCCCCGCCGTCAGATCCCCCGAGATCGCCGTCCAGGCCGCTCCGTTGTTCGTCGACTGATAGAGCCGATTTGTACCGGTATAGACCGTAGAAACCGTGTTCCAGTCGCCTTTGATGTCGGCTACCCACGGCCAGCGATCGGTGGTGCTGATGCCCGTCTGTGCCGCCGTCCAGTTGTTCACCACCGTATCGCCGGATGCGTTGGACACCCAGTTCGCGGGCCCTCCCTGGCAATGGGCGTAAGCGTAGGTGGCTTTGGGATCGATGTACACCCCGCCGCCATCGCCGCAGAATCCGGACTGCTCGCCATTCGGCCAGGACAGTGCACCTGTATACAAATTGAGACCGTGGTCCTGCGACCCCGCGAGCAGTCGTGCCTGTCCCGGGGCGATCGAAAAGCCCGGATAGAAGGTCATCGTGTTCAGGGTTGCGTTCAGCGACGAAAACACTGCGTTGGCCGCAGTCGGCTGCGTGGTCACAAACACGCCGCCGTCGTCGGCCAGATACATCCGCGTGCCGTCGCCGGAGAAAGCGAACCCGTGCTGATCGGCGTAGTACGTGCCGCTGCTGTCGGAGGCCCACGTCTGGCCGCCGTCGGTGGATTCATACAGGGTTGCGCCGGCCGCATACAGCACCTGCGGGTTTGCCGGCGTGACCGCGATCGCGTTGCGATACCAGTCCAGCCCACCGGGCGAGGTCAGCTGCGTCCAGCTCGCTCCGCTGTTGCTGGTCACATACAGAGTGCCCGGAGTGGTGAAATTCCCGTTGGCGAACGCTGCGTACAGCTTTCCCGTGGAATCCTCGGCCAGTGCGGTCCGAATCACAGCTGAAGCAGGGGGCACCGCCCCGGTTCCGCTCCCGCTGATCGAGGTCCAGGTGGTTCCGGCATCGCTCGACATGTAAACCGTCCCGGGCGCGGTCGACCCGCCGATTCCCGCATAAGCGACGCTGGCGTTCTTCACGTCGAACATCACTGCGGTCACGCCTCCGCCGAGGGTCAGCACTCCGCTCCAGGTGTTGCCTCCGTCCGCGCTGCGATACAGACCGCCCCAATTGGCCGCCAGAACAATGTTGCTGTTGCCGGGCTCGATCGCAATGGCTGTGAAATCGGGCGCCGTATCGCCCGTGGTGAAGGGCGTGCGGATCAGCGTCCAAGTGGCTCCCGCGTCGGTCGACTTCAGCAGTCCCTGGCCGTAGTAGCTGTCCGTGGAGAAGTCCGGCTCACCGGTTCCCGCAAAGACCGTGCTCGGATTGTTAGGATCAACCGCCACCGCACCAATCGCCAGCGATGCCTGCTGGTCGGTGAGCGGTGTCCATGTGGTTCCGCCATCAGTCGTCTTCCACACACCGCCTGCGGCCGTTCCCAGGTACACCGTGTTGGGATCGGTCGGATGAACCGCAATCGACGTCGCGCGTCCGGAGTAGGGAATTGTGCCGTAATAGGCTGCGGCGGGTTGTGGACCATCGGCGATCCAGGCAACCCCTGAAAACGGATCCGCCTGCGCGGCAGCGATCGGACTGAGCGCGCTGAAGGCCAGCCTGTGCCGGGCCACCAGCTCCTGCCGCTGCGTCTGGGCGCGCCAGTAGGCCCCCACCGGAATTTTCGCGTTGGGATATGCGCGCAGCTGCAGAAACCACTGGTCGCGCTTTAGCGGAAACAGCGCATCCTCTTCCTGCTTCTCCCCCGCTTCAGGAACATTTTCCGTTTGCGGCGTCAGCTTCTCCGGAGCCGACGTGGACTCCTGAGCTCGCAGAACCGGCGCAGAGAACAGCCCCGCGACGACGACCAGGCCCGCAACGAAAGCGGCCCTGAAAAGGCTGAGATACGCCCACTTATAGCGACCCGTTGCTNNTTTGGCGCATCCGTGTGACCGCCGTCGTGCTGCCGCCACGCCAGCAGGCCGTCGAGCAGGCCGTCGTTCACCGGCGGCATCTTCGTGGTGTGGTAATTCGGGTCGAGCGTGAAATCCGTGCCCCCGCTCAGCCCCTTCGCGCCCAGCAGCTTCCACACGCGGTTCGCGTCCACCGTCGCCATCCAGCTGCCCTGATGATCGAGCCAATGCGCGTCGCCCTTCTCCGGCACGCCATAGCTGATGAACGTCAGCCGCGGCGCACACAGCGCGATCAGTTCGTTCGAATCAACCGGCAGCTGGCCCGGATTCATGCTGCCGAACGTCGCCTCCGACGCGTCGTACTTCATGAAGTTCCCGTCCATCCAGTAGTACTCGCCCGTCGCCAGGTTCTCCACGCCCTCGCCGTAGTTGCGGCGCAGCGGTGTCGCGCCGCCTTTGCCCGACGAGCCCACCAGCACCATAGCAAAGCGCTGATCGANNCCAGGCAGGGAAAAGTAGCGCCACTGTAGCAAACCCCGCTGGCGTCCGCAATGACAAAAAGGTACTAATCGCCTGCCTTGTGGCCCATGAACTTATCCGCCCATGAGATGAAAAATGTCATGTTTG